>NZ_JBYTST010000003.1:0-422090 GCF_058111565.1 Telluria sp. AZSoR62
ACGAAGTCACCTCACCCGGCCGTATCGCCACCATTATCAATCGCAGAATCGGTTTGTTCAATATACGAGGTCTGACAATTGGACACGAGCTCAGCCTTTTCCCGGTTGGGTCACACCTTCGGGGTCAGGTCTGACAATTGGACACGAGCTCAGCCTTTTCCCGGTTGAGTCCGTGTCCGAATGTCAGACCTGACCCCGATCTTGCATACACGGTTGAGTCCGTGTCCGAATGTCAGACCTGACCCCGATCTTGCATACAAAAACGGGTTCCGGCCTGCACCGGACGGTTACGACGGTTGTTCAACTAACATAGTGGCCAGACAAGGCCGATCAACTCTCCGGATCGGCATGCAGGACGCTGGAGCCGCTTGCGTAGGCGGGCGGATGCAGTTCGGGACAGACGCCGAGCAAGGTACCGCGCCGCAGTCGCAGGCGCGTATAGCGGCTGCGAATGCCGGCCGACATGCCCCAGGCCGCGGCCCAGCGCAGTGCCCGGTCGGTATCCGGGCCGAAGGGCCGCGCCGCCGCAGCCCGGTTCAGGGCTGCAGACATGCGCTCCATCGCGTACAGCTTTCTCATGGAAACAATCTTCGCCATGAGTCCACGATAGACGGTCTGCTGCGCTGCGACAGTGCCTTACTTAACCCAAAATGACATTGCCTCTCAGGAAACGCGGTCGGCGAAGATCGGCGTCAAACCCGCATCCACCGCCTGCAAAGCCTGCCTTGCCATGGCATAGGCACCGTCAAATGATTTCGCTGCAGCAATGAAGCGGCCGTTATGGCAGAACTTCGCGTCCGGCACGCCGGTTACCGCGGCCAGTTCCTCGTCGCGCAGGCCGGCCCAGGGTTCCGGCAGGTCGGCCCGGGCGTCGAAGGAATCGGTGGTCGCCGGCACCGTGTGCAGCATGTAGCGGTCTTCCGACAGGCTGTGGCTGATTACGAACAGCACCTTGGGCATTTCCTTGCGCACCACGGACGTCCACGGCAGTGCGGCGTTCTTCAGGAACAGCAGGCGCCCCTCTTCCATCGGCTCGGCCTGGCGCACCTGGGCCAGCGCCAGCGTGGCGCCGACCCGGTATTTCACGGCATTGGCCATCACGTCGGTGAGGAAGGCCATGGCCTTGCGGAACTGCTCCAGGCGATAGGCCTCGGCCTGGGCACCATAGCCGAGGCGCTGCTCGTCCATCCAGTTCGGGTTGTAGCCCGAGACCACGGCCGACATGCCGTAGCCGCCCGGCGCGTTCTTGGCCGCGCCCACGTCCGACAGATCCAGGTACTGGACGATGTCGCTGTCGATGGCATAGGCCAGCTGCTGCGCGGTGTCGGCATCCAGTTGGTGCCCGGTGTGCAGCGCGGCCAGCGCGGCCACGCAGCGCCCGCCGAATTCGCGCCAGACCAGGCCCGCGCTGGCATAGGGCACGCCGCTGGCGCGCGCGCCCTCGAAGCCTTTCTGGTGATGGTCGAAGCGGCCGGTGGCCGGATCCCAGACGCCGCCGACGTCGACGACGAAATCGGCCGCCTCGATGACGGCGCTGTCGCGGGTGCGCACGATCTCCGCGTCGGGGAACAGGATGTGCAGGGCCGCGACTGCCCATGCGTCGTCGGCATGGAACTTGCCGTTGTGGGTCACGATGACCATTGATTACTCCAGATGCTTTTATGCGAAGGACAGGATCATACCGGCATCTGGGCAAGCCGTTGCGGATGTGTGTAGAGAACGTGGCGCCCTCCGCGCACGAAACCGGCCAGCGTGAGGCCGGCCTGCTCCGCCAGCTTCACCGCCAGCGCGGTCGGCGCCGAAATCGCGGCCAGCAGCGGAAAGCCCGCGCGCGCCGCCTTCTGCACCATCTCGAAGCTGGCGCGGCTCGTGACCACCGCGAAGCCGCCGGCCATGTCGCACCTGGCCGTCACCAGTGCGCCGACCAGCTTGTCGAGCGCATTGTGGCGGCCCACGTCTTCGCGCACGCACAGCAAGGCGCCGTCGCGGTCGGCCCAGCCGGCGGCGTGCACCGCGCCGGTCGCGAGGTGCAGCTGCTGGCGCGCCGACATGGCGGCCATCGCGTGGTGCAGCGCGGCGTGTTCGAAGACGGTGGCCGCAGCGCCGGCCTGCGGCGGATCCATGGCGTCGTCCTCGAACCAGGCCAGGCTCTCGACCCCGCACAGGCCGCAGCCGGTCTTGCCCGTGCGTGCGCGGCGCGATTCCTTCAGGCGCATCAGGGCGCCGGAGGCGATGCGCATCTCGATGACGATGCCATTGCAGGTTTCTTCGACCTCGATGTCGTGGATGTCGCGCGCATGGCGCACGATGCGCTCGCCGAGCGAAAAGCCGACCGCGAAATCCTCCAGGTCCTGGGGCGAGGCCAGCATCACGGCGTGGCTGATGCCGTTGTAGCTCAGCGCCACCGGCACTTCGTCGGCCACGACCTCGTGGCCCGCTTCCAAGCGTCCATCGGCCCAGCAGGCGGCCGGCAGCCTGGACGCGCCTTCCGGCGCGAAGAAGGCGTCGCCGGCGTTCACGTCACCCTCCCATCGCGTTCGAGGATGACGTCGATCGCCTTGGCCGCCGGCACCTTGCTTTCCTTGGCGTGGTGCCACAGCGGGATGAGCGGATTGAGCTCGGGGAAGTAGCCGGCGATGCAGCCCGCGGGCACGTCGTAGGGCACGACGGCCAGGCCGCCGATGCGCCGCTCGACGCCATCGTCCGTCGCAGTGCGCAGCGCCACCAGGTCGCCCTGGGCCAGCGCATGCTTGGCCATGTCGGCGCGTGCCATGAAGATCACCATGCGGCTGCCGTAGACGCCGCGGAAACGGTCGTCATGGCTGTAGATCGTCGTGTTGAACTGGCCGTCGCTGCGCACCGTGAACAGGCGCAGCGTCGCATTGCCGCCGGCCAGGTCGGGATTGCCTTTCAAGTCCTCGGGCACCGTGAACGTCGCCTTGCCGCTCTCGGTCTTCCAGACCCGGTCGGCCGCGGCGATGGGCTTGCGAAAACCTCCCGGCGTCCACATGCGCTCATTGAAATCGTGGAAGATCTCGGGATAGGTCTCGGCGATCGCCTCGCGCACGCTGCCGTAGTCGGCCACCCAGCGGTCCCAGTCCACGCGCGGATTGGGCGCGAGCGTGGCCTTGGCGATGCCGGCCACGATGGCCGGTTCCGACAGCAGCGTAGGGGCCACCGGCTCTGCCATGCCGCGCGAGCCGTGCATGCAGGCGGTGCTGTCCTCGATGCTCACGGCCTGCGGCCCGCCGGCCTGGCGGTCGATCTCGATCCGGCCCAGGCAAGGCAGGATGTAGGACGCCTTGCCGTGAATGACGTGGTTGCGATTGAGCTTGGTGGCGATCTGCACGGTCAACGGCAGCTCGCGCCAGGCCGCTTCCATCAGGCCGCGCTCCGGCACCGCGCGCACGAAGTTGCCGCCCAGGCCAATGAAGGCCTGCAGATCCTTCGCGAGGATGGCTTCGCAGGCTTCCACCGTGTTCATGCCGGTATCGCGCGGCGGCTCGAAACCATATTGTTCCTTGAGCTTGTCGAGCGGCGCGAGCTCGGGCTTTTCGGTGATGCCGACCGTGCGCTGGCCCTGCACGTTCGAGTGGCCGCGCACCGGGCACACGCCGGCGCCGGGCTTGCCGATATTGCCGCGCAGGAGCAGCAGGTTGACCATCATGGTCACGTTTTGCACGCCGTTGCGGTGCTGGGTCAGGCCCATGCCGTAGACCGCCATCACGGCGCTGGACCTGCAGTACACGGCGGCCGCGGCTTCCAGGTCGATGCGCCACAGGCCCGATTCGCGCTCGATGTCCGCCCAGTCGCAGGCCCGCACCGCCGCCTCGAATTCCTCGAAACCCTTGGTGTGCTCCAGCAGGAAGGCGGTGTCGAGCACGCGCCGCGCGCCGCCGTTGCGCGCCGCATCGTCCAGTGCCAGGATCGCCTTGCACAGGCCCATGACGGCGGCCGTGTCGCCGCCCGGCTTGACCTGGAGGTACTGGGTGCTGATGGCCGTTTCCTGCCCGGTCAGCATCTCGAGCGGCGACTGCGGGTTGGTGAAGCTCACCAGCCCGCGCTCGCGCAGCGGATTGAAGGTGATGATCGGCACCCCGCGCTTGCGCGCGGCCTGCAGCTGGTGCAGCATGCGCGGGCTGTTCACGCCCACGTTCTGGCCGAAGAAGAAGATGCAGTCGGTCTGCTCGAAGTCGTCCAGCACCACGGTGCCGACCGGCACGCCGATGGTCTTCTGCAGGCCGACCGAGGTGCTTTCGTGGCACATGTTCGAGCTGTCCGGCAGGTTGTTGTTGCCGTACATGCGCGCCAGCAGGCCGTACATGTAGGAGGTCTCGAGCGAAGCCCGTCCCGAGCTGTAGAACACGACTTTCTCCGGATCATAGCCGCGCAGGGACGCGCCGATCTCGGCGAAGGCCTGTTCCCAGCCGATCTCGCGGTACTTGTCGGTGTGCGCGTCGTAGCGCAGCGGCACGGTCAGGCGCCCCTGGTCTTCCAGCCGGTGGTCGTCCCAGTCTTCCAGCCCGGTGACGGTGTGCTGCTCGAAAAAGTCGGCCCGAATCGTCTTGCTGGTGGTTTCCCAGGCCGTGGCCTTGGCGCCGCTTTCGCAGAACTCGAAGGGGTGCGGGTTGGCCGGCTTGGCCCAGGCGCAGCTCACGCAGGCATAGCCGTCCGGCTTGTTCTGCTTGAGCAGCAGCCGGCTATCCTTGAGCGGCACCCGCTGGTCGAACAGGATGGTGGTGACTTCGCTGAGGGAACCCCAGCCTCCGGCCGGCATCGTCGGGTCTTCGATGCGTACATCTGAACGCTTGCTCATGACTGCTCCTCGCTGATGGAAGGGCCACCCTAGCGGGGTTCATGCCCGGTCTCGGTGCGAATGCGTACAGTCGCAACATATTTCCGAGTCAAATCCCGGACAACATTTCTCCAGCTGCCAGCAAAAATTCTTGCAGGAATATCAATCTTTCGGCGCCTCGATTTTGCGCAAGGAAGGCGCCTGCCGCCGCCTTGTTCCGTGCTGCCGAGCTCGTTAGATTGATGAGACAAGCTCATGCCTAACGCATGGCTGTCATTTCAAGGAGCAACCGCATGAAACGCTTCCTGCCTTATCTGGCCGACGTCGTCCAGCGCTTCAAGGATGGCCTGGCTTCGTCTACCCACGGACCCGCTCCACCGCGACGGCGCCTGCTGCTGGGCAGCGCCATGCTGGCCGCCGCCATCGCCCTGCCCCATCCCGCCGGCGCCCAGGACTGGCTCGGCCAGCGCTGGAACACCACCTGGGGTACGGCGCCGGCCGGCCCGCCGCCCGAGGCCAGCCTGCAGACCTTTACCGACCAGACCGTGCGCCTGGTAGTCCATACCAGCATCGGCGGCAACCGCGTGCGCATCCGGCTGTCGAACGAAATGGGCAGCGTGCCGCTCACCGTGGGCGCCGCGCGCATCGGGCTGCGCGCCGGCGGGTCCGACGTCGCGGCCGGCACCGACCGCGCGCTCACCTTCGGGGGGCGCAGTGCGGTGACGATCCCACCCGGCGCGCCGGTGCTGTCCGATCCGGTGGAGCTGAACGTTCCGCCCTTGTCCGACCTGGCGGTCAGCCTCTACCTGCCGGGCACCGTGCAGGCCACCACCCTGCACGCGCTGGCGCTGCAGACCGGCTACGTCTCGCTGCCCGGCAACTTCACGGCCGCCGCGACCCTGCCGGTGCAGCGCACGATCGCCATCTGGCCCTTCCTGACGGCGGTCGAAGTCGACACCGCGGGCCTGTCGATCGTGGCCCTGGGCGACTCGATCACCGACGGCACCCGCAGCACGCCGGATACCAACAACCGCTGGCCGGACTGGCTGGCGCGGCGCCTGCAGACCGAGCGCGATGCGATCCTCGGCATCCACCAGCGCCTGGGCGTGGTCAACCGCGGCATCAGCGGCAACCGGCTGCTGGGCAACTCGCCCAATCCCCTGGCCGGGCGCAGCGCGCTGGAACGCTTCGACCGCGACGTGCTCTCCACCGCCGGGGTGCGCATCCTGGTGGTCCTCATCGGCATCAACGACATCGGCAACAGCTCGCCCGCCAACCCGGTGACGGCGGAAGACCTGATCGCCGGCTACCGCCAGCTGATCGCCCGCGCCCACGCCAAGGGCATCGCCATCGTCGGCGCCACCCTCACGCCCTTCGAGGGCGCCGGCTACTACTCGCCCGAGAAGGAAGTGGTGCGGCAGGCGGTCAACAACTGGATCCGCAACCACGACGAGTTCGACGCGGTGATCGATTTCGACCGCGCCACGCGCGACCCGGCGCACCCGGCGCGGCTGCTGCCGGCCTACGACAGCGGCGACCACTTGCATCCGAACGACCTGGGCTACCAGGCGATGGGCAATGCGGTGCCCTTGACCTTGCTGCGGCGGATGAACAAGCCGGCAGCGGTCGCGACGCCGTGAATCCACAAACAAGAACCGCCGGCATCGCCGGCGGTTTTTTTACGAATTGCTTCCCGTGCGCGAGGCCGTCGGCAGCGGCCTGCCCGGCTTCCAGGTGCGCGACAGCGCCTGCGCTTCCTCGATCTGCTCCTGCGTCATCTGGCGCGAGATCGCGGCGCGCTGTTCGACCGCGTTGTGGTTGCCGCTGGCCGCCGCCAGGTTCCACAGCATGTAGGCCAGCACCATGTCCTGGGGCATGCCGGCCTGGTGGTAGCGGTACATCAGTCCCAGCGCGTGCTGGGCTTCGCCATGGCCCTGCTCGGCCGCCTTGCGGAACCACGACACCGCGTGGCGCTGGTCCTGCGGCACGGCGTTGCCGGTGTAGTACATGGCGCCGACGACGTATTGCGCGTCCGCCTTGCCCTGCTGGGCCGCCTTGTGGTGCCACGAGTAGGCCTGCTTGTAGTCGCGCGCGACGCCCCGGCCCATGTAATACATCAGGCCCAGCAAATGCTGGGCGTCCGCGTGGCCGGAGCGGGCAAGCGGCACGATCTCTTTCAGTGCTGTCGCGTAGTTGCGCGCGTTGTAGGCGCTCGCCCCTTCCGCGAAGCCCGCCTGCGCGCTGGCCTGCAGGCCGAGCGCGAAGGCGATCGCTACGAATAGTTTTTTCATGTCTCGTACATCGGATCAGGATCTCTGCGTACCCTTGGTGTCCGTGAGGACTCCCATTGTTCTTGTCGGCTGGCGCTCGTTTTGCTCGTGCTGCGCTGGTTCTCGTTCTTCCCTGCCCGGCTGCCTTACTTCCAGTTGACCTTGCCCAGTCCGTCGACGCTGACCTTGCGGTTGGCCGGCTTGCCGTGCACCGTCACCGAGCCCATGCCCGACAGGGTCAGGTTGGCGCTGTCGCGGGCGGTTACGGTGGCGTTGCCCAGGCCCGACAGCTCCAGCGTGACCTTCTCGGCCGAGAAGGACTGGGCATCGAGCCCGCCCAGCCCGCCCAGTTCCGCCTTGAGCTGCTTGCTGCGGCCCGACAGCGTCACATAGCCGGCGCCGCTCAGGTTCAGCTCGACGTTGTCGCTGTCGATGCCATGCAATTTCATGCTGCCGACGCCGCCCAGGTTGGCGCTGAGGACCCTGTAATTACATGATACATTCATTGAGCCGGCCCCATCGAGGTTGAGCTCGAGCTCATCGCCCGAAAAACCGCTGACCGTGGTGCCGCCGACGCTCTCCGAGCTCACTTCGCGCAGGTTCGGCAGGGTCAGTTCGGCATGCAGGCCCATGCTGCGGCCCAGGTTGATGCTCACGCCGCGGGTCTCGGTGCCGATGTTGAGGGTGTCGCCGCTTTGCAGCGTGGTGGTCTTGCCCAGCAGGCGCGGGTCGCCGCTCAGTACCAGCATCGGCGTGGCGCCCTGGCGGATCTTCAGGTCCACCACCCCATCGAGCTTGACGCGCACCACGCGCGCGTCGACCGGCCGGCTCTCCGTGACCCTTTCGGTTGCGGCAAGGGCGGCGCCCATGAAGGTGAACAGCGCAGCGCACAGTGCGGCGAAAACAGCGCCGAGCTTGACAAGGTGTTTCATTACATTCTCCACATACATATAGATAGTTCCGGCGGTCGGACGCTGCCGGCCGGATAGGCCAGCTCGTCCGCACCATGTCCGGCAACCCGGGCTGCCCGGGTCGCGGTCTTAGCATGTTGCAACTATATCGGTTCCGGCCGCCGCCCCCTACCGCCCTGCGATGAACTGCATAAAACGCGGCCCAGGGCGGCATATGGCGGGATGGAGCTCCCTTATCATCCTGAAACATTCCTTGGACTTAACGCAAACTTTTCATCAAAAAAAGATTAATTATTGGCATGTCTTTGCGCTAATATGCAGCGCATGATGGCCACGGCCGTCAGTGGAATCACCCTTACCGCTCACCTTCCCGAGTACATTTTCGAGGTCACCAATGCGCATGCGCCAATTACCTGTTTTGCTGGCCGGGCTCACCTTCTCGCTGTCGGCCTTCGCCGCCACCGCGGACCAGTGGACCCTGCCCGTCAACGTCAAGAAGCTGGATAACGGCCTGACGGTCATCGTCACCGAAGACCACAGTTCGCCGACCGTCGGCGTCTCGGTCGTCTACCACGTGGGCATGCGCCTGGAACCCCGCAACCGTACCGGCTTCGCCCACCTGTTCGAGCACCTGATGTTCCAGGGCACGCCGAACGCCAAGAAGGGCGTGTTCGACACCACCATCACCGGCGGCGGCGGACGCAACAACGGCTCGACCCGTCCCGACTACACCAACTACATCGAGACCGCGCCGGTATCGGCGCTGGAGCCGATCCTGTGGCTGGAAGCGGACCGCATGAAGACCCTCGACTTCAATGCCGCGACCCTGAAGAACCAGCAGGACGTGGTCAAGGAAGAGATCCGCGTGAACGTGAAGAACCAGCCGTACGGCGGCTTCATGTGGATCGACATCAGCCAGCAGGCCTTCCAGAAGTGGGAGAACAACCACGACGGCTACGGCAGCTTCGAGGACCTCGAGAACGCCAGCCTGGACGACGTGCGCGCCTTCCACCGCGACTACTACGGCCCGAACAATGCGGTGATCGCGATTGCCGGCGACATCACGCCTAGCCAGGGCTTCGCGCTGGCCGAGAAATACTTCGGCAAGATCCCTGCCCGTCCAACCCCGAAAGCCACCGATTTTTCCGAAGGCCTGAACACGGTCGAGAAGCGCATCGTGCAAAGCGACGCCCTGGCCCAGGTGCCGGCCGTGGCCGCAGCGTGGAAGATCCCGCCGCGCGGCCACAAGGACCAGGCCGCCGTGGCCGTGCTGGCCGAGGTGCTGGCCGGCGGCGACGCCTCGCTGTTCTACCAGGGCCTGGTCAAGGGCCGCGAGATCGCGCTCAACGTCGACACCCTGTTCGGCCTGACCGGCCCGTTCGAATACGACGGCCCGACCCTGCTCACCGTGTTCGCGCTGTACAAGCCCAACAGCAGCGCCGACGCGCTGCTCAAGGCGATGGACGAGGAGATCGGCAAGGTCGCGCAGAACGGCGTCGATGCCGCCACCCTCAAGCGCGTCAAGACCCGCATGCTGGCCGACTGGAACAACCAGCTGGAAAGCTTCATCAACCGCGCCGACATGATGGCCAAGATGCAGGTGCTGTGGGGCGACGCCAACGTGGTCAACAAGATCCCGGGCTGGATCGAAGGCGTGACCTCGAGCGACATCCAGCGCGCGGTGCGCACCTACCTGGTGCCGACCAACCGTACCGTCATCGACCGCAAGCCGGCCGCCATGCTGGCGGCCCCCGCCGCCGCCACCCCTGCCGCCGCACCTGCCGGCGCCAACAAATAAGGAGCGCATCATGAACAAACTGATGCCTGTACTGGCAACCTCGCTGGCTGTCTCCCTGGCGTTCGCGCCGGCAGCCTGGGCCGCGCCTGCCGCGGAAAAAGAACTGACCATGCCTGCCTATGGCAAGGACAAGCCGATCCCCGTGCCGAAGATCGCCAAGAAGACGCTGGCCAACGGCCTGAACGTCTGGGTGGTGCCGCGCAAGGGCCTGCCGCGCGTGGACTTCGTGCTGGCCGTGCGTAACGCCGGCTTTGCCGCGGATGCGCCCGCGACGCCGGCCTTCGCCACCATGATGGCCGGCCTGCTCAGCGAAGGCACGGCCAAGCGCGACTCGCGCGCCATCGCCGAAGCCGCGCAAGGCATGGGCGGCGAGATCGGCGCCAGCGCCAACGCCGACGGCATCGTCGTCTCGGGCAATGCGCTGTCGTCGCAGGCCGCACAGATGGCCCAGCTGCTGGCCGAAGTCGCCCGCACCCCGGCCTTCCCGGAAAACGAGGTGCAGCTGGCCAAGACCAATGCGCTGCAGGCGCTGCGCGTGTCCGAGACCCAGCCGACCTTCCGCGCCGAGCGCGCAATCAGCAAGGCCATCTATGGCGAGCACCCGTACAGCCGCACCACCCCGACCGCGGAGGCGATCAATGCCGTGACCCAGGACATGCTGCGCACCGAGCACGCGCGCCGCGTGCGCCCGGACCGCGCCCTGCTCGTGATCACCGGCCGCATCACCGAAGCCGAGGGACTCAAGCTGGCGCAGCAGGCATTCGGCGATTGGAAGGCCAGCGGCCCGGCAGCGCCGGACACCGCCGCGGCGCCCGCGGCGGCCAAGCCGGCGCGCATCCTGCTGCAGCGTAACGGCAGCGTGCAGTCGACCCTGCGCCTGGGCAGCCCCGGCATCGCCGCCAGCGCCGAGGAACAGGTCCCGCTGCGCCTGGCCAGCACCATCCTGGGCGGCGGCTTCTCGAGCCGCGTCAACATCAAGCTGCGCGAGGAAAAGGGCTATACCTACGGCGCCTCGGCCGGCGCCCGCATGAACCGTGCAGGCGGCGCCATCGTCGGCGGCGCCGACGTGCGCAACGAAGTGACCGGTGCGGCGCTGAACGAGTACTTCAGCGAGTACAAGCGCATCGGTGCGGACCTGGTGCAGCCGAAGGAAATGGAGATGAACAAGCGCTACGTGGCCGGCGGCTACATGATCAGCAACCAGCTGCAGCGCTCGGTGGCCGGCACCCTGGCGCAGAACTGGTTGGTCGGCCTGCCGCCCGAGTTCCTGGGCCAGTACGTGCCGCGCATCCAGAAGGTCACGCCGGAGCAGGTACGCGACGTAGCGAAGAAGTACTTCTCGCCTGAGAGCCAGTCGATCGTGGTCGTGGGCGACCAGGCTGCGGTGGGCGAGCAGCTCAAGGCCTTTGGGGAGTTTACGGTGCAGGAGAAGTAATTCGCTTCGTGCTGAAGTAGAAAAGCCCCGCGCTTACGGGGCTTTTTTTATGTTCGCGGTGTGCGGGCAATCACCAGCACATCAATCAGCCGCCAGCTTCATCAGGACCAACCCGCACACGATCAACACCGCGGCAATCGCACGCATCGGATTGAACTGCTCGCCCAGCAGCGTAACGCCCACCACGAACGCCCCCACCGCACCGATCCCGGTCCAGATGGTGTACGCGGTCCCCAGTGGAATCGTCCGCATCGCCGCGGCGAGCAGGAAAAAGCTGATGGCCATCGCGGCCAAGGTGACGACGGTGGGCCACAAGCGGGTGAACCCGCTCGACTGTTTCATCGCATACGCCCACACGACTTCGAAGATTCCCGCTACCAGCAACATGATCCAGGCCATATCCCGGCTCTCCTTTCGAAAAGCCGGGCCGTCCCGGTCATTCAGTCCCGCTATGGGGGAGGCCGTTCCTCCAGCAAGTAGTCTAGCCTAGCCTTTGAGCGCCTGCTCGAGGTCGTCCAGTTCGGCCGGCTTGACCAGGTGGGCATCGAAGCCGGCTTCCAGGGCGCGCTTGCGGTCTTCGGGCGAGCCGTAGCCGGTGTGGGCGACTAGGCGAATGCCGGCCAGCGCCGGGTTCTTCTTGATGCGGCGCGCGACTTCGTAGCCGTCGATGCCCGGCAGGCCGATGTCGAGCACGATCACCTGCGGCCGGTGATGCAGCGCCAGGCCCTCGATCTGCGCGGCGTCCGAGGTCGTGCAGGTCTCGTAGCCCATCTCGGACAGCAGGAAGCCCATCATCTCCATGGCGTCGACATTGTCGTCCACCAGCAGCACCCGCAGGCCGCTGCCGCCGGCGTCAAGGGCGGGAATGCATTCCAGGCTGGGCGAGGCCGGGGCCACGTGCAGCAGGGGCAGCTCCACCGTGAAGGTGCTGCCCATGCCGATGCCCGGGCTCTCGGCCATCAGGCGCCCGCCGTGCAGCTCGAGCAGGTGCGACACCAGCGACAGGCCAATTCCGAGGCCTTCCGGCGCGCGGTCGGGCGGCACGTCGACCTGGGCGAACATGCCGAAGATGCGCGGCAGGTTGTCCTCGGCAATGCCGATGCCGGTGTCGTGCACCGAGATGCGCACGCGGTGCTCGCCGCGCAGGCTGGCGGAGATGGTGATCGTGCCGCCCTGCGGCGTGAACTTGGCGGCGTTGTGCAGCAGGTTGCCGATCGACTGGGCCAGGCGCACCGGGTCGCCCGACACCCAGACCTCCTGCTCCGGCAGCTTCACTTCCAGGCGGTGGCGCCGCGCCGTGATGAGCGGGCCCGCGGTCTCGATGGCCTGGTGCACCACGGTGCCGAGATTGACGTCTTCGCGCCGCAGCACGATCTTGCCTTCCGAGATGCGCGCCACGTCCAGCAGGTCGTCCACCAGGTGGGCCAGGTGGTCGACCTGGCGCGTGATGACTTCGCGCGCGCGCGCCTGGCGCTCGCCGCTGCTGTCGCCGGCGGTGCCCAGCAGGGCCGCGGCATTGCGAATCGGGCTGAGCGGATTGCGCAGTTCGTGCGCCAGCGTGGCCAGGAACTGGTTCTTGTTGCGGTCGGCGGCGCGCAGCAGCGCTTCCATTTCCTTGCGGGCGGTGATGTCGCTGGTCACGCGCGCCACGCGGTAGACGTCGCCGCGCTGGCCGCGCACCGGGAACAGGCGGTCGCGCACCCAGCGCGTCTTGCCGTCCTGCCCGGTCAGGCGGAATTCCTCGTCGTAGTGCGGCATCAGGGCCAGCTGCTCCCAGCGCTGCGCCATGCGCGCGCGGTCGTCCGGATGCACGGCGTCGAGCCATGAAGCCGGTTGCCCGCGCAAGGCGTCGCTGCTGCGTCCCCACAGCACCGGGTAGGCCGGGCTGACGTACACCAGCTCCGCATCCGGCACGGAAAACATCCAGAACACGTCGTCGATGTTGTCGGTGATCTGGCGGAAGCGCTCCTCGCTGTCGCGCAGGTCGACCTGGGTCTGGCGCATGCGCACCAGGGCGTTGACGTTCGCAATGAGCTCATCGGCCTCGATCGGGGCGGCCAGGTAGTTGTCGGCGCCGCCTTCCAGGCCGCGGATCTTGTCGGCGCGTCCGGTCAATGCGGCCGACGTCTGCAGCACCAGCACCATGCTGCTGTCCGGGTTGGCCTTGATGCGGCGGCACACTTCGATGCCGTTAATGTCGGGCAGCTTCACGTCGAGCAGCACCAGGGTCGGGTGCTGCTCGCGCACGATCTCGAGCGCGTCGGTGCCGTTGGCCGCCTCGATGACCTCGAAGCCGGCGCTTTGCAGGATGCGGGTCTTGGCATAGCGCGCGCCGTCGTTGTCGTCGACGTTCAGGATCGTGGGAGTCTTGGTCGGATGGGAATTCATTCGTTCGTTCCATGGTTGCCATCCCTGGATGGATGGCGGCGCGGCAGTTCCAGTGAAAAGGTCGATCCGGCACCCACCGCGCTGGTGACCAGGACCCGCCCGCCGAGCAGATCGGCCAGTTTGCGGCAAAGCGGCAGCCCCAGCCCCGTACCCTTGCTGCGCCGCTGCAGCGGGTGTTCGATCTGGCTGAACTCTTCGAAGATCAGTTGCAGGTTCTCCTGGCTGATGCCGATGCCGGTATCGGTCACGTCGAAGCGGATCGTGTCCGCGTCCTTGTCCAGCGTGGCCGAGACCCGCACCGAACCGCTCTCGGTGAACTTCAGGGCATTCGAGATGAAGTTGCGCAGGATCTGGGAAATCATCCCTTCGTCGGACTCGAAGGCCTCCGGAATATCGTCCGGCTCGAACACCAGTTCCACCCGCGCTTCGTCCACCAGGGGTCGCAGCATGCCCTTGAGAGCCCGGAACAGGTTGTCGACCACGACCGGATCGAAATGGACCTCGACCTTGCCGGCCTCGATCTTGGCCAGGTCGAGCAGGTCGTTGACCAGCTCGGACAAATCGTTGGCGGCGCTGGCGATGAACTGCACCTGGCGCTCTTGCTCGACGGTCAGGTCGCCGTCCATGCGGTTGAGCAGCAGCTGGGCCAGCGCCCGGATCGAGGACAACGGCGTGCGCAGCTCGTGGCTGGTATTGGACAGGAAACGCGACTTCATCTCGTCCGCCTTGCGCAGGCGCTCGGCCTTGTCTTCGATCTCGGCGTACAGTGCGACGATGCCGCGGTTGGTGTCTTCCAGCTCGCGCGTGAGCGAGATCAGGTCTTCCTGGCGCTCGCGCAGCTCGGACAGCGTGGCCACCAGCTCCTGGTTCTGCAGCTGCAGTTCGTGCAGCGGGTTGGCCACCGGCGTCTCGGCCAGGCGCGCGCTGATCTCCAGCAGCCTGGCGCGGGTCATCGCCGCATCGCGCGGCAGGATCTTGCGCAGCGTGACCTTGCCGATGCCGCCATCGGCGCCGACCGGTTCGGATTCGCACTCGTCCATCAGGCGGTGCGCGGTGACCAGGGCCAGTTCGGGCACCGACAGCGAGTCGGCGTCCGGTGGCAGCATCTGGCGCACCGCTTCGCGCGGACCGGTGCCGGCGACGATCGTCACCTCCAGCTGCTGGTGGCGGCCCTCGTCGTCGAAACTGAAGCTGGCGCGCCCGCCGGAGCCCTGGTGGCAGGCGCTGCGCGCCACTTCCGAGACAGCCGTGCCGATGCGCACCTGGTCCTGCTGCGAAAAGCCCAGCAGCGCCGACAGCTGGCGCGCACGCTGGCGCACCTGCACCACGTCCTCGTCGTTGTCGAGGGCGACATTGAGGATGCGCTGCCCGCTCACGCGGCCGCTCCAGGGGACACTGCGGCCCTGCGCACCACCACCACCATCGCATCGTCGCGGCGACGGATAAAGTCGCGCATCAGCACTGCCGCGATCAGCGCCGTACTGCGGCCCTGCAAGCCGGGATACTTGTCCAGGTCCCACTGGGTCTGGATGCCGTCCGAATGCAGGATGCAGACAGCGCCTGGCGGAAAGGGCACGGAAAATTCCTGCACCTTGCGCATGTTATGGCCGACGATGCCATTGTGCGACACCAGCGCGCGGCGGGTCTCGTCATAGACATAGCCGGCGATGTTGCCGATGCCGGCAAATCGCAGCTCCGAGGTCTGGTAATCGATGCGCGCCACGGCCAGCGCAGCGCCGCGCGTGCCGCGCAGCGCCTCGTGCGCCGACTGGATCAGGCCGGACGCAGTATCCACGGCATGCGCGCTCTTGCTCAAGGCGCCGATCGCCGCGGCCGACGCGCGCGCGGCGTTCGGTCCGTGCCCGAGCCCGTCGGACGCCATCAGCGTGGCCGCGCCAGGCTCGCAACGGACAGCCCAGCCATCCCCGCATTCGTCTTCGCCAGCCAGCGGGGTCAGCATCGCGCCGACCTCGACCCCGCACGGGTCGGGCGGAGGTTCGTCGCGCCACAGCCGCATGAAGAAGACCGAGCCCTTGCCCGGCTCCGAATACACGTCGAATTCATCGGCCTGGCGGCGCATGGAGCCCAGGCCCGTGCCCGATGTGCCGGCCGTGGACATGCCGTCGACCAGGCTGGCCGACAGGTCCAGAATGCCGGGGCCTTCGTCCAGCGCCAGCACGTCGACGCCGACGCCGGCGCTCGACTGGGCCGGCCCGATGTGGATCACGCCGCGGTCCGCGTGCTTGAGGATATTGGTGGCTGCCTCGGTCACGATCAGGGCCAGCTTGCCGGCCCGGGTTTCACTGAAACCCAGGCTGTCCGCCAGCTTCTGCCCTTCCCTGCGCGCCGCCGCGACATCGCTGGCGTGTTCGATCGAACACACCAGCTGCGGCGTCAACGAACTGATCATCGTTTCCATTTCACTATCAGCACTGCTGTCCCTTCGCCGGGACGGCTATCGACCTCGAACTCGTCGACCAGGCGCTTGGAACCGCCGAAACCGAGGCCGAGGCCCCCGCCGGTGGTGAAGCCGTCGCGCAATGCGCTGTCGATGTCCGCGATGCCGGGACCGGCATCGACGAAGATCAGGCCCACGCCCTTGCGCATGCCGTCGTCGAGCGCATCGAGATGCACTTCGCCGCCGCCGCCGTACTTGATGGTATTGCGCGCCAGTTCGCTGGCGGCCGTCACCAGCTTGGTCTGGTCGACCAGCGACAACGCGATGGCCACCGCGCGTTCGCGCACCTGTTTGCGCAGTCCCACGACATCCTCGTCCGACCGCAGGCGCAGGGTAACCCGCGCGGTGCGCTGCTGGCGGTGCAGTTCCAGCAACTCGGTCTCGAACGGGACTGCATTGGTTTGCGCGTCGCCCATTAGCTGAAGCTCTTTCCTAACAGCGCCATGCCTTTTTCGACGTTCAGCGCCGTCTTCACGCCGTGCAGCGTCAGGCCGAGCTCGACGAGGGTAATGGCCACCGCCGGCTGCATGCCGACGACCACGGTCTGGGCATCGAGCACGCGCGCCATGGCGGCGGTATTGCTGATCATGCGGCCGATGAAGGAGTCGACCAGGTCCAGCGCCGAGATATCGATCAGCACGCCCTTGGCGCCGTCGCTGACGATGCGCTGGGTCAGGTCGTCCTGCAGCGTCATGGCCAGGCGGTCATGCATGTCGACCTGGATCGTCACCAGGAGCAGGTCGCCCATGCGCAGGATTGGGATCCGTTCCATGGCGCGCTTATGCCTTGTTCAGGGTGATCGTGGTGCCGGTGCGTTCCAGCGCCACCAGGAAGGCGTCGGCCAGCGTGGCCTTGGTGATCACGTCTTCCAGGTTCACGCCGAGATGCACGATGGTTTGTGCGATCTGCGGGCGGATGCCGCTGATGATGCAGTCCGCGCCCATCAGGCGGGCGGCCGCGATGGTCTTCATCAGGTGCTGCGCCACCAGGGTGTCGACGGTCGGCACGCCGGTGATGTCGATGATGGCGATGATGGCGCCGGTGTCGACGATCTTCTGCAGGATGTTTTCCATCACCACCTGGGTGCGCGCCGAATCGAGGGTGCCGATCAGCGGCAGCGCCAGGATGCCGTTCCACAGCTTGACGACCGGGGTCGACAGCTCCAGCAGTTCCTGCTGCTGGCGCACGATGATCTGGTCCTTGGTCTTCTGGAACACTTCGATGGTGTACAGGCCCAGCTGGTCCAGCAGGGTGCTCACCAGCCACGAGGCTCTGGCCAGGCCCTGCTGGTCGGCGGCGAGGCCGTCGCGCAGGCGGGCGAACACCGGCTGCTTGAACGAGAACACGAAGGTTGCCGTATCGCTCGGGGTCGAGCCGGCCTTGGCGCGCGAGGACGAGATGTCCGCGAGCAGGTCGCGTACTTCGTCCCACGAGCGGTGCTCGATGTTTTCCAGCTCGCCGCTACGGGTTGCCGCGATGAATGCCGCCAGGAACTGCTGCGTATGCGTGCGCAGCTGCTCGCGCGATGCGGTCGTGCCGCGGACCATCAGCGATTCGAGTTGTGCAAGCCATTCGGCGCCGATGGCGCCCTGCTCCTGCTGGAGCAATTGGCTGATCTGGCCCGCGAGATCCGTCGTCGTCATCTTTATTTCCCTTTTTCGAAATTTGGATTTGATGACGCCTGGGCTCGATATCGCCAAGCGTCATTGAATTCTGTAAAACGGCCAACTATACCATTCGAAGTGTTGTATAGATGGCTCTATTGAATTGTTCACAGGACAATTTTGCTTCCCAGTGAAAAGTTAGCCGCTTTTTGCGTATTGCGCACCAATCTGGTGCATCTACTGGTTGAACCCCGGCGGCGTGGACGAAAAAAACCGCCAGGCTCACGCACTGACGGTTCTCTTTGATCGAAGCGGCGAACCGCTCACGCTAAACGCAAATTACTGCGCCGCGCCTTCGACCGGATCGGCAGCCTTCATCGACAGCTTCAGGCGGCCGCGCTCGTCGGTCTCGAGGACCTTCACGCGCACTTGCTGGCCTTCCTTCAAGTAGTCGGCAACGGCGTTCACACGCTCGTTGGCGATCTGCGAGATGTGCAGCAGGCCGTCCTTGCCCGGCATGACCTGGACGATGGCGCCGAAGTCCAGCAGCTTGAGCACGGTGCCGTCGTAGGTCTTGCCCACTTCGACCGATGCGGTCAGCTCTTCGATGCGGCGCTTGGCTTCCTGGCCGGCGGCGGCGTCGACCGAGGCGATGGTCACGATGCCTTCGTCGGTGATGTCGATCTGGGTGCCGGTTTCCTCGGTCAGCGCGCGGATTACGGCGCCGCCCTTGCCGATCACGTCACGGATCTTTTCCGGGTTGATGCGGATGGTGATCAGGCGCGGTGCGAAGTCCGACAGCTCGGTCTTCACGGTCGGCATGGCCTTCTGCATTTCACCCAGGATGTGGTGGCGCGCTTCCTTGGCTTGCGCCAGTGCCACCTGCATGATTTCCTTGGTGATGCCCTGGATCTTGATGTCCATCTGCAGCGCGGTGATGCCGGCCGGGGTACCTGCCACCTTGAAGTCCATGTCGCCGAGGTGGTCTTCGTCACCCAGGATGTCGGTCAGGACGGCGAACTTGCCGCCTTCCTTGATCAGGCCCATCGCGATACCGGCGACGTGCGCCTTCATCGGGACGCCCGCATCCATCAGCGCCAGGCAGCCGCCGCAGACCGACGCCATCGACGAGGAGCCGTTGGACTCGGTGATCTCCGAGACCAGGCGTACCGAGTAGCTGAAATCTTCAGGGTTGGGCAGGGCTGCAACGAGTGCGCGCTTGGCCAGGCGGCCGTGGCCGATTTCGCGGCGCTTCGGGGTGCCTACACGGCCGGTTTCGCCGGTGGCGAACGGAGGCATGTTGTAGTGCATCATGAAGTCGTCGGTGTACTCGCCCATCAGCGCGTCGATCTTCTGGCTGTCGCGGGCGGTGCCGAGGGTCGCGATGACCAGGGCCTGGGTTTCGCCGCGCGTGAACAGGGCCGAACCGTGGGTACGCGGCAGCACGCTGCTACGGATCTCGATCGGACGCACGGTGCGGGTGTCGCGGCCGTCGATGCGCGGCTCGCCGTCCAGGATCTGCGAACGCACGACCTTGGCTTCCATGTCGAACAGGATGTTGCCGACTTCGCCGGCGTCGGCGCTGACGCCTTGCGTCGCCAGGCCAGCCATGACTTCCGACGACAGCGACTTCAGCTTCTGCTGGCGCGCCGACTTTTCGCGGGTCTGGTAGGCGTCGCGGACCTTGGCCGCTGCCAGGTCGGTCACGCGGGCGATCAGTTCTTCGTTCTTCGGCGCCGGGCTCCACTCGACTTCCGGCTTGCCGCCTTCGGCCACCAGGTCGTGGATCGCGTCGATGACGACACGCATCTGGTCGTGGCCGAAGACGACCGCGCCGAGCATGACTTCTTCCGACAGTTGCTGGGCTTCCGATTCCACCATCAGCACGGCGGTTTCGGTGCCTGCCACGACCAGGTCCATCTGCGAGGTCTTCAGCTCGGTGGTGGTCGGGTTCAGGATGTACTGGCCGTTCGCGTAGCCGACGCGCGCTGCGCCGATCGGGCCGCTGAACGGGATGCCGGCGATGCACAGCGCAGCCGAGGCGCCGATCATGGCAGGGATGTCCGGATCGATTTCAGGATTGACCGACAGGACGTGGATGATGACCTGGACTTCGTTCAGGTAGCCTTCCGGGAACAGCGGGCGGATCGGACGGTCGATCAGGCGCGAGGTCAGCGTTTCCTTCTCCGAAGGACGGCCTTCACGCTTGAAGAAGCCGCCCGGGATCTTGCCGGCAGCATAGGTCTTCTCGATGTAGTCGACGGTCAGCGGGAAGAAATCCTGGCCCGGCTTGGCGTCCTTGCGTGCAACCACGGTTGCCAGTACGACGGTATCTTCGACCGACACGACGACGGCGCCGCTTGCCTGGCGCGCGATTTCACCCGTCTCCAGGGTGACCGTGTGTTGACCGTACTGGAAGGTTTTCGTAACTTTGTTAAACATGGGGTAACCCTTTCATTTTGCCGACAGATTTTCAGGAGCTGTCGTTCACCTCACCACGAGGCGGAGCGCTTGGCGCCGCCATTTACTACCAACAACAAACTGCACACTTCTAAAACAAAAAATGCCCGCGACAGCTAGCTGGCGCAGGCATTTCCTGACTAAATCGTCAGACCCAAGCGATTACTTACGCAGGCCGAGTTTGGCGATCAGGTCGCGGTAACGGGTCGCGTCCTTGCTTTTCAGGTAGGACAGCAGGCTCTTGCGGCGGTTGACCATCATGATCAGGCCACGACGCGAGTGGTGATCCTTCTGGTGTGCCTTGAAGTGGCCGTTCAGTTCGTTGATGCGTGCGGTCAGCAGTGCGACCTGGACTTCCGGCGAGCCGGTATCGTTCTGGCCACGTGCGTTGTCCGCGATGATCGCGGCTTTGTTGATGTGTTCTACGGACATGATGTTACCTTTCACATGCGGTGCATGAGTCGAAACCCAGCGCACCGTGATTATCAAAAATCCTGCCCAAAACGGGCAGACCCGCAAGTATAGGGGAAAACCGGGCCTGCGGCCACTATTTGCGTCGGCCGGATGGGGCATCATGGCGTGAATGGGCCATTTGATGGAGGATTCGATGAAATCGCTAGTCAGGATGACAACACTTGCCGCCCTCCTCCTGCTCGGCGGCTGCGCCGGCATGATCCGGCAGGCGCCCAGCCCGGGCGATCCGGTGGCCGTCGTGCAGCAGAAGATGGGCGCGCCCACTGCCGTCTACCGCGATGGAATGGAGCAGGTCTTCGAGTACGCCACCGGTCCGATGGGCCAGCAGACCTTCATGGCGCGCATTGGCGCCGACGGCAGGTTGGCCTCGTACGAGCAGGTGCTCACCAGCGAGAAGTTCGCCACCGTCAGGATCGATGCGGCCACCAAGGACGACATGCTGCGCAGCTTCGGCCGCCCGGCCGAAGTCTCGCGCGTGGCGATGCGCGACTACGAAGTCTGGTCCTACCGCTACAAGGAAGCAGGCGTCTGGAACTCGCTGATGCACGTGCACTTCGACCGCCAGGGCATCGTGCGGCAGATGATGAATGGGCCCGATCCGCTGTACGACCCGCGCGACCGGCAAGGGCCCTGAATCACTGGCTCGCGGCGGAGGTCTTCCCGGGCTGGCGTCCGCCGTCGCTGCGCACGAAGGCTTCCACCGCATCGAGCGTCGGCGCCAGCCGGCGCAGCGTCCCCGACAGGGACGCGACCAGGGTGACGTGGTTGACGCCGTCGTAGTACACCTCCTGCACCGGCACTTCGGCAGTGCGCAGGCGCGCGGCCAGCGCGCCCGTGTTGCGCGCCGGGTTGACCAGCTTGTCCGAATTGGCGGCGACCAGCAGCGCCGGCGGCGCCTTGGCCGACACGTGGCTTGCCGGCTGCGAATCGGCCGGCGTGTCCGGGTAGAGGAAGACCGGGCGCGTGGTGGGGTTGGTCACCGGCAGGAAGTCGTAGGGGCCGGCCAGGCCGATCCAGCCGCGCAGCACGTCGGGCGTGCTCCCCTGCTTGCCCAGCCAGCGCGCATCCAGCGCCAGCATCGCCGCGTTATACGCGCCGGCGCTGTGCCCCATCAGGAAGATCTTGTCCGGGTCGCCCCCATGCGCGGCGATCTCGCGCCGGGTCCAGGACACCGCCTGTGCCGCGTCGTCGAGGAAGTCCGGGTAGCGCACTTCCGGGTACAGCCGGTAATCGGGAATCACCACCACGAAGCCGCGTGCGGCCAGGGCGCGGCCGACGAACGCGTAGTCCTTGCGCGCGCCGCTGACCCAGTTGCCGCCGTAGAAGAAGACGATCACGGGCGCGTTCGCATTGCCTTCGGCCGGCCGGTAGATGTCCGCCAGGCCGCGCTTGCCGGGCGCGTAGCGCAAGCCGGTCGTGGCGCGTGCTTCGCCCTTGGGCGAGACCGCGTTGAGGACCGACAGTGGAGAGCAGGCGGAGAGCGAGCCGACGAGGAACAGGGCTGCGGCGAAGGCCGCGATGGCAGGTTTGGTCATGCAGGCAGGCCGTTGATGGGAACGGCCCGAGTATAGGGGTTAGCCAGGGGAAAGGCGCGCACCCGAGCCCTTTCCCTACCCTTTAACGGCGCACGCTGTCGTCGGTCTCGTCGTCGTGCGGGATGATGCTCACGGGTTTACCCTTGGCGAAGCGCCAGATGAAGACCGCATAGCCCGACAGGCCGTAGATCACGAAGATCGGCCACAGCACCTTCGGCGGGTCGATCGCCAGCAGCGCAAGGGCCAGGGCGATCAGGAAGACCACGATGAAGGGCACCGACTTGCGGAAGTTGAC
Source organism: Telluria sp. AZSoR62 (assembly GCF_058111565.1). Classification (NCBI taxonomy): domain Bacteria; kingdom Pseudomonadati; phylum Pseudomonadota; class Betaproteobacteria; order Burkholderiales; family Oxalobacteraceae; genus Telluria; species Telluria sp. AZSoR62. Next base: position 22,424 of record NZ_JBYTST010000003.1, read on the forward strand.
GTCCTTGAAGCTGTAGAAGGGCACGTTCGACACCATGGTCAGGCCGGCGAACACCGCGATCGCCCAGCTCACCCAGTCCACCTGGCGCGAGCTGACGTTGATGTCCGGGTCGGTCATCATCATGATGAAGCCCACCACCAGCGCCGCTGCCGCCGGGCTGGGCAAGCCCTGGAAGAAGCGCTTGTCGACCACCTCGATATTGGTGTTGAAGCGGGCCAGGCGCAGCGCGGCGCCCGCGCAATAGATGAAGGCCGCGATCCAGCCGAGTTTACCCAGGCCGCGCAGCGACCACTCGTAGATCACCAGCGCCGGTGCCGCACCAAACGACACCATGTCCGACAAGGAGTCGTACTGCGCGCCGAATTCCGACTGGGTGTTGGTCAGGCGCGCGATGCGTCCATCCAGGCCATCGAGGATCATCGCGATGAAGACGGCCCAGCATGCATGCTCGAAGCGCTGGTTCATTGCCATGACGATCGCGTAGAAGCCGCAGAACAGCGCGCCCGTGGTGAAGGCGTTGGGCAGCAGGTAGATGCCGCGTCCGCGCTCGCCCTGGATGCGGTCTTTCCGGCGCCCAAAGTTCTTCAGACGGGAAAATCGTGGCGGTTTCGGCGCGGAGCCAGGTGGCCTACGGCGTGGAAAATTTGGCATAAGGGTCCGTATTCAAGTAATGCTGTTTCCGCATTATAGAGGCGGAAACAGCATGTTAGCGAATCGCCAAGCTCTACTTGAATCGTACCTTGCCTACCAGACGCATCTGGAGAGTCGTTTCTCCTGGTTCAAAACTCGGTTCCGGCACCTGGTCGGCCATTTCGCGCTTGGCGCTCATCTGCATCATGCGCGGGGCTCCAGCTGCCTGGGCGTCGCCCGCATAGTTGCCGGAGCCCTCGAAATCGACCGTATCGAGCACGGCGTCGGCCGGGTTGCGGCCCATGGCGCCGGCGATCGAGGCGATGCGCGCGTTCAGGTTGCGGTAGGTGGCGGCGATGCGCTGGTCGTCGAGCTTCTTCTCGGTGTCCGGGCTCAGGCCGAAGTTCACGCCATTGATTTGCAGAACTTTTTGCGCGGCGGCGGCGGTTTTCGGCAGGTCGGCCAGGTTTTTCGTCGTCACTTCCAGGTATTGCCCGACGCGCCAGGCGATCGGCACCGGTTTGGCCGGGGCCCGGGTCAGCGGTTGCGGCATGGGCGGCACTTCGGGGTAGACCGGATAGGTGTAGTAGCCCATGGTCTTGAGCTCGGCGCGCGGATCGGCGCGCCGCACGATGTCGGTGCCTTCCTTCATCTTGCGGTTCACCCGCGCGGCGGCGGCGTTCTTGTCCTTGTCGTGCTCTTCGACGGCGAAGGACAGCACGGCCTGGTCATTGGCGGCCTTGACCTCGCCGAAAGCCGGCACCACGACCAGCGTGCCCGAAGTGGATGGCGCGGCCAGGGTTTGCGCCTGGGCCTGGAAGGCCAGCAGCAATGCCGCGGCGACGAGGGTTTTGGATAAGTTCATTGTTGTTCTCCAGTGTTTGCGGTTGTACGCGTCACTTATACGATACCGTCTTCGCAACTTCCATCGTGTTTTTGTAATGGAAAGTTGCAACTAAGTCTCGGGAGAAACACCTGTCTCGATTTGTACTGGAAGTGGTCGAATTGTCGCTAACCGTAGGGTGGGCAGGTTCCTGCCTACGCGGAGATAGTTAGGGCAAGAAAACCGCGGCACGGCCGTGCTACCGCTAGTTGAACGCATGGGCAGAATCTGCCCACCCTACGGTGATACGTATGACCCGCAGTTTCGGCTCCAGTGATATATCAAACGAATCACCGGGCCAACATGCTCAATTCTTCGACTGATCCACCAGCTTGTTCTTCGCAATCCACGGCATCATCGCGCGCAGCTTGGCGCCGACTTCCTCGATCGGATGCTCGGCAGTTAGGCGGCGGCGCGAAATCAGGGTCGGCGCACCGGCCTTGTTCTCGAGGATGAAGCTCTTCGCATACTCGCCGGTCTGGATGTCCTTCAGACACTGGCGCATCGCCTCCTTGGTGCTTGATGTCACGACCTTCGGGCCGGTGACGTACTCGCCGTATTCCGCGTTGTTCGAGATCGAGTAGTTCATGTTGGCGATGCCGCCTTCGTAGATCAGGTCAACGATCAGCTTGAGCTCGTGCAGGCACTCGAAATAGGCCATCTCCGGCGCGTAGCCCGCTTCGGTCAGGGTCTCGAAGCCGGCCTTGATCAGTTCCACGGCGCCGCCGCACAGCACGGCCTGTTCGCCGAACAAATCGGTCTCGGTCTCTTCGCGGAAGTTGGTCTCGATGATGCCGGCACGGCCACCGCCGTTGGCCATCGCATACGACAGCGCGATGTCGCGCGCCGAACCGGATGTATCCTGGTAGACCGCGATCAGGTGCGGCACGCCGCCGCCCTGCTTGTAGGTGTTGCGCACGGTGTGGCCCGGCGCTTTCGGGGCGATCATGATCACATCCAGATCGGCGCGCGGCACCACCTGGCCGTAGTGGACGTTGAAGCCGTGGGCGAAGGCCAGCACGGCGCCCTGCTTGGCGTTGGGCTCGACGTTCTGCTTGTAGACCTCGGCGATGTTCTCGTCCGGCAGCAGGATCATGATGATGTCCGCGTTTTTCACCGCTTCGTCCACCTCAAGCACCTTCAGGCCGGCCTGCTCGACCTTGTTCCACGAAGCGCCGCCGCGGCGCAGGCCGACGGTGACGTTCACGCCCGATTCGCTCAGGTTCTGTGCGTGAGCGTGGCCCTGCGAGCCGTAGCCGATAATGGCGACGTTCTTGCCCTTGACGAGGGAGAGGTCGCAGTCTTTGTCGTAGAAAACGTTCATGGTCATTCCTTAATTTTTTTGATGTGAATTATCAGACTTTGAGGATGCGCTCGCCGCGGCCGATGCCCGAGCCGCCGGTACGGACGGTCTCCAGGATCGACGCGCGGTCGAGGGCGCCGATGAAGGCATCGAGCTTGCTCTTGGCGCCGGTCAGTTCGATCGTGTAGGTCTTCTCGGTCACGTCGATGATCCGGCCGCGGAAGATGTCGGCGGTGCGCTTGACTTCCTCGCGCTCCTTGCCGACCGCCCGCACCTTGATGAGCATGAGCTCGCGCTCGATGTGCTCGCCCTCGGTCAGGTCGACCACTTTTACCACTTCGATCAGGCGGTTCAGGTGCTTGGTGATCTGCTCGATGATGTCGTCCGAGCCGCTGGTGACGATGGTCATGCGCGACAGGGTCGCGTCTTCGGTCGGCGCCACCGTCAGGGTTTCGATGTTGTAGCCGCGTGCGGAGAACAGCCCGACCACGCGCGACAGCGCACCGGCTTCGTTCTCGAGGAGGACGGAGATAATGTGTCGCATTACAGGTCCTCCGATCCGAGCAGCATTTCACTCAAGCCGGCGCCGGCCTTGACCATCGGCCAGACGTTCTCGCTCTGGTCGGTGAGGAAGTTCATGAACACCAGACGGTCCTTCATCGCGAAGGCCTCAACCAGCGAGCCTTCCACGTCGCCCGGCTTCTCGATGCGCATGCCGACGTGGCCATAGGCCTCGGCCAGCTTTTCGAAGTCGGGCAAGGAGTCCATATAGGACTCGGAATAGCGCGAGCCGTAGTCGATCTGCTGCCACTGGCGGACCATGCCCAGGAAGCGGTTGTTCAGCAAAATGATTTTCGGGGTCAGGTGGTACTGCTTGCAGGTCGCGAGCTCCTGGATGCACATCTGGATCGAGCCTTCGCCGGTGACGCAGGCGACCGTCGAACCCGGGTTCGCCATCTGCACGCCCATCGCATACGGCAGGCCGACGCCCATCGTGCCCAGGCCGCCGGAATTGATCCAGCGGCGCGGCTTGTCGAAGCCGTAGTACTGCGCGGCCCACATCTGGTGCTGGCCCACGTCCGAGGTAATGAAGGCGTCGCCGCCGGTCACGCGGTGCAGCTGCTCGATCACCGATTGCGGCTTGATCAGCTCATCCGACGGCGCATAGGCCAGGCAATCCTTGCCGCGCCACTGCGCGATCTGCTTCCACCAGTCCTGCAGCGCGTTAGCGTTCGGGGGCGCGGCGGCCTCCAGCTGGTTGAGCAGTTCGACCAGCACGTCCTTGACGTTGCCGACGATCGGGATGTCCACCTTCACGCGCTTGGAGATCGACGAGGGGTCGATGTCGATGTGGATGATCTTGCGCGGGTGCGAGGCGAAGTGCTTCGGGTTGCCGATCACGCGGTCGTCGAAGCGCGCGCCGATCGCGATCAGGACGTCGCAGTTCTGCATCGCCATGTTCGCTTCGTAGGTGCCGTGCATCCCCGGCATGCCCACGAAATGCGGGCTGCTCGAGCGCGAGGCGCCCAGGCCCATCAGCGTATTGGTCACCGGGAAGCCGAGCTTGTCGACCATGCGGTTCAGTTCCTGCGAGGCGTTCGCCAGGATCACGCCGCCGCCCGCATAGATCATCGGGCGCTCGGCCTGCAGCAGCAGCTGGACGGCCTTGCGGATCTGGCCCGCATGGCCCTTGTCGACCGGCTTGTACGAACGCATCTCGATCTCGCGAGGATAGTCGTACACGCACTTGTGCATGCTGATGTCCTTCGGGATATCGACCAGCACGGGACCGGGACGGCCGGTGCGGGCAATGAAGAAGGCTTTCTTGATGGTGACGGCCAGGTCCTTGACGTCCTTGACCAGGAAGTTGTGCTTGACCACCGGACGCGTGATGCCGACGGTATCGCATTCCTGGAAGGCGTCCTGGCCGATCGCATGGCTCGGCACCTGGCCGGTGATGACCACCATCGGGATCGAATCCATGTAGGCGGTCGAGAGGCCCGTGACGGCATTGGTCACGCCGGGCCCCGAGGTGACCAGGGCGACGCCCACGGTGTTCGAGCTGCGCGAATAGGCGTCGGCGGCATGCACCGCGGCCTGTTCGTGTCGCACGAGCACGTGCTGGAATTTGTCCTGCTTGAAGATGGCGTCGTAGATATAGAGGACGGCCCCGCCCGGATAACCGAAGACGTGCTTGACGCCCTCTTCCGCGAGACAACGCACCACAATCTCAGCGCCCGTGATGGGGACTGATGCTTCGTTATTCATGTCATTCCTTTCAAGACCCAAAGGGTGGTTTGATCGGATGCCCGTTCCTAACGAAACGCGTCAACGCGCGACAGCTCTCATGCGTCCCTTCTCTCTGCGGTCACGTCGGTGGTTCAGGACGCCGTAGGGTCCTTACGCACGGGCGCTGGGCGCAACTCGTTCGGCTTGAGTGTCTGTGGCGGTCAATCGCATCTCTCGCGCTTTTGGCGCGGGTCGGAGCAAACTGCCTACAAATGAAAGCGCGTCAAACCGGACCAGGCCTTATGTGCCTGTCCGGATGACCGGAGAGCTTCGGGGGTGCAAAGCGTTCAATCACATTACTGCGTTGCACCATTTTGGTCAAGACTTCAAGAAAAAAATTTATCCCGGTCCAAAATGGTGCGCATTTTCATGCGCGCCTGACGAAATCACCAGGGCAAGGCGCATCGTCGAAGACAGTACAATTGTCTGGCGCGCTCAACGCTGCATGCCCCAGCGCCTGATGGTGACGCGCTCCAGGGTCTGGAACACGAGGTGTTCGACTGCAAGGCCAATGAGGATGACGGCGGCCAGCCCCGCAAACACCTTGTCGGTGAACAGTTCGTTGCGGCTCTGGAAGATGTACCAGCCAAGCCCGCCCTGCCCCGAAGTGCTGCCGAACACCAGCTCGGCCGCGATCAGGGTGCGCCAGGCGAAGGCCCAGCCGATCTTTAGGCCCGACAGGATGGCCGGCAGCGCGGCCGGAATCAGGATCTGCAGCACCATGCGCAGCCCGCCCAGGCCGTAATTGCGGCCGGCCATGCGCAGGGTCTCGGGCACCGAGCGGAAACCGGCGGTGGCGTTCAGGGTCAGCGGCCACAGCACCGAATGCACCAGTACCATCAGCAGGCTGCCCTTGCCCAGCCCGAACCACAGCAGCGCCAGCGGCAGCAGCGCGATCGCCGGCAGCGGGTTGAACATCGAAGCCAGCGTATCGATCAGCTCGCGGCCCACCTTGTGCGAGACGGCCAGCCAGGTCAGCAGGAAGGCGCCGAGCACACCCAGCGAAAAGCCCTGCACCAGCACCTGCAGCGAGACGCTGATATAGCCCCACAGTTCGCCGGAAGCGACACCCGCGCCGAAGGCCTTGGCGGTCTGGATGGCGCCGGGCAGCAGCAGGTCGTTGTCGAACCAGCGCGCCACCAGCTCCCAGATGCCCGAAATCGCCAGCAGCATGCCCAGTTTGCGCAGCCAGCCGAGGTCGGGGAATGTAAAACTACGGGTGTGGACCGCGATTGCCGTCGGACCAGGGCCGGCCACGGCGGCGTCAAGGATGAACTCCGGACGGACAGGAGGATGGTTCATCATGCGATTCCCGTAGGGTGGGCAAGTTTCTTGCCCACGCGGTCCGGCTCATGCGAACCACGCTCGTCACCAAAGAGCAAATGATGAATCCTCTGCGTCGCCCCCTGGAACTCGGTGCTGCCCGCGCTGGCCAAACTGAACTGATGGCTATTGAGCTCCGCCCTCACCCTGCCCGGATGCGGCGACAACAACAGAATCCGGTTCCCCACCACCAGCGCTTCTTCGATCGAATGCGTCACGAACAGCATGGTGAAGCCGATCTCTTCCCACAGCGCGTGCAGCTCTTCCTGCATGCTGCGCCGCGTCAGCGCATCGAGCGCCGCGAACGGCTCATCCATGAGCAAGACCGCCGGCTGCATCGCCAGCGCCCGCGCAATCGCCACCCGCGCCTTCATCCCGCCCGAGAGGGTATGCGGATACGCATCGGCAAAGCGCGCCAGCCCCACCTTGCCCAGCCAGTGGCGCGCGCGCAGGTCGGCTTCCTTGCGCTTGATGCCGCCGGCCAGCATCGGGAACATGACATTCTCGCGCACGGTTTTCCACGGCGGCAGCTGGTCGAACTCCTGGAACACGACGATCCGGTCCGGCCCCGGCCGGGTGATCGCCTTCCCATCCAGCCGCAAACTACCGGCCTGCGGCGCGATGAAACCGCCTACGGCTTTGAGCAAGGTCGACTTGCCGCAGCCCGAAGGCCCCAGCAGCACGAAGCGGTCGCCCTGGTAGACGTCGAAGCTGACGTCTTCGGTCGCGCGCACGGTGCCGTGCTCGCCCTTGTATTCGATGGTGACGTGTTCGGCGCGCAGCAGGGGTTCGGGCACGGGCGGCGGCACCAGGTTCAGCGGACTCATGCTCAGCTCCCCTTGTCCAGCGCCGGGTGCACGAAGAAATAGTCGCGCCAGCTGGCCGGCTTGTTGCGGATCGCCCCAACCTCGTGCAGGAACTGGGCCAGGCCGAGCGTGTTCTGCGGCGACACCTTGAACTGCACCTGCGGGTTCCTGATCACCTTCAAGAGTAGAGCCCGGTCGATATTGCCCTTGTTGACGCGCAGGTAGGCGTCGGCCGCCAGCTCGGGATTGGTCGAGGCCAGCTGCGCCGCCTCGACCAGCGCGTCGATGAAGGCGCGGTAAGTCTTCGGATTCTCCTTGACGTATTTTTCGGTTGCGTACAGCACGGTGGCCGAACTCGGCCCGCCCAGCACGTCATAGGAATTGAGCACGACGCGCGCCTGCGGGTTGCCGGCCAGCTCCTGGTCCTGGAAAGGCGGGTTGCCGAAGTGGGCATTGAGCTCGGTCTTGCCGGCAATGACGGCCGCCGCCGCGTCCGGATGCGGCACCGTCTGCGTGAGCGGGTCGAGCTTCTTGAATTCCGCCTTGCCCCATTGCCTGGCGGCGGCCATCTGCAGGATGCGTGCCTGCACCGACACCGTGACTGCAGGCAGGGCGATGCGGTCTTTCTGGCTGAAGTCGGCAATGGTCTTCACCGCCGGATTGGTGCTGACCAGGTAATACGGGAAATTGCCGAGCGAAGCGACGGCGCGCACGTTCTGCCGCCCGCTGGTGCGGTCCCAGATCGTCAACAGCGGCCCCAGGCCGGCGCCGGCGATGTCGATCGAATTCGACAGCAGCGCGTCGTTCACGGCCGAGCCGCCCGAGAGCTTGACCCAGTCGACATCGATGTCGACGCCCTGCTTCTTGCCGTGCTTTTCGATCAGCTTCTGGTCTTGCGCCACATTGAGCAGCATGTAGACGACCCCGAACTGCTCGGCAATACGGATCTTGCCTTCGGCCTGCGCCGTGGAAGATGCGCCGAGCGCCAGCGCCACGAGCGCCGCGGTAATGTTCTTTTTCATGGTTTCTCCGGTTCAGAACGGGACATCGCCCTCGATGGTGGTGCGGTACATCTTGCGGCGCTGCTCCTGCGGGAAAGGCGTGGCCAGGTGCATCAGCGAACGGTTGTCCCAGAACACCAGGTCGTTCGGCTGCCAGCGGTGGCGGTAGACGAACTCGGGACGGGTGCTGTGCTCGAACAGCAGGTCGAGCAGCTCGCGGCTGCGCTCGGGCGGCAGGCCCAGCAGGCGGGTGGTGAAATGCTCGCTGACGAACAGCGCGCGGCGCGCCGTCTCCGGGTGGGTGCGCACCACCGGATGCACGGCGGGGACCACTTCATCGATCTGTTCCTGGGTGAGCTTCGGGCGCCACGGGTTACGGGCGCGCAGCTCTTCGTAGCGCGCCAGGTAGCTGTGCTCGGCGCGCAGGCCGGCGATCTCGCGCTTGAGTGTCGAGGGCAGCGCCTCGTAGGCGGCGTGCTGGTTGGCGAACAGGGTGTCGCCGCCTTCGCCCGGCAGCTCCTGCGCGTGCAGCATCGAGCCCAGGCTCGGCACCGCCTTGTAGGACAGGTCGGAATGCCAGAAGTGGCCGGCGTCGCCCAGGCCGATCGGCTCGCCGTTCTCGCGGATGTTGGAGATGATCATGACTTCCGGGTGCCCGGGCAGCTGGAACTGGCGCAGCACGTGGATCTGCAGCTGGCCGAAGCGGCGGCTGAAATCGATCTGCTGCTGCGCCGTGAAGGTCTGGTCGCGGAAGACCAGCACGTGGTGTTCGAGGTGGGCGCGGTGCAGGCGGTCGAAGTCGTCGATGGCGAGCGGCTGGCTCAGGTCGAGGCCGAGCACTTCGGCGCCGAGCGGCTGGTTGAGAAACGGGCGGATGTCGAAATCCTGGCGGGTCGAGTCGAGCGGCATGATGAGCGAAGGGAAGTAATCGTGATTCCAGAATAGCCACGCGCCGCTAGCCCAACAACGAATCATTTCGACTAACTTCATGCAGTTTTTGCCAGCCAAACGCCTCCCGCGGCGCTCCACTGTGCGAATTCGGTGCACCCGACTTGGTTTTTTGCTAGGATTCGTGAGTTTTCCTCACGGCATTCGCTTGACCGCCCCTTTCACGACGCATGGCCACAGATAAAGAACTCAACGACTTCCTCGAGAATGTCGAACGGCGCGCGTTCAAGCAGGCGGTCTATGCGGTCCGCAAGGACGAGTCGGCGCTCGACATCGTGCAGGACGCGATGATCAAGCTGGCCGAGAAATACGGCGACAAGCCGGCGGCCGAGCTGCCGATGCTGTTCCAGCGTATTCTGCAAACCACCATCCTCGACTACTTCCGCCGCGAAAAGGTGCGCAATACCTGGGTAAGTTTGTTCTCGGGCTTTAGCCGGCCGGAAGGTGAAGATGAGGAGTTTGATATACTTTCCTCCTATGAAGCCGAGGCGGGAACGGCCGCTGCCGAGTCGAGCGCGGACCAGTTTGAGCGCGCACAAACCTTGCGCATCATCGAACAAGAAGTAGAAAAGCTCCCGACGCGTCAACGGGAAGCCTTCCTCATGCGTTACTGGCAGGATATGGACGTGGCGGAGACGGCCGAGGCGATGGGTTGTTCCGAGGGGAGCGTCAAGACGCACTGCTCCCGCGCTACTCACGCTCTCGCCGCGGCGCTCAAGGCCAAGGGAATCAAGCTATGAACACGGACGACATCAATCTGGCGTACAAGATACGCCATGCCCTGAACGAGAACCTCGACACGCTGCCGGCGGCGACCGGCGAGCGCCTTGCTGCCGCGCGGGCGCGCGCCCTGTCGCGCAAGAAGGCCGACGCGCCTCATGCAGCTTCGCGCCCGGCCGGCCGCCGCTGGCTCGACATCCAGGCCCTGTTCACCGGTCCGGCGCTGGCGCGCCTGGCAGTGGCCGCGCCGATGCTGGCGCTGGTCTTCGGCATGGGCGGCGTCTATCAATACGAGCAGCAGCAGCGCGTGGCCGCCATGGCCGAGATCGACGCGGCCGTGCTGGCCGACGAGCTGCCCCTCACGGCCTACCTCGACCAGGGCTTCAACGCCTACATGGAGTCGCAACAGCGCCAGCAATGACGAAGTCCGCTCGACAGCCTCGCATCGCCGTTGTTGCAACTGCGGCAGCGGTCTTGATTGCCGGGGCCGCGACCTGGGCGGTATACAACCGGTCCGAATCGACGGCGCCCGCCGCGCGCGGCGCCGGCAGTCCCGCCACCACCTCCGCCGGCGCCAAGCCGGCCGCCAAGACCCTCGACAAGCCGCTGTGGCGCGAACTCTCGCGCAGCCAGCAGGCCGCGCTCAAGCCGCTGCAGGCCGAATGGGACGGCATGGACGGCATGCGCAAGCGCCGCTGGCTCGAATTGTCGCACCGCTTCGCCTCGATGAACGCGGCCGAGCAAGGCCGCGTGCACGAGCGCATGCGCCAGTGGATGCGCCTGACCCCGGCCCAGCGCAACCTCGCGCGCGAGAACTACAGCAAGACCCGCAAGCTGGCTCCCGGCGAAAAGGCCGCCAACTGGGAGAGCTACAAGCAGCTCTCGCCGGAAGAGCGGCGCAAACTCGCACGCTCCGGTACGTCCCGTCCGCAGGGCGCGCCGGCCGTGCCGCAGGCGCCGATCATCGAGATGCCGACGCCCTGCCCGCCGGGCGCCATGCGCCGCGGCACCGCCTGCATCCTGCCGGCCGCCCCCGCGCCATCGGCGGCCCCGGCGCCGGCCACCGTGCCGACGGTGATTACCTCGTCGCCCCCGGCCGCGCAGCCCCCCGCACCCGCACCTGCCGCTCCTTCTTCCGCCGCCCCGTCCTCGCCGAATGCAAGCCACTGATCCTGTCGTTGTCGCCACGCCGACCATCCGTCGCCGCGTGTTCGCCATGCTCTACGAATTCTTCCTGCTGCTGTCGGTCCAGATCCTGGCCGTGGCGCTCTACCTCCTGGTGACCCTGAACAGCCAGCATCCGGTGGCCGAGCACGGGCGCAACCTGTTCGTGCTGCTGGTGACGGCCGTGTACTTCATCTACTGCTGGACCGAGAGCGGGCATACCCTGGCCATGAAAACCTGGCGCATCAAGGTGGTGAAGCTGGGCTACGCCAAGGTGCCGCTCAAGACCGCGGCGCTGCGTTTCCTGTTTGCCTGGGGGTGGTTCCTGCCGGCGCTGCTGGTGTGCTGGGCGTTTGGATTGAAGGGCAAGCAGATGGCGTTTGCCCTGATGGCGGGCATGGCGGCGTGGGCGCTGACGGCCTTCCTGGACAAGGACAGGCAGTTCCTGCACGACCGGCTGGCGGGGACGAGGTTGATCGCGTTGCCGAAAGTGGTGCGCAAGTAAGTTCGCTCCTGACGCAAAGGAACAAAGGGGACGGCGCCATTGGCATCGTCCCCCTTTTTTTACACGGATCGAGGGCCTCGTCAGAACCGCTCGTAATCCAGCAAATACCTCCAATGCCCCACCACCAGCCCTGCCAGCGGCACGCGCCCGATGCGGATGCGGCGCATGTCGACGATCTCCAGCCCCACCTCGCCGCACATGTGGTCGATCAAGCCCGGCTTGACGTCCTTGAGCGCAAAGCGCAGGCGGTGCTCGTTCTGCCAGCTCACCTTCATCGGCGCGATCGGCTTGCCGCTGAACTTCAGGCCGTGGTTGAGCAGCGCCAGGCCGCCTTCCTTGATCGTGCCGGCCACTTCCACGATGTATTCCTGCTCCACCTTGGCCGCGTCGTCCACGAGCTTGCGCACCACGCGGAAGTCCTGCGAATAAATCACCAGGCCGCTGGCATCGGTTTCCAGCGGGGTGGTCAAGGTGAGCCTGTTCAGGTGGCGCTTGAGGAAGCGCTGCTGGCCGTGGCCCTGCGCGGCATGGGCCTCGGGCGTGATGCAGCCAAGCGCCGGTTCGCCGCGCGCGCCTACGCCCGAATTCAACCCCGCCGGCTTGTACAGCAGGATGGTGACGGGCGGCGCTTGCTCGGCGGAGGCCCCTGGTTTCACGCGCACTTCCTGGCTCGGCAGCACGCGGCTGGCCGGGTCTTCGTTGATCTCGCCGTCGACGCTCACGCCGCCGCCGGCGATATAGCGCTCGGCTTCGGCGCGCGAGCAGCCCAGCTGGGCGGCGACGCGCTTGGCCAGGCGGATGCCGTCGTCGGCAGGTTTGATCTGTTCGCTCATGCCTGCCCTCCGGCGAAGAAGTCCTTGAAGGCGGCGACCGTGCGCGCGACATCGGCATTGGAGACGTCCAGGTGGGTTACCAGGCGCATGCGCGGGCCGACCGTGGCGCGGATGCCTGCACGCGTCAAGTGCTCACGTAGCGGCGCGCAGGCGCTTGCAGGCACATCCATCCAGAAGATGTTGGTCTGCGGCGTGCCTACCTTCAGCGCCTCGATCTCCGACAGGCCGCGCGCCAGGGCTGCGGCATTGTCGTGGTCTTCGGCCAGGCGCTGCACGTTGTACTCGAGCGCGTACTGTCCGGCCGCGGCGATCACGCCGGCCTGGCGCATGCCGCCGCCGAGCATCTTGCGCCAGCGCTTGCCCTGCTCGATGAAGGACTTCGGGCCCAGCAGCACGGAACCGACCGGCGCGCCCAGGCCTTTCGACAGGCAGACCGAGACGGTGTCGAACCCGGCGACGACAGCGCGCAGGCTGATGGCTTGCGAGACGGCCGCATTGCAGATGCGTGCGCCATCCAGGTGGGTGGCCAGGCCCTTGTCGTGGGCCAGCCTGGTGGCAGCCGCGACGTAGTCGCGCGGCAGCACGCGCCCGCCGATGGTGTTTTCCAGTGCCAGCAAACGGGTGCGCGCGAAGTGGATGTCGTCGGGCTTGATATAGGCCTCGATATCCGTCAACGCGATGCTGCCGTCCGGCTGGTTGGCGATCGGCTGCGGCTGGATACTGCCCAGCACCGCGGCGCCGCCGCCTTCGTACTTGTAGGTGTGGGCTTCCTGGCCGACCAGGTATTCGTCGCCGCGGCCGCAGTGGGTCATCAGGGCGATCAGGTTGGTCTGCGTGCCCGAGGGCGCGAACATGCCGGCCTCGAAACCGAACAGGTCGGCCGCGTATTCCTGCAGGCGGTTGACCGCCGGGTCGTCGCCGTAGACGTCGTCGCCGACCTCGGCGCGCCCCATTGCCGCCAGCATCGCTTCGGATGGCTGGGTGACGGTGTCGCTGCGCAGGTCGATCCAGTTGTTCTTGTCGCTCATCTCGTTCTCAATCCGTAGTCAGTCGGTGCTCAAGGCGTCAGCTTGCGGGGTGTAGAAGCGCGTCTTCATTTCATCCAGTCCCAGCTCGGCCAGCACCTCGTGCAGGCGTTCGGTCGGGCGGCGGCGCGGCAAATTCTTGTAGGTGGCGACGATCAGCTCGTTCTTCATCGAATGCTCCCAGCCCACCAGTTCCGTCACGGTCACCTGGTAGCCGTGGCTTTCCAGCTGCAGGCAGCGCAGCACATTGGTCAGCTGGCTGCCGAATTCCCGGGTGTGGATCGGGTGGCGCCAGATCTCGGTCAGCGCGCTGCGGCCCAGGTCCTTGCCCTTGTTCTTGCGCAGGACGGTCGCGATCTCGGCCTGGCAGCACGGCACCAGCACCATGTGTTTCGCTTTTTTCTTGAGCGCGAAATCGATGGCGTCGTCGGTGGCCGTGTTACAGGCGTGCAGCGCGGTGACGATGTCGATGGTCGCGGGCAGCCTGCTTGACGTGGTCGACTCGGCGACCGACAGCGGCAGGAAGGACATGCCGGTAAAGCCCAGGCGCGCCGCGAGCTCGGTGGATTTGCTCACCAGCTCTTCGCGCGTCTCGATGCCGTAGATGTGCGAGCCGTCTTCGAGGCCCTTGAAGAACAGGTCGTAGAGGATGAAGCCGAGATAGGACTTGCCGGCACCGTGGTCGACCAGCGAGACGCCCTGCTTGTCGCCCTGCACATCGCGCAGCAGCGGCTCGATGAAGTTGTACAGGTGGTAGACCTGCTTGAGCTTGCGGCGGCTGTCCTGGTTCAACTTGCCGTCGCGCGTGAGGATGTGCAGTTCCTTGAGCAGTTCGACCGACTGGCCGGGGCGCACTTCCGGCGGCAGTTCCGCGACGGCCGGGGCTTTGGTGGGGGTGTGTTTAGCGTGCTTCATCGATCCATGCTGCCTGTATGGCTTCCAGTACGCGTTCGCCGCCGCGCGTGCGGTCGTCGTCGAAGCCGTCGAGGCCGACGACCCAGTTATGGAGGTCGACGAAGCGCACGGTGGCGGGGTCGACCTCGGGATACTTTTCAAGCAGGGATTCGGCAATGGCGCTGACGTCGGTCCACTTCATGTTCGGCTCCCGCCCTGAGACGCTCAGTGATTTTTTTCGGCTGCGTGATTGATCGTGTACTTCGGGATTTCCACGACCAGGTCTTCGTCGGCGACGATGGCCTGGCAGGACAGGCGCGAATTGGGCTCCAGGCCCCAGGCCTTGTCGAGCATGTCTTCTTCTTTTTCTTCCTGCTCGTTCAGCGAGGCGAAGCCTTCGCGCACGATGATGTGGCAGGTGGTGCAGGCGCAGACGCGATCGCAGGCGTGCTCGATCTCGATGTCGTTCTCGAGCAGCACGTCGCAGACCGATTTGCCGGCCGGGGATTCCAGCACGGCGCCTTCCGGGCACAGGACTGGATGAGGGAGGATGACGATTTGTGGCACTTGGGTTACCTCGTTATATTTGTTTGATTCCGTCCGACCCGCGCCGTTGACGCCGTCGTTCCGGCACAGGACGAACGATACCTGATCGTTACACTTCGTCCAGCGACTTGCCCGCCAGCGCGCGCCTCACGCTCTTGTCCATGCGGCGGGCGGCGAATTCGTCGGTGCCCTTGGCCAGCGCCTGCACGGCTGCATGCAAGGCGTCCTGGCGCACGCCCGGCTCGATCGCCGCATCGTTCGAGCGCGCGATCGCATCGCGCACGCCCTGCACCAGCGTCGCCAGTTCGTTTTGCTCGGCCTCGGCCAGCAGGTCGCCGTCGGACGCCAGCGCCGACTGCGTCGCGAGCAAAATGCGCTCGGCCTCGACCTGCTCTTCGCGCAGCGCGCGCATCTGCATGTCGCCCTGGGCCGACGAGTAGGAATCTTGCAGCATGCGCGCCACCTCGTCGTCGCCCAGGCCATAGGACGGCTTGACGGTGATCGAGGCTTCCACGCCGGAGCGCGTCTCGCGCGCCGACACCGACAGCAGGCCGTCGGCGTCGACCTGGTAGGTCACGCGGATGCGCGCGGCGCCGGCGGCCATCGGCGGGATGCCGCGCAGTTCGAAGCGCGCCAGCGAGCGGCAATCCGACACCAGCTCGCGCTCGCCCTGTACCACGTGCACCGCCAGCGCGGTCTGGCCATCTTTGAACGTGGTGAACTCTTGCGCGCGGGCGCAGGGAATCGTCGAATTGCGCGGGATGATCTTTTCCACCAGGCCGCCCATGGTCTCGATGCCCAGCGACAGCGGGGTCACGTCCAGCAGCAGCCAGTCGTCGCCCTCGGCGCGGTTACCGGCCAGCAGGTTGGCCTGGATGGCCGCGCCCAGCGCCACCACCTTGTCCGGGTCGATGTTCGCGTGCGGGATCGTGTGGAAAAACTCGGACACGGCGCGCCGCACGTGCGGCATGCGCGTGGCGCCGCCGACCATCACGACGCCGTCGACATCCTCCACGCTCACGTCGGCGTCGCGCATCGCCTTGCGGATCGCGTTCATGGTCTTGCCGACCAGATGTTTGGTGATCTCGGCGAAGGTATGTGCGGTGATGGTCAGCTGTACCAGCTCGCCCGATTTCAGGATCGCCTCGATGGTTGTCTCGTCGTTGGTCGAGAGCTGTTCCTTGGCCTGGCGCGCCTTGACCATCAGGGTAGCCGTGTCCTGGTCCGATAATGGCGCCAGCTTGGCCTGCTCCATGATCCAGCAGAACAGGCGGTGGTCGAAATCGTCGCCGCCCAGGGCCGAGTCGCCGCCGGTGGACAGCACTTCGAACACGCCCTTGGAGAGCTTCAGGATCGAGATGTCGAAGGTGCCGCCGCCCAGGTCGTACACGGCGTAGACGCCTTCCTTGGCGTGGTCCAGGCCATAGGCGATGGCGGCGGCGGTCGGCTCGGACAGCAGGCGCAGCACGTTCAGGCCGGCCAACTGGGCCGCATCCTTGGTGGCCTGGCGCTGGGCGTCGTCGAAATAGGCCGGCACGGTAATGACCGCGCCCACCAGTTCGTCGCCGAGCGCGTCTTCCGCGCGCTGGCGCAGCGTGGCCAGGATCTGGGCCGAGGTCTCGACCGGGCTCTTGACGCCGGCGACCGTGTTGATCTGCACCATGCCGGGGCCGTCGACAAAGTCGTAGGGCAGGTTCTCGGCGTGGGCGATGTCCTTCAAGCCGCGGCCCATGAAGCGCTTGACCGACACCACCGTGTTCTTCGGGTCCGTGGTCTGGTGCGCCTGCGCCTTGTGGCCGATGTTGGCATTGCCGTTGGCCAGGTAACGCACCACCGAAGGCAGCAGCTGGCGGCCGTCCTCGTCGCTCAGCACTTCCGGGATGCCGCTGCGGACGGTGGCGACCAGCGAGTTGGTGGTGCCCAGGTCGATGCCGACCGCCAGGCGGTGCTGGTGCGGGGCGGTGGACATGCCGGGTTCGGCGATTTGGAGTAGTGCCATTGTCGTGTTACCTGTGTTGTTCTTGTTTGTTGCGGCGGGCCTGGATTACGCTGGCCGATGCGGATCGTGTCCCGTAGGGTGGGCAGGGTCATTTCGGGCAATGCCCGGAATGACGCCCACGCGTTCAGCCAGTGTTGGCGCAGTAGCAGATCATGCTGGAGTTGAACGCGTGGGCAGAATCTGCCCACCCTACGGGTTGCGGCTAGGCGTCCAGCGCCTCGAACGCATACTGCACTTCATCCCCGAACTTATCGAGGAACATCATGGCGCGCACGCCCTGCGCGGCCGCGTGATAGTCACCGGCGTCGAGCTGCCTGCCCACCTGCTCCAGCATCGCCTTGCGTTCGCGCCGCACCTGCGCGTCGAGCGCGTCCAGGGCGCCCGCATCCTTCGACGAGCGCGCATCGTCGAGCTCCTCGCGCCATTCCATCTGCTGCATCAGGAAGGCAGCCGGCATCGACGTGTTCGACTCGGTCTGCAGGTCGACGCCATTGAGTTCGCACAGGTACTGCGCGCGCTTTTGCGGGCTACGCAGGGTCTGGTAGGCCTCGTTGGCGCGCGTCGCCCACTGCATGGCGACGCGCTTTTCGGCGTCGGTGGCGTTCACGAAACGGTCCGGGTGCACGCGCCCCTGCACTTCGCGGTAAGCCGCGTCCAGCGCGTCGGCGTCGACCGTGAAGCGTGCCGGCAGCTGGAACAGCTCGAAATGGTTCTGCATCATGGATTAGATGCGGAAGCTTTCGCCGCAGCCGCAGTTGTCCTTGACGTTCGGGTTGTTGAAGCGGAAGCCCTCGTTCAGGCCTTCGCGCGCGAAGTCCAGTTCGGTGCCGTCGATATAGGCCAGGCTCTTCGGGTCGACGAAGACCTTCACGCCGTGCGACTCGAAGACCTGGTCTTCCGGCGTCATTTCATCGACGTATTCGAGCTTGTAGGCCAGGCCGGAGCAGCCGGTCGTGCGCACACCGAAACGCAAGCCGATGCCCTTGCCCCGGCGTTCGAGGTAACGGTTGACGTGCTTCGCGGCTTTTTCGGTCAGGGTGATGGCCATGGGGCGTACTCCAATATCTAACGTGTTACGCCTTCACGGCGTGCTTGGCTTTGTAGTCGGCGACGGCGGCCTTGATCGCGTCTTCCGCCAGGATCGAGCAGTGGATCTTCACCGGCGGCAGTGCCAGTTCTTCGGCGATCTGGGTGTTCTTGATCGACAGCGCCTCGTCCAGCGACTTGCCCTTGACCCATTCGGTCACGAGCGAGCTCGATGCAATGGCCGAACCGCAGCCATAGGTCTTGAACTTCGCGTCTTCGATCATGCCCTGGTCGTTGACCTTGATCTGCAGCTTCATCACGTCGCCGCAGGCCGGCGCGCCGACCATGCCGGTGCCGATCGCATCGTCGCCCTTGTCGAAGGCGCCGACGTTGCGCGGGTTCTCGTAGTGGTCCAGTACTTTGTCCGAATATGCCATGGTAGTGCTCCTAGAATTCTGGTGTGATTAGTGGGCTGCCCATTGGATCGAGTTCAGATCGATTCCTTCCTTGAACATGTCCCACAGCGGCGACAGTTCGCGCAGTTTGCCGACCTTCGACTTCAGCAGGTTGATGGTGAAGTCGATGTCTTCCTCGGTCGTGAAACGGCCGATGGTAAAGCGGATCGAGCTGTGCGCCAGCTCGTCGCTGCGGCCCAGGGCGCGCAGCACGTACGACGGCTCCAGGCTGGCCGAGGTGCAGGCCGAACCGGACGACACGGCGATGTCCTTGATCGCCATGATCAGGGACTCGCCCTCGACGTAGTTGAACGAGACGTTCAGGTTGTGCGGCACGCGGTGCGCCATGTCGCCGTTGATGTAGGCCTCTTCGATCTCCATAAGGCCCTTGGCCAGGCGGTCGCGCAGTGCGGTGATGCGCACGATCTCCGTGTCCATCTCTTCCTTGGCGATGCGGAAGGCCTCGCCCATGCCGGCGATCTGGTGGGTCGGCAGCGTGCCCGAACGCAGGCCGCGCTCGTGGCCGCCGCCGTGCATCTGCGCTTCCAGGCGCACGCGAGGCTTGCGGCGCACGTACAGGGCGCCGATACCCTTCGGACCATAGGTCTTGTGCGCGGTGAAGGTCATCAGGTCGCACTTGGTCTTTTCCAGGTCGATATGGACCTTGCCCGTCGCTTGCGCGGCGTCGCAGTGGAAGATGATGCCCTTGCTGCGGCACAGCTCGCCGATCTCGTCGATCGGCTGGATCACGCCGATCTCGTTATTGACCAGCATGACCGAGACCAGGATGGTGTCCGGGCGGATCGCCGCGGCGAGCTGCTCGACGGTGATCAGGCCGTTGTCCTGCGGCTCGAGGTAGGTCGCATCGAAGCCGACGCGTTCGAGTTCGCGCACGGTGTCCAGCACGGCCTTGTGCTCGGTCTTGACCGTGATGATGTGCTTGCCCTTGCTCTTGTAGAACTGGGCCGCGCCCTTGAGCGCCAGGTTGTTCGACTCGGTCGCGCCGGAGGTCCAGATGATCTCGCGCGGATCGGCGCCGACCAGGGCGGCCACGTGGGCGCGCGCTTCCTCGACGGCCGCTTCGGCGGTCCAGCCGTACATGTGGCTGCGCGAGGCGGGATTACCGAACTGCTCGCGCAGGAAGGGAATCATCTTGTCGGCTACGCGCGGATCGATCGGCGTGGTGGCCGAGTAGTCCATGTAGATCGGGAAATGCGGCGCAGTCGCAAAGCTCTGCTGGGTGGTTTTGTCCAAAGGCGCGTTCATCAGTTCACTCCGGTTTCAATTTTCTGTACGGCGGCGGCGGGTCGGTGCAGCACCACGACGTTTTGTTCTTTCTGCTTCTGCTGGTCGACCAGGTCTTGCAGCGAGACCGAATCGAGGTAGTCGACCATCTTGGCGTTGAGCGTGGTCCACAGTTCGTGGGTCATGCAACGGGTGCCGGAAGCAGCATCGGCGCCATGGCAATTCTCTTTGCCGCCGCACTGGGTGGCGTCGAGCGGCTCGTCGACCGCGATGATGATGTCGGCCACCGTCACCTTGGCGGCAGCGCGCGCCAGGCTGTAGCCGCCGCCCGGGCCACGGATCGACTCGACGATGGCGTGGCGGCGCAGCTTGCCGAACAGCTGCTCCAGGTAGGACAGCGAGATTGCCTGGCGCTGGCTGATGCCCGACAGCGTGACCGGACCATTGCCCTGGCGCAGGGCGAGATCGATCATCGCGGTAACAGCAAAACGGCCTTTGGTGGTCAGACGCATCACAACCCCGGTTAATGTTAAAATATTGCCTCTTTCCAACTCATCGACGCACTGCAACAATCAAACTCCTGATGCTGCCTGCCGAATAACCCGATTAGTTGAACGATTTAGTCAAGTATAGCAAATCCTGACCCTGTTGTCTTGGAGGCCCCCAAAACCGCAGGGTGGGCAACCGTCTCCCCCACGCGTCCGGCTCCCTTATCGCAAGCGCAACAATTCCATCGGCCCGAACAGGTCCTGCATTTCCCGGTGGCGGATGAAGGACAGGTTGTACGGATGCTCCGAAACAATCTGCGGCAGGGCCGCCGTCTCCGGCAATTTCCTCAACTGCTCCGCGATCTTTCCCCATAACACCAGAGTCGGCGGCGGCACGCGGCTGGCCAGCGCCGCCAGCACGGTTTGCAGGAAGGGCTGCCAGGCGCGTGCATCGACGACGGGCGCCACGTGCTTGCGAAATACCAGCGCGGCATTGAGCAGCAGGAAGCCTTCGCGCGTCAGGTTGTCCTGCAGTTGCGGCAGGGTCTGGATCGAGCCGTTGCTGCGCGCCGCCAGCGCCACCGGCGCCATCGCGCTGCCGCCGGTATCGTCCGCCCCCAGTTGCCCGCTCGCCACCAGCAGCATCTTCATGAAATTCCTCAGCGAGGTGGCGCGGTTGACCGGCTTGGACAGGCCGGAGTCGCTCCACAATGCGTCGACGGCGCCATCCATGAAGCACACACCGGTCGCGCTTTCGGCGCGCGGGTAGGGTCCCTCCCCCACCAGCACGTGCCGCACCTTGTCCAGGGGCTGGGCAAAGGCGGCGAAGATGCGGCCGCCGGTGGGCAGGTAGTCGTCGGCGGCCAGCGCCGGCAGGTAGGCGGGATCGGCCGCGGCAACGGCCTGCAGGCCCTGCTCCAGGATGGGCCGCCAGGAGGCGTCGGCACGGTCGAGGGCGTCGAGGATGGGCTGGGGAATCGGGTGGGCTGGCATGGCACAGTTTCAAGGTCGCGGGAGCGGCGGATTGTAGCGCAGCCAGATGCGTGAGTTAGGTGGTCAATCTAACATCGTGTTTCAGCGTTTCAGGGCATGATCTTCCTGCTGCCCGCTTCAGGGCATTCGACCAACCGACCAGGAGACACCATGCAAACCATTCGTGAAGTCATGACCGCCGACGTGCAAACCATCTCGCCGCAGGACAGCATCCAGCGTGCAGCCCAGATGATGGACGAACTCAATGTCGGCGCCATTCCCGTGTGCGACGGCAAGAAGCTGGTGGGGATGATCACCGACCGCGACATCACCGTGCGCTCGACTGCCGTCGGCCAGGCGCCGGGCGAGGCCAAGGTGGAAGACGCCATGAGCACGGACGTGCGCACCTGCTTCAGCAACCAGACCGTGGACGACGTGCTGGCCACGATGGGCGACGTCCAGATCCGCCGCGTGCCGGTGATCGACCAGGAGTCGAAGCAGCTGGTGGGCATCGTGTCGCTGGGCGATATCGCGACCAAGTCGCGCGGGGACACGGATGGGGCGCTGGACGAGATTTCGTCGCCGTCGGAGCCGGACCGTTCGTAGAAGCCGCAGTTAGCGCTGTCACTGCCGTGGGAACTTGCGTCCCGGCCTGCGCCGGGACGATGGTCTTGCCGGAAGCGACGCTTACTCGGCGTCCGCCTGGCGCGATGGATGCGCCGCCTTGAAGGCCGGCAGCTCCACGCACAGGTTGTTGATGCGCGCGATCGTCGGGTAGGCCGCCAGGTCGACGTTGAAGCGCTGCGCATTGAATACCTGCGGCACCAGGTAGCAGTCGGCCATCGTCGGGCTGTCGCCGTAGCAGAAGCTGCCGGTACAGCTATTGCGCGCCAAATGGGCTTCGAGCGAGCGGAAGCCCTCGATGATCCAGTGGCGGTACCAGTCGTTGCGCACCTCCTCGGGCTGGCCGAGGTGGTGCTTCAGGTAGTTCAGCACGCGCAAGTTATTCAGCGGGTGGATGTCGCAGGCGACGATCTGCGCCAGCTCGCGCACGCGCGCCCGGCCAACCGCGTCTTTCGGCAACAGCGGGACCAGCGGATAGGCGTCCTCAAGATATTCCAGGATCGCCATCGACTGCGTGAGCGTGATGGCGTGGTCCTGGAAAGCCGGCACCAGCGCGCTCGGGTTGACGGCGCGGTAGTCGTCCATCAAGTGCTCGCCGCCGCCGCGCACCAGGTGCACCGGCACGGCATCGAAGTCCAGGCCCTTCAGGCCCAGCGCGATGCGCACCCGGTAGGCGGCCGAGCTGCGAAAGTAAGTGTAGAGTTTCATGCCCCCTCCTGTCATTTCCGGTGATAGCGCGTCACTTCCTGGTCGATGGCGCCGAAGATGCTGGCCCCCTGCGCATCCACCATCTCGATGCGCACCGTGTCGCCAAAGCCTAAGTAAGGCGTCTGCGGCTTGCCGTCCTCGATGGTCTCGTACATGCGCACTTCGGCCAGGCAGCAGTAGCCGACGCCGCCGTTGCCGATGCTGGAACCATGCAGGCCGCCCTGCTTGTTCGACACCGTGCCCGAGCCGATGATGCTGCCCGCGCCCAGTTCGCGCGTCATGGCCGCATGGGCGACCAGGCGCGCGAAGCTGAAGGTCATGTCTTCGCCCGCGTTCGGACGGCCGAAGGGCTGGTCGTTGAGCGTGACCAGGATCGGCAGGTGCAGCTTGGAATCCACCCAGGCCTCGCCCAGCTCGTCCGGGGTCACGGCCACCGGCGAGAAGGCGCTGGCCGGCTTGGACTGGTAGAAGCCGAAGCCCTTGGCCAGCTCGTTCGGGATCAGGTTGCGCAGCGAGACGTCGTTGACCAGCATGACCAGGCGGATCGCGGCGGCCGCTTCTTCCACGCTGGCGCCCATCGGCACGTCGCCGGTGACCACGGCCACCTCGGCCTCGAGGTCGACGCCCCACTCCTCGGACAGCACCGCGATCGGGTCGCATGGACCGACGAACGAATCCGAGCCGCCCTGGTACATCAGCGGGTCGCTGTAGAACGAGGCCGGCACCTCGGCATTGCGCGCCTTGCGCACCAGCTCGACGTGGTTGATGTAGGCCGACCCGTCGCACCACTGGTAGGCACGCGGCAGCGGCGAATGGCATGCCTCCTCGAGGAAGGACTCGGCCTGGTCGGCGCTGCCCGCGTTCAGGCGCTCGTAGACTTTCTTCAGCTGCGGCGCGGCGTTTTCCCAGTCGTCCAGGGCGGCCTGCAGCGTGCGGGCGATCTTGGGGACGGCCTGGCAGGTGACGAGGTCGCGGCTGACGACGACCAGCGTGCCGTCGCGGCCGCCCGTCTTGAGTGTGGCGAGTTTCATTGCGCTTCCTTCAGGGTTGATTGCATTTCGCCATTACAATTCAAAACGAACTATCATTCAATCAGTATTTTTGACTTGATTTATCAGACTATCTTATGAATCCGACCCTGCGCCAGATGCGCGCCTTCGTATCCCTGGCCAAGACGGGTAACTTTACGCTCGCCGCCCAAAGCATGCACGTCACGCAGTCCGCGCTCTCGGGGTTGATCAAGGAGCTCGAGCAGACGCTGGAAGCCAAGGTGGTCGACCGCAGCACGCGGCGCATCGTGCTGACCGACATCGGCCGCGAGCTGTATCCGCTGTTCAGCCAGATGATCGACGACCTCGACGGCGCACTGGCCAACGTGGCCGACCACACCCGCCTTAAAAAAGGCATCGTGCGGATTGCCGCGCCGCAGCTGCTGTCCTGCACCCTGCTGCCCGAGGTGATCGCCGCCTACCGCAAGGCCAACCCGGACATCGAAGTGCGGCTCGGCGACACCGGGGTAGAAAGCGTGATCGCACGGGTGCTGTCGGGCGAGGCCGACTTCGGCATCGGCCCCGAGCGCGAACCCGCGCCTCCGCTCGATGCGCACGCGCTGTTCGAGATGCCCTTCGCGCTGGTGTTCCCGAAGGGGCACGAACTCGAGCAACAGGAGCGCGTGACCTGGAAGGACGTGACGCGCTACCCGTTCATCTCTCTGCAGGGCCAGTTCACCGAGCGCCTGCTCGACGACGTCCACGCATCCTTGCGCGAAGTGCCGGTCAAGCCTGCCAACGAAGTGACCTTCATGACCACGGCCCTGGCGATGGCCAGCGCCGGTCTTGGCGTGACGGTCTGCCTGCCGTATGCGCAGCCGCTCGCGACCCTGTACGGGCTGGTGATGCGCCCGCTGGAAGCGCCGGTGTTGAGCCGCCGTTTCTTCGTCTACACCCGCCCGGGGCGCTCGCTGTCGCCCGCCGCCGAAAGCTTCATCGCCTTCCTCCACGGGTTTGTCCGGCAAACGCAGGACCGAGCCACGCGCTACAATGAACGGCTCCGCTTTTCCGCATACGCCAACGATGTCCCTCAACACGATCGAGATCAACCGCCAAATGGACCGCTTCGACAGCCATGACAGCGTCTGGCTGTTCGGCTACGGTTCGCTGATCTTCAAGGCGGACTTTCCCTTCATCGAACGCCGACCCGCCAGCATCGCGGGCTGGAGCCGCCGCTTCTGGCAAGGCTCGCACGACCACCGCGGCACCGAGACCGCGCCGGGCAGGGTGGCGACGCTGGTGCCGGAGGAAGGCGCGACCTGCCACGGCATGGCCTATCTCGTCACACCCGAGGAATTCGCCCATCTCGACCACCGCGAAAAGAACGGCTACCTGCGCCTGGCCACACGGATCGCGTTCGAGGATGGCGGCGCGGCGGAAGGCATCGTCTACATCGCCACGCATGAGAATGCGGCCTTCCTCGGCCCGGCCAGCGAGCGCGAGATCGCGCGCCAGATCGCGGCGGCGCACGGCCCGAGCGGGCCCAACGTCGATTACCTACTCGAACTGGCGAGCGCCCTGCGCGCACTGGGCAAGCACGACGCGCACGTGTACGACATCGAGCGCCACCTCAACGAGTTCGGGCAGCGCTGATCCTTACGCGCTCTTCGCGAGCGCCAGGCACAGGGACGTGGCCGGGCGCAGCGAGATATTCAGCACCGGCCGCGGCGGCGCCTGCCCCGCGGGGACCGTCAGCACGAAGCGCTGCAGCAGCATGGCGGCGATCACCGTCATTTCCATCAGCGCCAGGTGCTGGCCCAGGCAGACGCGCGGGCCGGTCCCGAAGGGCATATAGGCGCCGCGCGCCATGGGTGGGGCATCGGCGCCAAAGCGCTCGGGGCGGAAAGCCTGCGGCTCCGGGAACCAGCGCGGGTCCTGGTGCATCAGGAAGACCGGGATCATGAACATCGTGCGCTGCGGGACGGTCCAGCCGCCCAGCACGATCTCGCGCGTCGAACGGCGGCTCATCAGGACGGGCGCGGCCGGATACAGGCGCATGGTCTCGTTCAGGGTCTGCGCCAGGTAGGTCAGCGCCGGCAAGTCCTCGCCACCGGGCGGGCGTCCCTGCAGCACAGCCTGCACTTCGCGCCGCGCCGCTTCCTGCGCCGCCGGGTTCGAGGCCATGCACCAGGCCCACCAGGTGAGGGTCGCCGCCGTGGTCTCGTGGCCGGCCAGGAACGCCGTCATGCATTCGTCGCGCACCGCATCCAGCGGCCAGGCTGCGCCATCGGCACGGTGCAATTCCAGCAGGCGGCTGAGCAGGTCCGCCGGCCAGGCATCGAGCGGCATGGCCAGGCGCGCCTGCACGTGGCGCTCGATCAGCCCCGTGAGCTGCGCGCGCACGGCGCGCTTGCGGCGCTTCCAGGGCATCCAGTCGGGCCAGCTGGCCGGCCAGAACATCTCGGCATTGCCGGTCACCAGGGCCGCATGCACGGCCGCCTCCATGCTGCGTGCCTCATCCCCGATCTCGCTCGAGAACATCATGCGCATGATGACGTCCATCGTCAGCCCGGTGAGCCGGCTTTCGATGGGCGCCGAGCTGCCTGGCTGCCAGCCATCCATCGCCTTGCCTGTCGCGGCCGCGATGGTCGGCACGAAAGCCTTGACCGCTTTCGGCGCAAAGGCCGGCTGCAGGGCGTGGCGCTTGGCCGCCCACTGCGGCCCTTCCGCGATCAGGACGCTGTTGCCCTGCAGGTAGGCGAAGATGCCGATGCCGCGTTCCCAGCGGATCAGGGCGTCGTGGTGACTCACCAGGAGCTCGCGCACCAGCTGCGGATCGCTCACCACGAGCTGGTGCTCCGGCCACATGCGCAGGTGCACCAGGTCGCCATATTCCTGGCGCCAGCCGGCGAGGGCCGCCGGCAAATCGCGCGCCATGCGCGCCAGCAGGCCCCAGCCGCTCAGGCCGGACGGCGGGCCGGGCGGCCAGGCGCCCGCAGGGTGGGCAACGGGCGCCGGCGGCTGGCCGCCGGCATGGAAGGGACACTGGGCAGGAGGGGGCGTGTTCATGGCATCCATTTTTCACGGCTTCGACCGGCGCGTCTTGAACGCAAACGACATCGACAGATTCACCTGGCCTGCCTATACTCCCACGCCATGGTGCCCGACCGCGACCCTGGACTCTTCCCCTGCCCCGACCGGCTGGCGCGCGCGCCGCGCTTATGCGAGGAGGGTCGCCTTCCACTCGACCGGCTTTACCTCGCACCGCCTGCATTGCAGGGCGCAATGCTGGCGCTCATCAGCCGCGACACCGCGCAGCTCGTGTCGACCGATCCCCAGCGGCTGTCGCATTTTCCCGCTTCGCCCCTGGTCACGCTGTCGTGGTACCAGGGGCTCGACGCCGGCCTGGTCGACCCGCAGCGCGGCTGGCAAGCATTCGGCGCACGCGTCGTGGTCTCGGGTAGCCAATCGCGTCCGCTGACCACCTGGGCGCCCACCGGCGGCCGCGGCTACATGGCCTGCTTCCTGCCCGACGTCGCCCAGGGCCTGTTCGGGATCGACCTCGCCAGCGTGCAGGACCGCTTCGTGCCGGCAATCGACGTCGTGGGCGCGCACTGGCAGCCCCTGTTCGACGCCCTGCTCGCCGCTGCGGACGACGGCGCGGCCATGCGCCTGCTCGAACAGCACCTCGGCCCGCGCTGGCGCAGCGTGCAGGGACGCAGCTCCAGCCGGCCGACGCTGCGCCAGGTCGGCCGGCACTGGGTCGAGCGCCTGGCCTGGCAAGCCCACGAATGGCGCAACACCTGCAGCACGCGCCAGGTCGAGCGGCGCATCAAGTCCTTCAGCGGGCGCTCGCTGCGCCAATGGCAGGCGCTCACCCGCACCGAAGGCGCCTTCTTCGCCGCGCGCGAGCGCTACGAGAACGGCCAGCCCTTCGAATGGGCGACGCTGGCGCTGGACCAGGGCTTTTCCGACCAGGCCCATTTCAGCCGCGTGACCCGCGAAATCTGCGGCTTCTCGCCCACCGAGTTCGCCGAGCGCTTCATCGAGGACGAGTCGTTCTGGATCTACCGGCTATGGGTGTGAGGACGGGCGCTTCGGCAATTGCGGTGCGGCCCGATATTCGACCGGCCGGCGCTGCGAAGTCCGCTAGAATCGTGAACGCGACAGCTTGCGACGCGCGGCCTGTTCCAACAAGACGCGTGTGCAGGCCACGCGCCAATAACAGGAGAACGGAAAATGTCGAAAAAGATGCTGCTGCTGTGTGGATGGATGCTCGCTGCGATGCAGCCGGTTGCGGCGCAGACCAGGACCGCCGAGCCGGCGGCGCACTACGACGCCGAACTGGCCAGGTCGCTAGGCGGCGACGACCAGGGCATGCGCAGCTATGTGCTGGTGATCCTGAAGACCGGCCCGAACAAGGTCACGGACAAGGCCGAGCGCGCAAAAATGTTCGAGGGCCACTTTGCGAACATCAACAAGTTGGCGGCCGAGAAGAAGCTGGCCGTCGCCGGCCCGCTGGACGGCAAGGAAGGCCGCCGCGGCATCTTCATCCTGGCGACGTCAAGCATGGAACAGGCCAAGAGCTATGTGGACGCCGACCCCGTCATTGTCAGCGGCGAGATGGTGGCGGAATACCACCAGTTCTACAGCTCGGCCGGCCTGATGGCCGTGAACGACGTGCACAACAAGATTCAGAAGAAAAAGTAAGCGCCAGGGGTGCGGCCGGCCAGGCGTCGCACCGCCGCGCCGCGCCCCTTGTGCATACTCGTGCCGGGCAAGCTCGACTAAAACAAATCCAGCTGCCCCGCCCCACTTCCACCCTGCTTGCCCGGCCGTGCCGGCACCACCAGCGGCTTGCGGAACTGCGAGCCGTCGAGCCTGCCGAAGCGCCCACGCAACTCCCCCATTCCCAGACGCTCTACCGACTTGGTGAAACGCTGGCGTATCAGGTCGGCCCAGACGCCTTCGCCCTGCATGCGCTTGCCGAAATCGCTGTCGTAGTCCTTGCCGCCGCGCATATCGCGTATGCGGTTCATCACGCGCTGCGCCCGGTCGGGAAAATGGGCTTGCAGCCATTCCTGGAACAAAGGGTTGACCTCGTTCGGCAGGCGCAGCACCGTGTAGTGCGCGCCCACTGCACCTGCATCGCGCGCCGCTTCGAGGATTTTTTCGATTTCCGGCTCGGTCACGAAAGGAATGATCGGCGCCACGCTTACGCTTACCGGGATGCCGGCATCGGTCAGCGTGCGGATGGCGCGCAGGCGCCGCGCCGGGGCGGCCGCGCGTGGTTCGAGCGTGCGGGAGATCTGCGGGTCGAGCGTGGTCAGCGTGATGGCGGCGCAGGCCTGGCCCTTCGCGGCCATCGGGGCAAGCAAGTCGATATCGCGCTCGATCAGCGCGGACTTGGTAATGAGCCCGACCGGATGCTGGCATTCGCTGAGCACCTCGAGCACCTGGCGCGTGAGGCGCAATTCGCGCTCGCAGGGCTGGTAGGCGTCGGTGTTCACGCCCAGGGCGATATGCTCGGGCACATAGCCCGGCTTGGCCAGCTCGCGCCGCAGCAGTTCGGCGGCATTGACCTTGGCGAACAGGCGGGTTTCGAAATCGAGGCCGGGCGACAGGCCGAGATAACTGTGCGTCGGACGCGCGAAGCAATAAATGCAGCCGTGCTCGCAGCCCCGGTAGGGATTGAGCGAGACATTGAAGGGGATGTCGGGCGAGGCATTGCGCGACAGGATGGTCTTGGCGTGTTCGTCGGTGACGACCGTGCGGAACACGGTGGGACCGTCCTCGTCGCGCTCCCAGCCGTCATCGAATTCTTCACGGCCATTGACCTCGTACCGGCCCTGCATGTTCGACACGGCGCCCCGCCCCTTGCGCGCCACGAGCGGACGCGGGCCGAGCATCGGCTGCTCGTCCATGGGCTGGCGGTCTCGTCCTTGGTCGCGCTCTGGCACGCTGGCTCCATACTGTGTATTTATACAGTATTTTACGCCCGCGCCGGGCAGAACTCAAGCAGGGCCTGCGTTGTGGCGCGGGTGCACCACATACGCCGCCTGCTGCTGTACGAAGCCCTCGAAAGCATCCAGCAGCGGCTGGAAGGCAGTTTCCGTTCCTTCTAGCTGGCCCAGCGCCAGGGCGGCCGCTTCCAGCGACGACAACTGGTGCGGCGCATGCGCCTTGCGGATCCGGTAGTTCGAGGGCGCCACGTCCACCAGCGCCAGCCGCGGCAAGCGCTGCAGGGCCGGGTTCAGGTAGAGCATCTTGCGGCTCTTGCGCCAGGTCGCGTCCAGCAGCACCAGCCGCACCCGCTCCGCGTCGAACGGTTCGCAGGGCGGCGGCGCCGGCAGCGTGGCGTCGCCAGGGGTCTGCGGATACAGCAGCACCGGGGTGCGCCCGCCGCCATGCAGCAGTGCGTCGAGCTGCGCCGGGTCGAAGACCTCGCCCACCGCCAGCACGCTGCCCGCCACGCTCAGGTGCAGCAGGCGCGCGCTGTTCTTGGCGTTGCCCACTTCCAGCGGGTGCTGCAGCACCAATAACGCGGCCCGCGCCTGAACCGGCGTGATCCAGCGGCAGATGCAGGCCGATTGCGCGCGCAGGCAGGTGGCGCAGTGCACGCGCCGGGTGGCGGACTCGGGTGGAGCGTCCTTGCTCATCCGATGATATTCCTTCCGATTTTTGACAGTTTCGCATCATAACCGCTGCGAAAAAGACACGTCTGCCGCCTGCCGGCGTGGTCATCTTTGCACGACGCAAAAATTTAGCTCAAGAGTTGGCTAAACAGATATTGCTCTGGCCTTTACGCGTACCTAGAATCAACTTATGCCTAGCGGAAAGTATTCCGCACCGCATGTTCATTCGTACGCAGTCGAGACAGAGTCACCATGCACCCACGCCTCACGCTTCGCAACGCCACCGCCGCCGTGCTCCTCGCCGTAGGCCTGCTTCCCGGTATCGCCGTGCAGCAGGAGTTGCAACTTGACCACAGGATGAACGAACACATCGTGCAGGTGCCGGCTGGTGCGCAACAGCGCGCCATGCTCGAGACCACGGTGTTCCAGCCCAATGGCCCGGGTCCCTTCCCGCTGATCATCATCAACCACGGCAAGGATCCCGGCCGCCCGAGCATGCAGCCGCGCGACCGCTTCTATCACATGGCCACGGCCTTCGTGAAACGCGGCTATGCCGTGATGGTGCCGATGCGCCAGGGTTTCGCCAATTCCACCGGCCGCTACCGCGACCACGGCTGCGACATGACGGCCAACGGCTATGCCCAGGCCGACGACATCGCCGCCACCCTCGCCTATGCGCGCCAGCAGCCGTGGGTCGATACCGGCCGCATCGTGGTCGCCGGCCAGTCCTACGGGGGCCTGGCCACCATTGCCCTCGGCACCCGCGAACTGCAGGGCGTGCGCGGCCTGATCAACTTCGCCGGCGGCCTGCGCGACGACAGCGACCGCTGCGCCTGGCGCTCGGCACTGGTCTCGGCCTTCGCCGACTACGGCGCCAAGGCCACCGTGCCGACCCTGTGGATGTATGGCCATAACGATTCGTTGTTCGGCCCGGAACTGGCGCAGCGCATGCACGCGGCCTTCGAGCAGGCCGGCGGGCGTGGCCGCCTGGTCGAGTTCCCGTCCTTCAAGCGCGACTCGCACGGCATGCTGGCCAGCCGCGACGGCGAAAAGATCTGGCTGGCGGACACCATGAAGTTCCTGCAGCAGGTCGGCATGCCGACCAAGGTGCTGCACGAGGTGCCGCCGCCTCCGAGCCCGGCCCGCACCGACTTTGCCAGGGTCGACGACGTCGAGGCCGTGCCCTTCCTGTCCGAGAACGGCCGCCGCGCCTACCAGGAATACCTGGGCAAGATGACGCCGCGCGCCTTTGCCGTCTCGCCGAGCGGCGCCTGGACCTGGGCCGAGGAAGGCGAAGACCCGGACGGCCGCGCGCTGGCCACCTGCACCGCCAAGAGCACCGAGCCGTGCCGCCTGTATTCGGTCGACGATTACGTGGTGTGGACTGGCGAGCGGATCGACCAGGCCGAAGAGGCAGCGGTGACGGCATCGGTGGCGCCGGCGCAGAAGCTGGATGCGGCGGCGTCGGCGCCGAGTACCTCGATCGGTAGCAACAAGGCGACGAATTAAGGTCGGCGCATAACGCGCATCAGTCTTCCAGGCTGAGGTTCGCCGGCTTTCCGCAGCGGCTGTCAAGCCTTCGGCGCACTGTTTCGGTGCGTCAAGCCTGGCAGCCCCTGCGCTTTCCGACCTGGCGCAAATCGCCACCCTCTCCTAGACCGGACAATGGCCATTCAGCCCATTCCGGAGAATCCCATGGTCCGCCCCCTTCACGCCTGCTTCGCCGCGCTCTGTGCGCTGGGCGCGTCGGTGGCGTGCGCGCCGGCTGCCGCGGCCAACAACTATCCTGTGATCCTGGTCCATGGCTTCCTCGGCTTCGGCCCCGACACGTTCGAGCATAGCGGCTTCAATTACTGGGGCGGCTATGGCGACATCGCTTCGCACATGCAGGTCTACCGCGGCCCGCGCACGGTGTTCGCGGCGGTGGTTGGCCCGGTCAGCTCGAACTGGGACCGGGCCGCCGACCTGTATGCGCAGATCAAGGGCGGCTGCGTCGACTATGGCGCGGCCCACGTGCGCCGCCATGGCACGCCGGGCCGGCAGCAGAGGCCCGCCGGCAAATGCTGGGCCGCCGACCCGAAGAACAACCCGCAGGGCTATCCCCTCGCGCTCTACCCGGCCTGGGACGCCGCACACCCGATCCACCTGATCGGCCACAGCCAGGGCGGCACCACGATCCGCGCGCTGGTCGAATTGCTGGAACACGGCTCGCCGGAAGACGAAGGCGGCCATCCGCTGTACGCGGGCGGCAAGACCGGCTGGGTGCGCAGCGTGACGACGATTTCGGCGCCGCACAACGGCACCACTTACGCCGACGCGGTACTGAACGCCAATCCGGCATTGACCACGCCCCTGCTGGCGCTGCTGCGGCACCGCTGGGCACAGTGGGAGCTCTCGCCCGACGGCGCGCGCGGCTTCAACCGGTGGGCGCGCACCTCGCCCCATATCTATTACTACTCGGTGGGCACGGTGGCGACCGAGGCGGGCAGCTGGTGCTGCAACGGCACCGACCGCACGGTCGCCCCGGTGCAATCGGTCTCGCACCAGTATCCGCGCCAGGACATGATCCCCGCCTTCAAGGCCACGGCCGGCGAATGGATCGTGCCCTCGAGCTTCCAGCATGGCCTGGGCGGCTACACCCAGGATGCGCCGGGCCGGGCGCCGGTCGGCAGCGAGTGGTTCCCGAACGATGGGGTGGTCAATACGGTGAGCATGCGCGCGCCTTTCGGGCATCCGGT
This sequence comes from Telluria sp. AZSoR62, assembly GCF_058111565.1. Taxonomy (NCBI): domain Bacteria; kingdom Pseudomonadati; phylum Pseudomonadota; class Betaproteobacteria; order Burkholderiales; family Oxalobacteraceae; genus Telluria; species Telluria sp. AZSoR62. The sequence continues at coordinate 55,173 of NZ_JBYTST010000003.1, forward strand.
CCGCGACTACGATGGGCGCTCGGTGAAGGGGACCTGGAATTTCCTGGGGAATTACAAGGGATACGACCACTTCGATATCCTCAACTGGCCGAATCGCGGGCCGTCGGCGAACCCCTTGTACGAGCAGGTGAGCGATATCATCTTCGGCCTGTGATGCGGCCGAGCCGGCGTCCGGCCGCGTCACCGTGCTGCCAGCAGGGTGTCAATGCACGCTGCGCAGGCTCCGCGCCAGGTCGGACAGGCGATACGGCTTGCTCACGAAGGTAAAATCCCCCAGCTTGTGCTGGTCCAGCTTGAGCGCCGGCTGCGGGTAGCCGGAGGCCAGCATCACCTTCACGCCCGGGTAGTTCTCGCGCGTGTACTCGGCCAGCTCGATGCCGTTCGGGCCGCCCGGCATGACGATGTCGGTGAACAGGATGTCGACCTCGCCGCTGGCCAGCAGGTTCATCGCATCCTGGCCGTTGGCCGCGGTCATGACCTCGTAGCCCATGCTCATGAACAGGGCGGACGCCGTGTCCAGCAAATCGGCTTCGTCCTCGACGATCAGGACGGTTTCGGTGCCGCCGTGCGCGGCCGGTTCGCGGTCGAGCGCGGTTACGGCCGGCAGGTAGATCGTGATCGCGGTGCCGCGGCCTTCCGTGCTCTGGATGACCACCTCGCCGCCAGATTGCTTGATGAAGCCGTACACCTGCGACAACCCCAGGCCCGTACCCTTGCCCATTTCCTTGGTGGTGTAGAAGGGCTCGAAGGCGCGCTGCACGGTTTCGGGCGACATGCCGGTGCCGGTGTCGGTCACCGAGATGCAGACATACGGTCCCGGCGCCAGGCCCGGAACCTCGGCCTCGCGCAGGGTGACGGGCGCGGTGTCCAGGGTCAGCTGGCCGCCGTCTGGCATGGCGTCGCGCGCGTTGACCACCAGGTTGAGCAGGGCCGACTCGAAGCGGGCGGCGTCGACCACGGCGCTGCCGGCCTGCGGGTCGAGGTTCAGTTCGAACGCCATGTTCGAATGCGCGGCGCGGCGCAGCACCGATTCGAAGCCGGAGATGAGGCGGTTGATGCTGCGCGTCTCCGGCTGCAGCGGCTGCTGGCGCGCGAAGGCCAGCAGCTGCTGGGTGAGGGTGGCGCCGCGGTCGATCGCGCGGCGCATGCTGTCCAGGGTCCTGGCGTCGGCGCCGCTCTGGCGGCTCATGCCCAGCACTTCGAGGCCGCTGGAGAGCACCGACAGCAGGTTGTTGAAATCGTGCGCGATGCCGCCGGTGAGCTGGCCGATCGATTCCATCTTCTGCGACTGGAACAGCGCGAGCTGCGCCTGTTCCAGCGCTTCGGCGGCGAGCTTCTTTTCGGTGAGGTCGCGCGTGATCTTGGCGAAGCCCACCAGGGCGCCGTCGTCGCCATGGATGGCGTCGATGATGACATGGGCCCAGAAGCGGCTGCCGTCCTTGCGCACGCGCCAGCCTTCGGACTCGTAGCGCCCGTCCCGGCCGGCCGTGGCCAGCGCGCGCTGCGGCATGCGGCCCACGCGGTCTTCCTCGGTATAGAAACGCGAGAAATGGCTGCCCACTGCTTCGTCGTAGCTGTAGCCCTTGATGCGCTCGGCCCCGACGTTCCAGTTCGAGACCACGCCCTGAGGCGAGAGCATGTAGATCGCATAGTCGGTCACGCCCTGCACCAGCAGCCGGAAGCGCTGCTCGCTTTCGCGCAGCGCATCCTCGGCCAGCTTGCGCTGGGTGACGTCGCGCGTGATCTTGGCGTAGCCCAGCAGGTTCTGGTGCTCGTCGTAGATCGGGTCGATCACCACGTGGGCCCAGAAGCGGGTACCGTCCTTGCGCACGCGCCAGCCCTCGGCTTCGTACTTGCCCTGCTGAAGGGCCTGCGCCAGCGCCCGGGCCGGCAGGCCGCCGGCGCGGTCTTCGGGCGTGTAGAAGCGCGAGAAGTGCTCGTTGAGGATTTCGTGCGTCTTGTAACCCTTGAAGCGTTGCGCGCCCGCATTCCAGCTGTTGACGTGCCCGGCCGGATCGAGCATGTAGATCGCGTAGTCGCTGATGCCGGCGATCAGGTACTGGAAACGTTGTTCGTCGGTCAGGGTCGTTGTGGCGGGATGGTGCGTGTTCATGTGCCGGGCGCTTCCGTATATGTTGCTACAAATGTCTTATCATATCTCTCTTGGGCAATATCTCCCGCGCGCACTGCACGACTATGCAAGAAAATATCGGACAATCGGCCATGTTGGCGGTTGATTTGCCGGAATTGACGCTACAATGCCGAATTGTAACGCCCACGCACTTTTCGTTTGCATATGACCCAGGCCTCTCCCGACATCATCGACCTCAGCTCCTGCGCTAACGAACCGATCCGTACGCCAGGAAGCATCCAGCCGCACGGCTTCATGCTGACGCTTTCGCCCGGCCCTGCCCTGCTGGTGCTGCAGGCCAGCGCCAACCTCGGACACTGGACCGGCGTGGCGGCCGGCGACGCCGCAGGCAGGCCGCTCGCGCAGGTAGTGGGCGAGGCCACCGCGGCGCGCCTTGCGCCCGAACTGGACGCATCCAGGCTGGCCTCGCGCCCGACCTATATCGGCACGGTCGATACCAAGGACGCCCACTTCGACGTGCTCGCGCATGCCTGGGACGGCCTGGTGATCGTCGAATTCGAAAACGTGGAGCGCGTCGGCGCCGCCGATTTCCGCCACCTCTACCCCCTGATCGGCGACTTCCTGCTGAAGGTGAACCAGTCGGCCTCGATCCCGTCGCTGTCGGAACTGGCCGCGCGCCACGTGCGCGCCGTGACCGGCTACGGCCGCGTGATGGTCTACCAGTTCGATCCGGACGGCCATGGCCACGTGGTGGCCGAGTCGCTGGCAGACGGCTACGACTCCTACCTGGGCCAGCACTTTCCGGCCAGCGACATCCCGGCCCAGGCGCGCGCGCTGTACATCCTCTCGCCGATCCGCGTGATCCAGGACGCCAACTACGTCGCCGCGCCCCTGGTGCCCGAACTGAACCCGGCCACCGGCATGCGCAACGACCTGTCGTTCGCGGCGCTGCGCAGCGTCTCGCCGGTGCACCTGCAGTACATGCGCAACATGGGCACGCTGGCCTCGATGTCGGTCTCGCTGATCGTCAAGGGCAAGCTGTGGGGCCTGATCTCCTGCCACAACGCCACGCCCTGCCCGGTGCCGGTCGAAGAGCGCACCGCCTGCGAGCAGCTGGGGCAGATCCTGGCGCTGTGCATCGAGTCGCGCGAAGACGCGGGCGAGCTGCAGTTCCGCCTGGAGGTGCGCCGCATCATGGTCGAGATGCTCGGCCGCCTGACCAAGGGCGCGGACTTCCTGGAAAACATGAGCGCCGTGTTCCCCGAGCTGCTGCGCTTCGGGCGCGCCGGCGGGGTGGCCATCGTGGTCGACGACCGCGTGCTGACCTATGGCGACACGCCGGACGAGCCGGCGGTGCGCGCGCTGGCCAGGTGGCTGGCCACGCAGGGACAGACCGAGGTGTTCCACACCGATCACCTGATGGAAGTGTATCCGCCGGCCGTGACCATGGTGCGCAACGCCAGCGGCCTGCTGGCGCTGCCGATCTCGCGCATCCACCAGCATTACCTGCTGTGGTTCCGTCCCGAGGTGGTGCAGACCATCGACTGGGCCGGCAACCCCTACGACAAGGAAGCCCAGCTCGTGGCCGCGGCCGGCACGCCGGTCCAGCTCACGCCGCGCCTGAGCTTCCAGTCCTGGCGCGAGACCATCCACGGCCGCAGCCAGCCCTGGCACGTGGCCGAGGTCGAGCTGACCGTCGAATTCCGCAGCGCCCTGCTGGGCATCGCGCTCGAGCGCGCCGAGCAGATGGCCGAGCTGGCCGAGGAACTCGGCCGCGCCAACAAGGAACTCGAGGCCTTCTCGTACTCGGTCTCGCACGATTTGCGCGCGCCGCTGCGCCACATCGTGGGCTTCTCCGACCTCCTGATCGAATCGAGCGGCGCGGAAGACCCGGAGCGCCGCCAGCGCTTCCTGAAGAACATCAAGGAATCGGCGCGCCTGGCCGGCAAGCTGGTGGACGATTTGCTGTCGTTCTCGCAGATGGGCCGCGCCGCGCTGCGCCCGACCAGTGTCGACATGAACGACCTGGTGGCTGGCTGCATCGACAAGCTCGGCATCGAGATGACCGGCCGGAACGTCGACTGGCACATCGAGCCGCTGCCGACGGTGTGCGCCGATCCGACCTTCCTGCACCTGGCCATGTTCAACCTGCTGTCGAACGCAGTGAAGTTCACCGGCGCGCGCGACCCGGCGGTCATCACCATCACCTCGGAAGACCTGGAGACCGACACCGTGTTCCACGTCGCCGACAACGGCGCCGGCTTCAACATGGACTACGTGCACAAGCTGTTCGGCGTATTCCAGCGCCTGCACCGGATGGAAGACTTCCAGGGCACCGGCATCGGCCTGGCCAACGTGCGCCGCATCGTCGAGCGCCACAACGGCCGCGTCTGGGCCAATTCCGTGCAGGGAGAAGGCGCGACCTTCTCGTTCAGTATCCCGAAACATCCTATTCAAGAAGGCGCATGATGCTCAAGCCCATTCTCCTCGTCGAAGACAATCCGCACGATCTCGAACTGACCTTGATCGCGCTGTCGAAAAGCCAGCTGGCCAACGAAGTCGTGGTCATGCGCGACGGCGCCGATGCGCTCGATTACCTGTTCCGCCGCGGCGAGTTCGCCGAGCGCCCGGTCGGCAACCCGGCCGTCATCCTGCTCGACCTGAAACTCCCAAAAGTGGACGGGCTCGAAGTGCTGAAGGTGATCCGCGATACCGATGCGTTCAAGAGCGTCCCGGTGGTGATGCTGACCTCATCGAAGGAAGAGCAGGACGTGGTGCGCAGCTATGCGCTGGGCGTGAACGCCTATGTGGTCAAGCCGGTGGATTTCACGGAATTCCTGCGCGCGATCGCCGACCTGGGCATCTTCTGGGCGGTCCTGAACGAACCGCCCCCCGGCTCGCGCCGTTACATCAAGCCCAAGTGAGCCTGGCCGCCTGAACTGGCGGCGGTCTCGGCCCGTGCATGGCGCGGGCTGCGCAGCAGGTGGCGGATGCGGGCACTGAGCGCGTCCGGATGGTAGGGCTTCTGCAGCAGGTGCACGGCGGCGTCCACCTTGCCTTCGTGCGACAGCAGGCCCTCGGCATAGCCCGAGGTATACAGCAGCTTGGCGGCCGGCAGGCGCTTGCGCACCACCTCGCCCAGCTGCAGGCTGGTCACGGGTCCTGGCATGATCACGTCGGAGAACACCAGGTCGACATGGCGGCCGCTCTCGATGATGTCCACCGCCACCGCCGCATCCGGCGCTTCCAGTACTTCATAACCCAGCGCCGACAGGATGGCCGAGGTGGAATCGCGCACGGCGTCCTCGTCCTCGACCACCAGGATGGTTTCCAGGCCGCCGGCCAGCGGCTGGCTGGCAACCTGTTCGATATCGACCGGCGCGGCATCGCTGCGCGGCAGGTAGATGCGCACGCTGGTGCCTTCGCCGATCTCGCTTCGCAGCACGATCTCGCCGCCCGACTGCTTCACGAAGCCATAGGCCATCGACAGGCCCAGTCCCGTGCCCTGCCCGGTCGGCTTGGTGGTGAAGAAGGGCTCGAAGGCGCGCAGCAGCACTTCGCGCGGCATGCCCTTGCCGGTGTCGGCCACCTCGATCATGACGTAGTCGCCCGGCGGCACTTCCGGCGGCAGCCCGGCGCTGCCTTGCATATTGGCGGCGCGGATGGTCAGGATGCCGCTGCCGGCCATGGCGTCGCGCGCATTGATGGCCAGGTTCAGCAGGACGTTGTTGAGCTGGTCCGGATCGACCGTGGTGCTGCCCAGGCCCGGCTCGATCTCGGTGACCACGCAGGCGCTCGGCCCCAGCACGCGGCGCATCATGTCGTCCATCTGGCGCAGCAGGTGAGCCGGATCCACCACCACCGACTGCAGCGGCTGGCGCCGCGCAAAGGCCAGCAGGTGGGCGGCCAGCTTGGCGCCGCGCTCGACGCCGGACAGCGCCATGTCCACGCGCGTGCGCGCGCTCTCGTTCAGGTTCCCCATCAGCTTGAGCAGCTGCAGGTTGCCGCCGATGATCTGCAGGACGTTGTTGAAATCGTGGGCGACGCCGCCGGTGAGCTGGCCGATCGCTTCCATCTTCTGGGCCTGGTGCAGCGCCGACTGGCTCGCCGCGAGCTGCTCCTGGCTCACGCGCAGCGAGGCAAAGGCGGCGTCGCGCTGGCGCCGGGCGATGCAGGCGTCGCTGTGGTAGCGCACCCGCGCCACCAGCTCGCGCGGATCGGGCCACTTGACCAGGTAGTCGTTGGCGCCCACGGCAAACGCGCGCGCCTTGATATCGGCGTCGTCTTCGGAAGACAGCACGATGATGGCGACGTCGGCGGTAGCAGGATTGGCGCGCAGCAGCGCGGTGACTTCGAAGCCGTCCAGGTCGGGCATGCGCAGGTCGACCAGCACGACGGTGGCGCCGATCCTGCTCGCCACTTCGACGGCGCGCGCAGCATTCGATTCATAGCAGAGCGTATGCCTGACGCAGCCGGTCAGGCCATGGGCGATGATGTCTTGCGAGAAGGGCTCATCGTCGATGAGAAGGACGGAGCAGTCAGGACGATCGTCAATCATTGCGTCATAGTCGAAGATGCAGCACGATCTTGCAAAAGGGTAAGCATTAATTCTACAACATCTCCGATAATTTCCGACACAATTGCCAGTTTTCAATCGTGCACCCGTATTGACACACGGGCCTTGTAAGTTGCCGCTTTGGGCGCCATCTATCCGGCATGCGCAAGCGCCACGCCGATCCTCCAGAGTCGCCTCCACTTGCCGACGCATCCTGCCCGCTCTGCGGCCGCCTGCTGGGCAGCGTCAACATCGACCGCCATCACCTTGTGCCCCGGACCTTCAAGGGCAAGGAACAGTTTCCGATCCATAAGATCTGCCACCGCAAGATCCACTCGGCCTTCACCGAGCGCGAGCTGCTGCAGGCTTATCACACCTGGGAAGCGCTGCGCGGCCACGACGAGATCCGCACCTTCATCGACTGGGTGGCGAACAAGCCGCCCGGCTTCTACACGCGGACGTATACCTCGAACAAGAAGAAGTTTCGCTAGGCGCTGTACCCGTTACGTGTGGAAGATGCCCAGCGCCGCTCGCAGCAGCCGTTCCGGTGAAGTGATGCGTTCGCCGTCGAGCGCCCAGCGCCAGCCCAGGTAGTTGGGCAGATAGCGCGAAGCAACGCCATAGAAGCGGGCCAGCCATTGGCGGAAGCGCTGGTGGTAGCCATTGACGTTTTGCACGTGCACAATGCCGCGAACCCGTTCGCCAAGACGCAGGTTGACGAACGCGTGTGCGATGCCCGCTTCGCGCGCAAAGGCCCGGTAAGCAGGATGCCCGTCGGTCACGAGCAGCACATCCTTGTCGAGCCTGGGTCCGAGGTGCCGGTGCAGCTGCTGTTTGGTGACTGCCGCGCGGCCCGTCACGAAATCGAGGGTTTGGCCGGTACGGTCGCGCGCCACCAGGATGCAGACGTGTTCGTGCGTGATGCCGCGGCTGGCAGCAACGCCACCGCGCCGCCGCGCGGGCCGGTCGAGCGTGCGCGAACCCTTTTGCGACTCCAGTAAAAACATCTCGTCGGCTTCGGCAATGCCGGCCAGGCGCTCGGTACGGTCGTGCTTGGTGAGCGAAAGAAAACGATGGCGCCAGCGAAAACTCGTATTGCGGTGTACGCCCACCGCCTTGGCTGCTGCGCGCACGCTTTTGGTCTCGAGCATGCGTTCGAGGTAGTCGAGCCACTTGGCGCGATGACGCAGGCGAGCCAAGGGCGTACTGCTCAATGCGCTGAAGGTTTTTCTGCACGCGCGGCAGCGGTAGCGCTGCATGCCCCGGTCCAGCCCGTGCCGGTAAGGGCGCTCGGCCTGGCACGAGGGGCAACAAGGGCTGGGTTTGGCCTGCGCAATTGCCGCGCAGACGCGTTCGAATCCGATTGCAGGACGCAAGGCGTCCAGCAGCTGCCCTCGCTGGCGCCGCGTCAACGAGGGTAATTTCTTGAGCCACCTGCTGAAACCTGCTCCGTTCATGCCGCCCTCGACAACCGATCAGATCATCGTTGGACTGCGCTGGAGCTCGACAGTTCAATTTCTACAGCTTACGGTGACAGCGCCAAACAAAAAGGGCCGCATTTGCATGCGGCCCTTCGAATTCTGGCTCCCCGACCTGGACTCGAACCAGGGACCTGCGGATTAACAGTCCGTCGCTCTACCGACTGAGCTATCAGGGAAAAGAGGCCGCATTATAACGGTCGAAATACATTTTGACCAGTGCCACGCATAAACGGCTGCCTGCCGGCGCAGCGGCGGCCCCTTTGCTATAGTCGCCACTCCCCATTTCCACTTTCACGGCAGCCCGCACCCATGACCACTCTTCGCACGCTCGGCACCCCGCTCTCCCCTTCGGCCACCAAGGTCATGCTGCTCGGTTCGGGCGAACTGGGCAAGGAAGTGATCATCGCACTGCAGCGCCTGGGCGTGGAAGTCATCGCCGTCGACCGCTACCCGAACGCGCCCGGCCACCAGGTGGCGCACCGCGCCCATGTGATCGACATGACGGACGGCGAGGCCCTGGCGGCCCTGATCGCGCTGGAAAAGCCCGACCTGGTGGTGCCGGAGATCGAAGCTATCGCCACCGAGACCCTGGTCGCGCTGGAAGACGCGGGCCGCATCACCTGCATCCCGACCGCGCGCGCGGCGCTGCTGACCATGAACCGCGAAGGCATCCGCCGCCTGGCAGCCGAGGAACTCGGCCTGCCGACCTCGCCCTACCGTTTCGCCAGCAGCCTGGAAGAACTCGAACAGGCTTGCGCGGCGGTGGGCTTTCCCTGCGTGGTCAAGCCGGTGATGTCCTCGTCCGGCAAGGGGCAATCGAAACTCGACGGCGCGTTCGACGTCGCCGGCGCGTGGGAGCATGCCGCCAGCGGCAGCCGGGTCGACGCTGGCCGCGTGATTGCCGAAGGCTTCATCGACTTCGACTACGAGATCACCCTGCTCACCGTGCGCTCGATGGGCGGCAGCGGTGCGGTGGAAACGAGTTTTTGCGAGCCGATCGGCCACAAGCAGGTACAGGGCGACTATGTCGAATCGTGGCAGCCGCACCCGATGAGCCAGGTCGCCCTGGCGCGCTCGCAGGAGATTGCGGCCAAGGTAACGGAGAACCTGGGCGGCTGCGGCGTGTTTGGCGTGGAACTGTTCGTCAAGGGCGACACCGTGTGGTTCTCGGAAGTGAGCCCGCGCCCGCACGATACCGGCATGGTGACGATGATTACCCAGGTCCAGAGCGAATTCGAGCTGCACGCCAAGGCGGTGCTTGGCTTGCCCGTGGACGTGACGCTGCGCGCGCCGGGCGCATCAAGCGTCATCTACGGCCAGGTGGAAGGCGCCGGCATCGCCTTCGAGGGCGTGGCCGACGCCCTGCGCGTGCCTGGCACCGACCTGCGCCTGTTCGGCAAGCCGGAATCGTTTGCACGCCGCCGCATGGGCGTGGCGCTGGCCACCGCGGGCGATATCGGCACCGCGCGCCAGCGGGCGCTGGAGGCGGCGTCGCGGGTCAAGCCGGTGGCCGGCTGACGAGGGCAGCGCCGGAACCGGCGCAAACAAAAAGGGCCGCATGTGCATGCGGCCCTTCGTATTCTGGCTCCCCGACCTGGACTCGAACCAGGGACCTGCGGATTAACAGTCCGTCGCTCTACCAACTGAGCTATCAGGGATTAGAGGCCGCATTATAGCAGTGCTTTTGGATTTCGCGAACCCCTGTGCTTTCGAAAGGCAAGTTTCTTGCGCAAGCTAGCGCACGATGGGGGCCACGCGCGTGCGCTCCACCAGCTTTTTCAGTGCGTCCAGCACCAGCTGGGGCTCGGACATCTGCGGAAAATGCGCGCTGGCCTGCGCGATCACACGCTCGCCCAGGGGCGACAGGCGCGCCAGCGCTTCCTGGTTGCGCTCGCGTTCGCGCTGGGCGCCGAGCGAAGCCATCCAGCGCGGCAGGCGCTTGCCGCCCGAGATCACGGTGACGGGAATCGGCGGGAAAGGCGGAGCTTCGGCGATTTCGGCCACGGTCTCGAGCTCGTTGCTGATCTCGTCGTTCGGGTCCGGCGGCGACAGGCGGTCGAGCAGGCCGGCCACCGTGCGCTGCAGGCTGGAGAGGTAGTGCTTCATGTTGAGCACGTCGTCCGGCGCCGTCGCCTCCAGGAACAGCACGCCGCAGGTTTCTTCGGGATAGACGCGGGCAAACAGGTTGGCGTGCAGGGCGCCGAAGGAATGGCCCACCAGCAGGAAGGGCGGCCGTGCGCCGATCTCGCGCAGCAGGGCGCGCAACTGGAGGACCACGGTGGTGCCCAGCTGCGGTTCGCGGGCCCGGGCGCTGGCGCCCACGCCGGGGCGGTCGTAGGTGACGACCGTGCCCAGTCTGGGCAGGTCGGGAAAGAGCCGGAACCATCCTTCCAGCGGGCTGCCCGCGCCGCTGAGCATGACGATGGTCGGACTCCCCTCCCCCGACAGGGAAAAGCGCAGCACCTGCCCTCCGACCGCGATACTTTTACTCGTTGGTAAATGCTTCACTATGCAGTTCCAAAAAGAAGGTATTTACAGCCTACTCTCTATGCATAAAAATGCAACTACCGATGAGCAACATCTTTGAAAAACAAAAAGGCCACATCCTGAGATGTGGCCTTTCGAAATTCTGGCTCCCCGACCTGGACTCGAACCAGGGACCTGCGGATTAACAGTCCGTCGCTCTACCGACTGAGCTATCAGGGAATTGATCACAGCATTATAGGTTTGCAAGGACACGCTGTCAAATTCACGGCGTGCAACACAACCATTCTGCTACCCTTCGAAATCGAACCGAATCAACTCCGAAGAGCCAAGATTTTAAAGAACTTTCGCGACGGCGTCAACGACGCGGTCGAGGTTGGTCGAGTTCAGCGCGGCGACGCAGATGCGGCCGGTGTCCACGGCGTAGATCGACTGCTCGCGCAGCTTGCCGACCTGCTCTTTCGTCAGGCCGGAATACGAGAACATGCCAACCTGCCGGCGCACGAATTCGAAGTCGTGGCCAGGTGCTTTTTCCTTGAGCTTCTCGACGAAGGCGCCACGCATCTCGCGGATACGCACACGCATGCCGGCCAGCTCTTCTTCCCACAGCTGGCGCAGCTCGGGGGTCGACAGCACCATGGCCACCGCCTTGGCGGCATGGGTTGGCGGGTTCGAGTAATTGGTGCGGATGACGCGCTTGAGCTGGGAGAGCACGCGCGCGGTTTCCTCGGCGCTGGTGGCGACGATCGACAGCGCACCGACGCGCTCGCCATACAGCGAGAACGACTTCGAGAACGAGTTCGAGACCAGGAAAGGCATGCCGGTGTCGGCAAAGCGGCGCACCACGGCGCCGTCTTCCGCGATGCCGGCGCCAAAGCCCTGGTAGGCCATGTCGAGGAAAGGCACTAGGCCCTTGTCGAGCACGACCTGGATGACCTGACCCCACTGCTCCTGGGTCAGGTCGGCGCCGGTCGGGTTGTGGCAGCAGGCGTGCAGCACCACGATCGAGGCGCGCGGCATGGCGTCCAGGGAGGCCAGCATGCCCTCGAAATTCACGCCGTGGGTAGCCGGATCGTAATAGGTGTAGTTGTTGACGACGAAGCCGGCGCCTTCGAACAAGGCGCGGTGGTTTTCCCAGCTCGGGTCGCTGATATAGACTTCGGACGCCGGCGAGAAACGCTTGAGGAAATCCGCGCCAAGCTTCAGTGCGCCGGTGCCGCCGATGGCCTGCACGGTGATCGCGCGCTTGTCTTGAATTACGGCGCTATCGGCCCCAAATACGAGCTCTTGCACGGCCTTGTCGTACGCCGCCAGCCCTTCGATCGGCAGGTAGGTACGCGGGGTCTGCTGCTCCATCAGCTTCGCTTCCGCCTTTTGCACGCACTGCAACAAAGGAACCTTGCCTTTGTCGTCGTAGTAGACGCCCACCCCCAGGTTGATCTTGGCCGGATTGGTATCGGCGTTGAATGCTTCGGTGATGCCCAGGATCGGGTCGCGGGGGGCCATTTCAATGGCGCCGAAGAGGCTGGCGGAGGCTGTGGAAGTCATCGTGATAAACTGAGTTTGTCGGTGGGTTCGCAGCAAATGTATAGACAGCGACGCTGCTGCAGCTACTCTGCTGCAGTGCCGCAAGCGGAACCCCATTCTAGCAAAGGTCTGAAAGTATGGCTGATTTATCCATTGCAACTGCCCCGGAACCGACCGTCATCACCTACCCCGGCTCGCCCTTCAAGCTGCACCAGCCTTTCCCGCCGGCCGGCGACCAGCCGACCGCGATCGAAGGCCTGATCGAAGGCATCAACGACGGCCTGATGTACCAGACGCTGCTGGGCGTGACGGGCTCCGGCAAAACCTACACGATGGCTAATGTGATCGCCCAGGCGGGCCGTCCGGCGATCGTGTTCGCCCCCAACAAGACCCTGGCTGCCCAGCTGTATTCGGAGTTCCGCGAATTCTTTCCGCAAAACGCGGTGGAATACTTCGTGTCCTACTACGATTACTACCAGCCGGAAGCCTATGTGCCGCAGCGCGACCTGTTCATCGAAAAGGACTCGTCGATCAACGAGCACATCGAGCAGATGCGCCTGTCCTGCACCAAGTCGCTGATGGAACGGCGCGACGTGGTCATCGTGGCAACCGTCTCGGCCATCTACGGTATTGGTAACCCGAACGAATACCACAAGATGATCCTGACGCTGCGCCACAAGGACAAGGTGGCCCAGCGCGACATCATCGCGCGCCTGATCCAGATGCAGTACACCCGCAACGAGATGGATTTCTCGCGCGGCTCCTTCCGCGTGCGCGGCGACACCATCGACATCTTCCCGGCCGAGCACGCCGAACTCGCGATCCGCGTCGAGATGTTCGACGACGAGATCGAGTCGCTGCAGCTGTTCGACCCGCTGACGGGCCGCGTGCGCCAGAAGATCCCGCGCTTCACCGTCTACCCGGGTTCGCACTACGTGACGGCGCGCGGCACGGTGCTCAAGGCCGTGGAATCGATCAAGGCCGAGCTGCGCGACCGTCTCGAAGAATTCCGCCAGCAGAACAAGCTGATCGAGGAGCAGCGCCTTGAGCAGCGCACCCGCTTCGACCTCGAGATGCTGGCCGAAATCGGCTTCACCAAGGGCATCGAGAACTACTCGCGCCACCTGTCCGGCTCGATGCCGGGCGAGCCGCCGCCGACCCTGATCGACTACCTGCCGAAAGACGCCCTGATGTTCATGGACGAGTCGCACGTGATGATCGGCCAGCTCAACGCCATGTACAACGGCGACCGTTCGCGCAAGGTCAACCTGGTCGATTTCGGCTTCCGCCTGCCCTCCGCGCTGGACAACCGGCCCTTGAAATTCGAGGAATTCGAAAAGAAGATGCGCCAGACCGTGTTCGTGTCCGCCACGCCGGCGGACTACGAAAAGGGCAAGGCCGACAACGTGGTCGAGCAGGTGGTGCGCCCGACCGGCCTGGTCGACCCGCAGATCATCGTGCGCCCTGCCAGGAGCCAGGTGGACGACCTGATGGGCGAGATCAACGACCGCATCGCCAAGGACGAGCGCGTGCTGGTGACCACGCTGACCAAGCGCATGGCCGAGCAGCTCACCGAATACCTGGGCGACCATGGCATCAAGGTGCGCTACCTGCACAGCGATATCGAGACCGTCGAGCGCGTGGAAATCCTGCGCGACCTGCGCCTGGGCACCTTCGACGTGCTGGTCGGCATCAACCTGCTCCGCGAGGGCCTCGACTTGCCCGAGGTGTCCCTGGTAGCGGTGCTGGACGCCGACAAGGAAGGCTTCCTGCGCTCCGAGCGCAGCTTGATCCAGACCATTGGCCGCGCCGCGCGTAACCTCAATGGCGTGGCAATCCTGTACGGCGACCAGGTCACCGACTCGATGCGCCGCGCGATCGACGAAACCGAGCGCCGCCGCGCCAAGCAGATCGCCTTCAACACGGCCAACGGCATCACGCCGGTGGGGGTGAAGAAGAAGATCAAGGAGATGATCGACGGCGTCTACAGCAATGCGGCCCAGCGCAGCATGGCCGAGGGCGCGCAGGATGCGGCGGAAACGGCGAAGGTCGAGTCCATGAGCGAGAAGCAGATCAGCAAGGAGATCAAGCGCCTCGAAAAACTCATGGTGGACCACGCCAAGAACCTCGAGTTCGAAAAAGCGGCCCAGGTACGCGACCAGCTGCATGTGCTCAAGCAGCAGGCCTTCGGGGCGCCGGGGGCGGACAACGTGGTGTCGATGCTGGGGAAATAAGCTCCCTGGCTTGGCTCGCGCGGCGTGCCTCGGCACGCCGCGTGCGTTTCAAGGCGACGTCAACTCACCCGCACCGCGCCGGCCGGTCGAACATGCGTGGATCGAAGCTGAACGTCCGCGCAATCGACAGCGTCACTTCGTCATACGCCGGATGCTCGGGGTTGATCACGAGGTTCACGCCCTCCCCCACGATCACCGACGGCACCCGCATGTAGAGGTGCTCGCGCTTCTTCAGGAAGGCCGTGCCGAAAGCGGTCCCGCTGCCGCCATCTTCCAGGTCGTCCCAGCCTTCGGGCAGGTCTTCGCGGGCGATGTCCAGTCCAAGGGATGGATCGTCCGGCAGGTCCACCGCCACCAGCACCAGGTCGGGATTGTCGCCCTCGGTGTGCACGAAGGTTTCGAGAACCGCCAGTTCCACCGTCATGGCCGCATACAGCGCGCGGCAGCCCTCGCGATGCCAGTGCCCGCCGCTCTTGCGCGCGCCTTCGCAGCTGCGGTCGAGCGCCACGTCTCGTTGTGCAATTCTCCAGGTTCTCATGTGAATGACCCCTTGCAGTCCGATGGGTCCAGTTTACCCACGCCCGGCCAAGACCCGCGCACGCCAGCGTGCAATGTCAGGCCGGGGGTACGCGCACTTGCGCCAGGATCCGCAGCAGCTCCGACAGGTCGGCCGGTTTGACCAGGTGGCGGTCGAAGCCGGCCTCGCGGGCGCGCTCGCGGTCTTCGTGCTGGCCATAGCCGGTCAGGGCGACCAGCACGGCACCGGCCGTGTCGCTGGACGCGCGCAGGCGCCGCGCCAGCTCGTGGCCGTCCATGTCGGGCAGGCCGATATCGAGCAGCATGACCTCGGGACGCTCGCGCTGTGCGCGCGCGAAGCCGCCGGCGCCGTCGTATTCGACGCTGACCGCGTGGCCGTGGGCTTCGAGCAGGGTCGCGAGCATCTGCGCCGCATCGGCGTTGTCGTCCACCACCAGCACGCGCACCGGGCCGGCCGCGTCCTGGACCGGCGCCTCCGGCGCCGGCGCGGCGGCGGCAGGCGCGGCTAGCTGCGGCAGGCGTATCACGAATTCGCTGCCCTGCCCCAGCCCTTCGCTATGGGCCGAGACGCGCCCGCCATGCAGCGCGACCAGGCTCTTGACCAGGGCCAGGCCGATCCCGAGCCCGCCCTGCGAGCGGTCCGGCGTCCGCTCGGCCTGGGTGAACAGGTCGAAGATATACGGCAGCATCTGCGGATCGATGCCCTGGCCGGTATCGCGCACCGCGATGACGGCATCAACGCCCTCGGCCGTCACGCGCAGGGTCAGCTTGCCCCCCTGCGGGGTGTACTTGGCGGCGTTGTTCAGGATATTCGACACCACCTGCACCAGGCGCGTGCGGTCGCCCGCCACATGCAGAGGTTGCTCCCACAGCTCGACCTGCAATTCCTGGCGCCTGGCGTCCATCAGCGGGCGCACCTGCTCGATCGCGCCGTGCACGACCCCGGTCACGTCCAGCTCTTCCTTCTCGATCGTCACCAGCCCGCGCGTGACGCGCGAGACGTCCAGCAAATCGTTCACCAGGTCGGTCATGTGCTCGGCCTGGCGCGCGATGATGGCGCTGGCCTGGCGCGCGCGGTCCGGGTCGAGCTGGCCCCGCTGCAGCAGTTGGGCCGCGGTGGTAATCGGCGCCAGCGGGTTACGCAGCTCGTGCGCCAGCATCGCCAGGAACTGGTCCTTCTGGCGGTTGGCTGCGCGCAGCTCGTCTTCCACGTGCTTGCGCGCTGTGACGTCGCTACCCTCGACGAAGATGCCGGTGACCTCGCCTTTGGCATCGCGGATCGGCTGGTAGACGAAGTCGATGAAACGCTCTTCCATCGGGCCGCTGGCGTCGCGCTGGACGCGTAGCGGCACCGCATGGCCGACGAAGGTTTCGCCGGTGGCGTAGACCTGGTCGAGCAGTTCGAAGAAGCCCTGGCCATCGACCTCGGGCAGCGCGTCGCGCACCGGCTTGCCGACCAGCTCGCGGCGTCCGATCAGCTGGGTATAGGATTCGTTGGCGATCTCGAACACGTGGTCAGGACTGCGCAGCACCGCGATGATCCCCGGCGCCTGTTCGAACAGGGTCATGAGGCGCTGGTTTTCTTCCTCGCGGTAGCGCTCGGCCAGTACCTCGGCCGTCGTCTCCACGCAGGCGCAGAACATGCCCGCCACGCTGCCGTCCTCGTCGCGCACCGGCGAATACGAGAAGCGGAACCAGGTATCCTCGTCGTAGCCATGGCGGTTCATGCGCAGCGGGAGCCGGTCGAGATAGGTCGCTTCGCCCTTGAGCGCACGCACGATCAGCGGGTGGATATCGTCCCAGATTTCGTGCCACACCCCATGCATGGCCGCGCCCAACGCCGCCGGGTGCTTATCGCCCAGGATAGCGACATACGAATCGTTGTACAGGAAACCCAGCTCCGGCCCCCAGGCGGCGAACATCGGGAACTTCGAATTGAGCATCAGCCCGACGGTCGTGCGCAGCGCCTGCGGCCAGTCGCGCGGATGACCGAGGGGCGAGGTCGACCAGTCATGGGCGCGCATCATGGCCCCCATCTGGCCGCCCCCGCTCAGGAAGGGCAGCCATTCGGAAGGTGTCGCGTGTTCCTGTTTCATGCGATGTGTGGTCTTGGTAAGTGCTGCAATTTGACTGGCAGAAGTTTGCCAGAGTTAGCTTGTTTTACACCACACCGCAGAGCCTCACAGCGTCTTGACGAACTCGCGTATACCGCCGAGCAGCATCTCGACCGACATGGCTGTCAGGATCAGGCCCATCAGCCGCTCGAAGGCCGTCATGACCTGCGGCCCAAGCTTTTGCTGCAGGCGCTCGGCGCTGAGAAACACCGCCAGCCACACCACCGCCACCGCGGCCAGCGCCGCAACATGCACCATCGTTTCGGACAGGGAACCGGAGCTGAACAGCAGCACGGTCGCCAGTGCCGACGGGCCAGCCAGTGCCGGAATGGCGAGCGGCACGATGAAAGGCTCGCCACCATGCTCGCTGCGGCCCAGCACGCCATCCGGGTGCGGGAAGATCATGCGGATCGCAATGATCAGGAGGATCACCGCGCCGCCGATGCGCAGGGCGACAGGGCTCAGGTGCAGCGCGGCCAGGAAATGCTGGCCGAAGAACATGAACACCAGCAGCAGCAGGAAGGCGATCGCGCATTCGCGCACGACGATGCGGGGGCGGCGCTGGACGGGCGTGTCCTTCAGGGCTGCGGCAAACAGGGGCACGTTGCCGAACGGGTCGGTCACGAGGATCAGCAGGATGAAGGTCTGGAAGAAACTCTGGGTCATAGAACTGTTATTGTTGGATACCCTAAAAAGGACGAGACGATCTTAGCAGAGATACATCACCTGCGTCGTATCCGTGTGGAAATTTTCTATGTGAAAGAAACAAAAAAGCGGGGAAGGCTTGCGCGCTTCCCCGCTCCGTGCAGCGCCTGCAGGCGCTACGGATCACTTCTCGAACTTCTTCATCCACGCCGACAGCTGGTGCGGACGCAGGCCGTCGTAGTCTTCGAACGGCTGGTGGATCCACGGGTTGTGCGGCAGGTCTTCCAGGTGGTAGTCCGGCTTGAAGCTGGACGTGCCCTTCACCCACAGCACCGCCGAGCGCACTTCGGAGACGTCCGGGTAGTTCGACTGCAGGTGCTCGCGCACTTTCTGCAGCGTCACGCCGGAGTCGGCCAGGTCGTCGACCAGCAGGATGCGGCCGGCCAGCGGGCCCTTGGTCATCGTCATGTACTTGGCGATGTCCAGGTTGCCCTGCTTGGTGCCCGACTCTTCGCGGTAGGAACTGGTCGACAGGATCGCCAGCGGCACGTCGAAGATGCGCGAGATGACGTCGCCGGGACGCACGCCGCCGCGCGCCAGGCACAGCACCATGTCGAACTTCCAGTTCGATTCATAGACTTGCAGGGCAAGGCGCTCGACCATGCGGTTGTATTCGTCCCACGAAACCCAGAGGTCCTTGTCGGTCGATGCAGGGGTATTCATTTCAGGCGTTTCCTAAGTTCTTATGGTTGTATCAGGCTGCGAACGGATGGCGCAGCACGATGGTCTCTTCGCGGTCCGGACCGGTCGACACCATGTCGATCGGCACGCCCACCAGCTCTTCGATGCGCTTGATGTAGGCTCTAGCGTTGGCCGGCAGCGCTTCCATCGACTTGGCGCCGACGGTCGATTCCGTCCAGCCCGGCATCTCTTCGTAGACCGGCACGCACAGGGCGGCCTCTTCGGCGCCGACCGGGAAGATGTCGACGTCGCGGCCATCGATCTTGTAGCCGGTGCACAGCTTGAGCGATTCGATACCGTCGAGCACGTCGAGCTTGGTCAGGCACATGCCCGACACGCCGTTGATCTGGACCGAGCGGCGCAGCAGCGCGGCGTCGAACCAGCCGCAGCGGCGGGCGCGGCCGGTCACGGTGCCGAATTCATGGCCCACGCGCGACAGGTGCTCGCCGACGCCTGCATCGGTCGGCAGTTCGGCCGGAAACGGGCCCGAACCGACGCGGGTGGTGTAGGCCTTGGTGATACCCATGATGTAGTGCAGCATGCCCGGGCCGACGCCGGCGCCGGCGGCGGCATTGCCCGCCACGCAGTTCGACGAGGTGACGAAGGGATAGGTGCCGTGGTCGACGTCGAGCAGGGAACCCTGCGCGCCTTCGAACAGCAGGTTGCCGCCCGCCTTGTGCGCCGCGTACAGTGCGGACGAGACGTCGCCGACCATCGGGCGCAGGCGCGGCACCAGGGCCATCGCGTCGTCGAAGGTCTGCTGGAAGTCCACTGCTTCGGCGCCCAGGTAGTTGGTCAGCACGAAGTTGTGGTAATCGAGGTTTTCGCGCAGCTTCTCGGCGAAACGCTCTTCGTTGAGCATGTCGGCGATGCGAATCGCCCGGCGTGCGACCTTGTCTTCGTAGGCCGGGCCGATGCCCTTGCCGGTGGTGCCGATCTTGTTCTCGCCGCGCTTGGCTTCGCGCGCCTTGTCGATGGCGACGTGGTAAGGCAGGATGACCGGGCAGGCTTCCGAGATCTTCAGGCGCGACACCACTTCGACGCCGGCCGCGGCCAGCTTGTCGATTTCGCGCAGCACGTCCGGCACCGACACCACCACGCCGTTGCCGATGTAGCAGGCCACGCCTTCGCGCATGATGCCCGACGGGATCAGCTGCAGCGCGGTCTTCTGGCCCTTGATCACGAGCGTGTGGCCCGCGTTATGGCCGCCCTGGAAGCGGACGACGCCGGCCGCATGGTCGGTCAGCCAATCGACGATCTTACCCTTGCCCTCATCGCCCCACTGGGTGCCGATGACAACGACGTTCTTTGCCACGTTAGTATTTGACATCACTTAACCTAAGTTTTTGAGAATCCAATTTCCGTTTTCGAGGACGAGCACGCGGTCGCACTCGAACTCGTCCTGAACATTGTCGTGGCCCGGCATGGACTGGATCACGACTTCGCCTGCCTTGCGCAGGTCAGCGATTTTTTCGCGCAGCTCCGGGGCATTGCCCCAGGGCGCGCGGATCGAATGCTTGCGCTCGGCCGTCGGCAGCAGCCGCGCCAGTTCGCGCAGGTCGAGCGAGAAGCCGGTGGCGGGACGCGCCCGCCCGAAGGCTTCGCCGACATGGTCGTAACGCCCGCCGCGCGCCACCGCGTTGGGCAGGCCCGGCACGAACAGCGCGAACATGGCGCCGCTTTCGTACTGGTAGCCGCGCAGGTCGGCCAGGTCGATCGCCACTTCCGCGCGGCCGATGGCGCTGGCGGCCAGCGCCGCCAGTTCGGCCAGCGCGCGGGTGATGCCCGGCAGCGGCGGCAGTGCTTCCTTGGCGCGCGCCAGCACGTCGACGTCGCCGTACAGGTGCGGCAGCGCCAGCAGCGCCTGGCGGGTGCCCGGCAGGTAGTGTTGGGTCAGTTCATCCAGGCCTGGCGCATCCTTGGCGCGCAGCAGGCAGGTGAGCTGGGCTTCGTCGCGGCGCGCCTGCGGATCGTCGGCAAGCAGGGCGCGCAGGATGCCCACGTGGCACAGGTCCAGGCGCACGTTGTCGAAACCGGCCAGCGCCAGCGAACCGAGCGCCAGCTCCTGGATCTCGGCGTCGGCTTCCAGGCCGGCATGGCCGTAGATCTCGCAACCGATCTGGATCGGCTCGCGCGTTGAGTGCAGGCTGGAAGGACGGGTGTGCAGCACGCTGCCGGCATAGCACAGGCGGGTGACGGATTCGCGGTTGAGCAGGTGGGCGTCGATGCGGGCGACCTGCGTGGTCATGTCGGCGCGCAGGCCGAGCAGGCGGCCGGAGATCTGGTCGACCACCTTGAAGGTGCGCAGTTCGGTGTCCTGCCCTGCCCCGGCCAGCAGCGACTCGACATATTCGAGCAGCGGCGGCATTACCAGCTCGTAACCGTACAGGCGGAAGGTGTCGAGCATCTTGCGGCGCAGATCCTCGATCTTGCGCGCTTCGGACGGCAAGACATCAGCGATATTCTCGGGCAAAAGCCAGTTCGGCATGGGCGACAGCTAACGGGTTGTGTTTTAAGAGCAAGGACTAGCACGCAGGCGTGCTGACGCCCGGTGCGAGCGCCGAATCGGCAATTTTACCCGAAAATGGGCTGGTGTAGGCGGGGGATGTTGGTTTGACAGGTATGCGTGTTGGCTGAATGCCAATCAGCAACGGTCGTCTATACAGATGAGCCAGGGGCTGCCAGCCATCATCTCAAAGGGTATGAGCTGCAAAACGGTAGGGTGGGCAAGTGCCTTGCCCACGCGTTCAATGAACCGTATCGCGCCACGCAGCAGGCGGGAATACGCGGTTCCAACGCGTGGGCAGCGAAGCTGCCCACCCTGCGAGCCGACGGCTCATTCGCCGTTCAGCCAGGAGACGCCGTTTACTTGCTACCCGGCTGCTTGAAGTACTTGAAGAACTCCGAATTCGGATCCACCACCATCACGTCGCTGCGGCTCTTGAACGTGGCGCGGTAGGCTTCGAGCGAGCGATAGAACTTCGCGAACTCCGGGTTCTTGCCGAACGACTCGGCATAGATCACCGAGGCCTTGGCGTCGCCCTCGCCCTTGATCTTCTCGGCCTCGCGGAAGGCTTCGGCAATGATCACGGTGCGCTGGCGGTCGGCGTCGGCGCGGATCTGCTCGGATTCGGCGGCGCCGGTCGAACGCAGTTCGTTGGCCACGCGGGTGCGCTCGGCCTTCATGCGCTCGTAGACCGAGTTGTTGATCTGCTCGATGTAGTCGACGCGCTTGAGGCGCACGTCCACCACGCCGACGCCGATCTCCTTCGCTTCGGCCACGACCTTCTCTTTCACCGCTTCCATCACGCGGCCACGCTCGCCGGAAATCACTTCGCGCACGGTGCGCTTGGTGATCTCGTCGTTCAGGGCCGCCTTGATGATCTGCGACAGGCGGTCGCGGGCACGGCTTTCGTCGCCGCCGAAGCTGACGAAATACAGGCGCGGATCGGTGATGCGCCACTTCATGAAGGCGTCCACCAGGATGTTCTTCTTCTCGGCCGTGATGAAGCGGTCGGCGTCGGGCGTGTCGAGCGTGAGGATGCGCTTGTCCAGGTAGATCACGTTCTGGAACGGCGGCGGCAGCTTGAAGTGCAGGCCCGGTTCGGTGATCACGCTGCGCACCTGGCCCAGGGCGAAGACGATGGCAAAGCGGCGCTGGTCGACCACGAAGATGGTCGAGGATAGCAGCATCAGGGCAATGAAGCCCGCCACAAATAGCGTTACGAGGCGGTTCATTAACGGCTCTCCCGGTCACGTGAGGAATCGCGGGCGCGGTCGTCGCGGGAACGTACCGAGTCCAGGGCTTGCATGACGTCCGTCGGCGGCGCCGACTGCGGCAACTGCACCGGTCCGGACTTGCTGCCCACGCCTTCACTGCCGGCGTTTTGCGAAATGAGTTTATCCAGCGGCAGGTAGATCATCGGGTTGCCCGCGCGCGAATCGACCATCACCTTGCTGGTGTTGGAGAAGATCTGCTGCATGGTGTCGATGTACATGCGGTCGCGGGTCACGGCCGGGGCCTTGCCGTAGGCCGCCACCACCTGGTCGAAGCGCGAAGCGTTACCGGTCGCGTTTTCCACCACCATCGAGCGGTAGGCTTCCGCGTCCTGCATCAGGCGGAAGGCCTGGCCGCGCGCCTGCGGGATGACCTGGTTGGCATAGGCTTCGCCTTCGTTCTTGGCGCGGGCGCGGTCCTGGCCGGCCTTGACGGCGTCGTCGAAGGAGCTCTGCACCTGCTCGGGCGGCTGCACCGCCTGCATGGTCACGTTGGTGATCAATGCTCCCAGCTTGTAGCGGTCGACGATGGTCTGCATCATCTGGTGCACGTCGACCGCGACCTTCTCGCGGCCTTCGTACAGGACGAAGTCCATCTTGTTCTTGCCGACCACTTCGCGGATCGCGGTCTCGGCGACCTGGCGCACGGTCTCGTCGTTCTCGCGGTTGTTGTACAGCCACTGGACCGGGTCCTTCAGCGTGTACTGGACGGCGAACTGGATGTCGATGATGTTCTCGTCGTCGGTCAGCATCAACGCCTCTTGCGGCTGCTTGTTGCGGACGTTCGCGCGATAGCCGATCTCGGCGGTACGGATCTGCGAGACGTTCACGGTCTCGTGGGCCTGGATCGGGTAAGGCCAGCGCCAGTTGAAGCCGGCGCCGGTGGTATGGCTGAGCTTGCCGAAAGTGGTGACCACGCCGGTCTGGCCCTCCTGCACGATGAAGGCGCCGCTGGCCAGCCAGATCAGGCCGACGATGACCGCCACCACGCCGGCGGTGACGCTGGCGCCGCGCATGTCGCCGCGGCCGGCCGGACCGCCGCCGCCATCGCCGCTGCCGTTGCCATTGCCGCGCGAACCGAACAGGCGGTTCAGGCGCGCATTGAAGTCGCGCCACAGTTGATCGAGGTCCGGCGGGCCTTCACCCGGCCGGCGGCCCTCCTGGGCCTTGTGGTCACCGTCGGGCTTGCGGCCCCAACGTGGATCGTTCAGCGACAATTTGATGCCGCAACGCTTGAGTAAAGAAACGAGCATAGGCTAGTGTGGCCCGACATGGTTGGTGGTTGTCATATTATCGGCAGAACCCTCGAGAGAACCATCCACCGAAGGTTCCTCGTCGTCGAAGCCGTCCTGCGCTTCGTCGTCGGGGTCGAACTGCGCTTCTTGTGCATGCTTGCCGCCGGGCGCCGCCTTGGCCGACTCGACGATCGCGTCGCGCAGCAGGTCCAGGCCGGCGCCGCTGTGGGCGCTGATGAAAACGCGGCTGATCTTATCATACTCATCACGCTCGACCCCAGGCTCGAGCCCGGCCGCATCGATCTTGTTCCAGACCAGGATTTGCGGGATGTGGTCGGCGCCGATCTCGCGCAAGACCTCGTTGACCTGCTCGATCTGTTCCATGCGCACCGGCGAATTGCCGTCGACCACATGCAGCAGCAGGTCGGCGTGGATGGTTTCCTCGAGCGTGGCGCGGAAGGCCGCGACCAGCTGGTGCGGCAGCTCGCGCACGAAACCGACGGTATCGGAAATGACGACACTGCCGGCTTCCTCGCCCAGGTACAGGCGGCGGCTGGTGGTGTCCAGGGTGGCGAACAGCTGGTTCGCAACATACACGCCGGCCTTGGTCAGCGTATTGAACAGGGTCGACTTGCCGGCGTTGGTATAGCCGACCAGCGACACCGAGAAGGTCTGGTTGCGTCCGCGCGCGCGGCGCTGGGTCTCGTGCTGCTTGCGCAGCTTCGTCAAACGGGTACGCAGCTGCTTGACGCGTTCGCCGATCAGGCGGCGGTCGGTCTCGAGCTGGGTTTCACCCGGACCACGCAGGCCGATACCGCCCTTTTGCCGTTCCAGGTGGGTCCAGCCGCGGATCAGGCGCGTGGCCAGATGCTGCAACTGGGCCAGTTCGACCTGGAGTTTACCTTCGTGGCTCTTGGCGCGCTGGGCGAAGATGTCGAGGATCAGGCTGGTGCGGTCGACCACGCCGACTTCCAGCCGGCGCTCGAGGTTGCGCTGCTGGGCAGGCGACAATGCGTGGTTGAAAATGACCAGCTCGATGCCGTCGACCTTGCAGGCCATCTTGATTTCGTCGGCCTTGCCGCTGCCGACGAAGTGGGCGGCATCGGGAGCGCTGCGCTTGGCCGTGATCGTGGTGATCGGGTCGGCGCCAGCCGAACGCGCGAGGAGCGACAGTTCTTCGAGGCTGGCGTTGAAGTCGCCAGCGCCGAAGTCGACGCCGACCAGCGCTGCGCGCATGCTGGGAATGCCGGGGGCTTCAGCCATCGGCCTTACTCGGCTTCTGGGTCGAGGTTGAGGTTGACGGCGCGGGCCGGGACGACGGTGGAAATGGCGTGCTTGTAGACCATCTGGGTCACGGTGTTACGAAGCAGGACGACGTACTGGTCGAAAGACTCGATATGGCCCTGGAGCTTGATGCCGTTGACGAGGTAGATGGAGACGGGGACATGCTCCTTGCGCAATGCGTTCAGGAATGGGTCTTGTAACAGTTGCCCTTTGTTGCTCATAACAGCTCCGTAATGTTGTTGTAGTTAAAAGTTTGAGGCGATTTGCCGGTTTTCAAGTGCCTGGGCCCGATTCTGCTCTCGCGAATGGTGGCCCTAAGCTTACTGTAACCTGTTTTGCCACTTTTTGTCGTACTGCTACGGCTATTTCTGTTCCCGGGCGAATGGGTTCTTGCCGGTCTTGAGCTCGATGCGCACCGGGGTGCCGACCAGGTTGAATGTGTCGCGGAAATGGCGTTCCAGGTAGCGCTTGTAGGGCTCGCTGACGGCCTCGAGCGCGTTGCCGTGGATGACGATGATCGGCGGGTTCTGGCCGCCCTGGTGGGCGTAGCGCATCTTCGGACGGGTGGAACCCTTGCGCTTGGGCTCCTGCTTTTCGATGGCTTCCTGCAGCGCGCGCGTGAGGCGCGGGGTCGACAGGTTGGCGGTCGCGGCGGCGTAGGCGGAATCCACCGACTTCATCAGCTGCGAAATGCCCGTGCCCTTCAATGCCGAAATAAAGTGGGTCTTGGCAAACGAGAGGAAGTCGAGCTTGCGGTCGAGGTCGATCTTGACTTCGTCGCGGTTGTCCGACTGCAGGCCGTCCCACTTGTTGACGGCCACCACCAGCGCCCTGCCCGACTCCAGGATGAAGCCGGCAATGTGCGCGTCTTGCTCCGAGATATCTTGCTGGGCGTCGAGCAGCAGCACGACCACGTTGGCGTCCGAGATCGACTGCATGGTCTTGACCACCGAGAATTTCTCGATGGCTTCGAACACCTTGCCGCGGCGGCGGATGCCGGCGGTGTCGATCAGGGTGTATTGCTTGCCTTCGCGCTCGAACGGCACTTCGATCGAGTCGCGGGTGGTGCCCGGCATGTCGAAGGCGATCACGCGCTGCTCGCCGACCAGGGTGTTGATCAGGGTGGACTTGCCGACGTTCGGGCGGCCGACGATGGCGATCTTGACGCCATGGTCGACGTGCTCGCCCTGCTGCTCGGCATCCGGGCGGCTGGCGAAGGCGAAGTCGAGCGCCTCGTTGACGAGGTCGGTCACGCCGTCGCCGTGAGCGGCGGAAATGACATACGGGTCGCCCATGCCGAGCTCGTAGAAGTCGGCGGTGACGGAGGTGTACTTCATGCCCTCGGATTTATTCACCACAAGCATGACCTTGCGGCCCGTCTTGCGCAGGTAATCCGTGATGGTCTTGTCGTGCGGGGTCATGCCCTGGCGGCCGTCGACGATGAAGACGACGACGTCGGCTTCGGCCACGGCCTGGCGCGTCTGCAGCGCCATTTCGAACATGATGCCTTCTTTTGCGACCGGCTCGAAGCCGCCCGTGTCGATGACCAGGAAGGGACGTTCACCGATCCGGCCTTCGCCATAGTGGCGGTCGCGGGTCAGGCCGGGGAGATCGGCCACCAGCGCGTCCCGCGAACGCGTCAGGCGGTTGAACAGGGTCGACTTCCCGACATTCGGGCGACCTACGAGTGCGATTACCGGCTTCATGTAGTTATTCTATTCGACCGCGATAGCGGTCACAGTTCCATTTTGTGTTTGAAAAATCAGGTGCGATCCGGCCACCACGGGGGTGCCCACCATCGGGCTGCCGTCGGTTGCGGCGCGCGCCAGGAACGAGCCATCCTCGCGCGACAGGAAGTGCACGATGCCCTGGTAGTCGCCGACCGCGACCGCGCGGCCGTAGGAGAGCGGCGTGGACAGGCGGCGGAAGGCCAGCTTGTCGTTCTTCCAGCTTGATGCCCCGGCATCCCGGCTGAAGGCGTGCAATGCGCCCTTGTCGTCGGCGGCGAAGACGAAGCGCTGGTCCACCGCCACGCCGGCTTCCGACGACAGGTCGCGGGTCCAGCGCGCCGAACCGGTGGTCAGGTCGAAGCAGCCGACCCGGCCCTGGTAGGACACGGCGCAGACGTCGTTCTCGAACAGCACCGGGGCGCCGCCGATATCGGTCACGCGCTCGAGTTCGGTGGTGCCGCGCGCCACGCCCACTTCGACGTCCCAGCGCGGTGCGCCGGTCGCCAGGATGAACGAGGACAATTTACCGCCCGGCTGGGCGATGATGACGTCGTTGCCTGCCACCACCATGCCCGGCGCGTTGCGCAGGGTCAGCGGCGGCGACACGCGCTGCACGGTCCATTTCTTTTCGCCGGTCCTGGCGTCGAAGCCGACGATCCGGTTGTCCAGGCTGCGTGCGACGACCACGCCCTGCCCCACCACCGGCGCCGACAGCAGCTCGCTCGACAGCTGCGACTTCCACAGCGGCTTGCCATCCATGTCGAAGGCCAGCAGCACGCCCTTGGTGCCGCCGACCACGATCAGGTTGCCGTCGGTGCCCACGCCGGCCGAGAGCTCGGTGCCGGCCTTGGTGCGCCAGATCTGGCGGCCGCTGGCCGCTTCCACGCGCGCGATGTCGCCATTGCCGCCGGCCACGACCACGGTATTGCCGGCCAGTGCAGGCGAGAACTGGTAGCTGCCGGCCTTGCCGATGTCGAGCTTCCATGCGGTGCGCACGGCCATCGTGCCCTTGAGCTCGACGAGCGCCGCCGGCTGGTCGGCCTTGCTTTTCGATGCGAACGGATTGAGTGCGCTGAGTTTATTGATCGCGCTGCTAGGGCTCATGCTCGAGCAGCCGGCCATCAGGGCCAGTACGCCAACACCGACAAGTTTGCTGCTAATACGCATATTCTTTTACCTTGTTTTCGGACTGTAGAGGACGCAAAGCCCGCGCTGTCCTGGAGGCTAGCGCGGGCCTGTGAATCTGGGGCGAATTACGCGGCAGCTGCGGCTGCGTTCGCGTCTTTCGTGTCTTTCGCGTCGGCCGGCGCCGTGCCGCCGATCGCTTCGAGCTTGACCGTCACCAGCTGGCGGCCCGGGTTTTCCTTCGGCATCGCGGCCAGCGCGGCGATATAGGCCTGGCGCGCTTCAGCCAGCTTGTTCTGCGCCACCAGCACGTCGCCCTTGCGGTCGGCGATAGCGGCCGTGAATTGCGGCGGGAACGATTCGTTCAGCAGTTTCAAGGCAGCATCGTAGGACTTCTCGTCCAGCAGTACGCCGGCCAGGCGCAGCTTGGCGATCGACTTGTACTCGTCGTTGCCGTGCTCGGCCACCCATTGCAGCTGGGTGCGCGCGGCCTTCAGGTCGTTCGCCTCGAAAGCGGTCTTGGCCGCGCCCAGCGCAGCCATCTGCGCATAGGCCGTGCCTTCGTATTTCTTCTGCATGTCGGCGGCGATGCGCTGGGCCTTGGCATTGTCGCTTGCGGTGACCGCGGTCTGCAGCTCGTCGTACAGGGCCGAGGCTTCGACGGCCTGGGTGCGCTTGTGCGAATTCCAGAAGTTAAACGCGGCGAAGGAACCGAGTGCGGCAATCAGCACCCAGGTGATGATATTGCCGAAACGCGACCAGAAGGCCTTGAAAGTCGCTATCTGTTCCTGTTCTTCGAGATCGTATGCCATTGTCTGCTCTAGCTCTTAATTGTTACTCGGTTGTGATGGAAGGTATTCTCGGTCGGCGCCTTGCCGGCGCCTGGGTTCACGGCCGGTGGTGATGCCCGTGCTCGTTGCAGTTCTCGTCGACGCAGTCGTGTTCGCCACCGCCGCCGACGATCTGGTCGACCACGTAGTCGACCACTTCCAGGAAGGCCACGCTCGCTTGCTGCTGCTCGCCACTGTCGTTGCCAAACCCGCCGCGCAGCGCCTTGACGGCCGCTTTTTCGCTCGCCATCTCGTCGTCGCCGATGATCACGGCAAAGGCCGCGCCGCTGCCGTCGGCCTTCTTCATCTGGCTCTTGAAGCTGCCCGCGCCCGCCGGTGTCGCGCAATGTAACACAACATCCAGGCCGGCATCGCGGAGGCGCTCGGCCAGGATGAAGGCCTGCTCCTGCGCCGGCTCGCCCTGGTGGACCATGTAGACGTCGCACTGGCTCGGCGCTTGCGTCTCGCCCAGGCCCTTCATCAGCTCGATGATGCGCTCGATGCCCATCGCAAAGCCCACCGCCGGGGTGGTCTTGCCGCCGAACTGCTCGATCAGCGGGTCGTAGCGGCCACCGGCGCAGATCGTGCCCTGCGCGCCCAGCTCGTCGGTGACCCATTCGAACACGGTGCGGTTGTAGTAGTCCAGGCCGCGCACCAGGCGCGGGTTGATGGTGTACTGCACCGCGTTGCGGTCGAGGATCTTCTTCAGGCCGTTGAGGTGGGCCAGCGACTCCTGGCCCAGGTAGTCCAGCAGCTTGGGCGCGCCGTTGACCATCTCCTGCATGGCCGGGTTCTTCGTGTCCAGGATGCGCAGCGGGTTGCTGTGCAGGCGGCGCTTGGCTTCGGCGTCCAGGATCGTTTCGTTCTGCTCGAAGTACGCGATCAGGTCGGCGCGGTGGCGCTGGCGCTCGTCGGCATTGCCGATCGAGTTCAGTTCCAGGCGCACGTTCTGCAGGCCCAGGTCGTCCCACAGGCGGCGGCACAGCATGATCAGTTCCGCGTCGATGTCCGGGCCCGAGAAACCGACGGCCTCGGCGCCGAACTGGAAGAACTGGCGGTAGCGGCCGCGCTGCGGACGCTCGTGACGGAACATCGGGCCCTTGTACCACAGGCGCTTGGGGCCGTCGTAGACCAGGTTATGTTCGAGCACCGCGCGCACGACGCTGGCCGTGCCCTCCGGGCGCAGGGTCAACTGGTCGCCGTTCATCGAATCGGTAAAGGAATACATCTCCTTCTCGACGATGTCGGTGACGGCGCCGATGGCGCGCGCAAACAGCGAGGTGTCCTCGACGATCGGGGTGACGATCTTCTGGTAGCCGTAGCTCTTCAGGATCGTCTCGGCGGTGTTCTCGAACAGCTCCCACATCGGGGCATCCTGCGGAAGGATGTCGTTCATGCCTTTGACGGCAAGGATTTTTTCTGGTTTGGACATGGTCTGCTTTTATTCTGTGATGGCCTGGCGGCTGTAGTGCTTGTCGACGTAGTTCGTCACGATGGTCTTGAACTCGTCCACGATGCGCTCGCCGCGCAGGGTGGCGAATTTCTGGCCATCGACGAAGACCGGCGCGGCCGGCGATTCGCCGGTACCCGGCAGGCTGATGCCGATGTTGGCGTGCTTCGATTCGCCCGGGCCGTTGACGATGCAGCCCATCACGGCCACGTTCATCGCTTCCACGCCTGGATGGGTCTTCTTCCATTCCGGCATCGAGTCGCGCAGGAAGGTCTGGATGTTGTCGGCCAGTTCCTGGAACACGGTCGAGGTGGTGCGCCCGCAGCCCGGGCAGGCGATCACCATCGGGGTGAACTTGCGCAGGCCCATGGTCTGCAGGATTTCCTGGCCGACCACGACTTCCTTCGTGCGGTCGCCGCCCGGCTCGGGCGTGAGCGAAATGCGGATGGTGTCGCCGATGCCCTCTTGCAGCAGCACCGACAGGGCCGCGGTCGAGGCGACGATGCCCTTGCTGCCCATGCCGGCCTCGGTCAGGCCCAGGTGCAGCGGGTAGTCGCAGCGGCGCGCCAGTTCGCGGTAGACCGCAATCAGGTCCTGCACGCCCGAGACCTTGCACGACAGGATGATCTTGTCGCGCGCCAGGCCCACTTCTTCGGCGCGCATGGCGTTTTCGATGGCGGACGTGATCAAGGCTTCGTACATCACGGCCTGCGCGGTCCATGGCGTGGCGCGCGCGGCGTTTTCGTCCATGATGCGCGCCAGCAGGGACTGGTCCAGGCTGCCCCAGTTCACGCCGATGCGCACCGGCTTGTTGTAGCGGGCGGCGATCTCGATCATCTGGGCGAACTGGGTGTCGCGCTTGGCGCCCTGCCCCACGTTGCCCGGGTTGATGCGGTATTTCGACAGCGCCTGCGCGCATTCGGGATAGTCGCGCAGCAGCAGGTGGCCGTTGTAGTGGAAGTCGCCCACCAGCGGCGTGTCGATTTCCATGCGGTCGAGCTGCTCGCGGATGGCCGGCACGGCGGCGGCGGCCGCCGGCGTGTCCACCGTGATGCGCACGATTTCGGAACCGGCGCGCGCCAGCTCCTTCACCTGGATCGCGGTGCCGATCGCATCGGCGGTATCGGTATTGGTCATCGACTGCACCACCACCGGCGCGTCGCCGCCGACCCAGACGGTGCGCTGGCCGTGCGAGACGGCGACCTTGCGGCGCACCAGGCGCGCTTGCGGGCCCGAAGGAATCGGCTCGCCCAGGCAGGGTGCATTCAACATCATGTTCTGTTCCATGCTCGGGCTTTAGTTCAGGGCGACGCGGGAGACGGTCTTGCCCGGCACCTGGGGCAGCGCGACGGCCGCGCCGCGCCAGGTGGCCGACACAGCCGACGGATTACCGACCACCAGCTTGACCGGCTCGGCCACGTCGATGGTTTCGGTCGAGCCGGCCTTGACCAGGCGCGAGATCAGCGGCTTGCCGCCCTTGGCCGGACGCACCTCGATCCAGGCGTCTTCGCGCACGTTGAAGACCAGCGCGTTGGCGCCGGCCGCTGCGGCCGGCGTTGCGGCGACCGGGGTCGCAGGCGCAGCGCCAGGCGGCGTGACGGCCGGGGCAGGACCAGGGGCGGTGGCCGGCGTCGCCTCCGGCGTGGCCGCCGGTGCTGCAGGCGTGGTCGCGGGTGCGGTACCCGGCGCGGTAGCCGGAGCGGTGTTTTCCAAACCCGGCGCCGGCACCGAGATGAGCGGCACCGACGGGTTCAAGAGCGGATCCGGGCCGCTTGGCGCTGCCGCGCCCGGGGCCGCGACGACCGGGGTCTCGAGCACGGCGCCGGTGTCGGCTTCCTGGCGGCTGCCCGGGATCAGGCCGAAATGCCAGAGCGCGGCGCCGGCGGCGAGCACGGCGATGGCGCCGGCGATCAGGCCGACCGGCGCGCGCGAGCGCTTGCCGCCGATCGGGAAGCGGCTTTGCGAGAACGCGGCCGGACGCTGCTCGCGGCGCGGGATCGAGGCGCTGGCGCCGGCTTGCGCTTCCGGCGGCATGTTCATTTCGATCCTGGCCACCAGCGGGGCGGCGTCGATCTTCAGCAGCTTGGCATAGGCGCGCACGAAGCCGCGCGTCACGGCCGGGCTCGGCAGCGATGCGTAATCGCCCGCTTCCAGCGCCATGACCTGGCGCGGCGCCAGCTTCAGCTGGTCGGCCACCTGCTCGATGCTCCAGCCCATCGCTTCGCGCTGGGACTGCAGTGTCTTGCCAGGGAGTCCGGCGTCGTTGCCCGGGGTCGCGGGCTGGTCTGCATGCTCGTTCATTGTCCTCGTCTCACTCTGCTAGTGTCACTCATCAAACGCGCCGCGCTCGAAGGCCAGGTACTCGGGCGAACCCGGGAAGCGCCGCCGCAACTGCGCGGCCAGGCTGGCCTCGCGGCTGCGGTCGCCCAGCTTGCGCTGTACGCGCATCGCAAGCCAGAGCGCATCGGCCGACAGCGTGTCGAGCTTGGACGTCTCGACCAGGCGGTTAATGAAAAAACCGGCGCGGGTGTAATCGCGCCGCTCGTAATAAATCCGCGCCAGGCCCGCATTCGTGGCCTGCAGGTCGGGGTTGTAGCGCAGGGCCTCGAGCAGGTAGCGCTCGGCGGCTTCGCCGTTCTTGTTGCGGATGCTGCACATGCCGGCATTGACCAGCGCGCTCACCGGCGTCTGGTAGGCGCGGTTGCGCAGCGCGGCATCGAAATACGGCATGGCCTGGGCCGGCTTGCCGAGCGAATTGCACAGGAAGGAGCCGTAGTTGTTGGACAGCTCCGGGTTGCCCGGCTCGAGGCGCAGCGCCTGCTGGTAATTCTCGTCGGCCAGCGGCAGCTGGCCCATGGCGGTGTAGATCAGGGCGCGCAGGCCGTAGGCTTGGGCATTGCCCGGCTCGGCGGCGATCGCCTGCTTGACTTCGTCGAGCGCGATTTCGTACTTGCCGTCCTGGTAGTAGCCGACGGCCAGCTGCACGCGGATCGAGGCGCGCTTTTCCGCCGCGGTCTGGTCGGACGCGGTTTTCAGCTCCCCGCTGCCCGTGCTGGCGCACGCGGCCAGCAGGCAGGAGACGAGGAGGATGGCAACGCGGCCGAGGCGCAGCATCAGGAAGGGATCTCCACGATGCGCCCGAAGTCGGCGCCGAACTTCTTCTGGTACTCGGCCATCTTTTCCATGCGCTCGGCCACGCGGGTGCGGTCCTGCACTTCGCCGGCCAGCTGGCCGCAGGCGGCGTCGATGTCGTCGCCGCGCGTCTTGCGCACCGTGGTGACGATGCCGGCATCCATCAGGATCTGGGCAAACGCCTTGATGCGCGGGTTCTTCGAGCGGAACAGGCCGGACTCCGGGAAGGGGTTGAACGGTATCAGGTTGAACTTGCAGTTCAGGCCCACCACCGGATCGGTGACCAGGGCGATCAGCTCGCGCGCATGCTCGTCGCTATCGTTGTAGTTGTCGAGCATGCAGTATTCGAAGGTGATGAAATCGCGCGGAGCAAATTCCAAGTAGCGCTTGCACGCGGCCATCAGCTCGCGCAGCGGGTATTTCTTGTTCAGCGGCACCAACACGTCGCGCAGGGCGTCGTTGGACGCGTGCAGCGACACGGCCAGCGCCACCGGCACGTCTTGCGCCAGCTTGTCGATGTTCGGCACCACGCCCGACGTCGACAGGGTCACGCGGCGGCGCGACAGGCCGTAGGCGTTATCGTCCAGCATCATCTTGAGCGCGGTGGCGGTCGGCTCATAGTTCAGCAGCGGCTCGCCCATGCCCATCATCACCACGTTGGTAATCTGGCGCTCGCCCTTCGGGCCGGGCTCGATGCCCTTGGTCTTGCGCAGCTCGAACTCGGCCATCCACAGCTGCCCGATGATCTCGGCCACCGTCAGGTTGCGGTTGAAGCCCTGCTTGCCCGTCGAGCAGAAGCGGCAGTTGACGGCGCAGCCGGCCTGCGTCGAGATGCACAGCGTGCCGCGGTTTTCTTCCGGGATGAACACGGTTTCCACGGCATTGCCATTGCCCACGTCGATCACCCACTTGCGGGTACCGTCGGTGGACGTGTGGTCGCTGATGGCCTTCGGCGCCGCGACGGTGGCGCGGGTCTTGAGTTTTTCGCGCAGCGACTTGGCCAGGTCGGTCATGTCGTCGAAGTTGGCGGCGCCGAACTGGTGGATCCAGCGCTGCAGCTGCTTGGCGCGGAACGGCTTCTCACCCAGCTCGCCGCAATAAGCGACGAGTTGCGCGGGATCGAAGTCCAGCAGGTTGGTGAGAGTCGTCATGATTGTCCTGTATTACTAAAAAGTGTTGCGGTAGTGCTAAAACAGCACCGCTCGCCAGGCCCTTGGCATCGGGCGAGCGGTCCTTGAAACCGTGAAGCGATTACTTCAGTTCTGGGAAGAAGTAAGCGATTTCAACTTGTGCGGCTTCGACAGCGTCCGAACCGTGCACGGCGTTGGCATCGATCGAATCGGCGAAATCGGCGCGGATGGTGCCTTTTTCTGCTTTCTTCGGATCGGTCGCGCCCATCAGGTCGCGGTGCTTCAGGACGGCGTTCTCGCCTTCCAGGGCCTGGACCATGACTGGACCCGAGACCATGAAGTCGACCAGGTCCTTGAAGAAGCCGCGCTCCTTGTGGGCAGCGTAGAAGCCTTCAGCCTGCTCGCGCGACAGCTGGGTCATGCGGGCAGCAACAATCTTCAGGCCAGCCTGTTCGAAGCGGGTGTAGATTTGGCCGATGACGTTTTTTGCAACTGCATCAGGTTTGATGATCGACAGGGTGCGTTCGATTGCCATGTAAAACTCCAGTAAAAAGAAAGGTTAAAATTGAGAAATTCTTGAGAACGCCGCGAACAAAACTGGGGCTCAATCAACCTTCAATTTTACCATACATCCCTCGACTAGCCGATATTGCGCCATTGGCAAGCAAAGTGGTAGAGTCATGGGGTAAAACCGTCCTGTTTTCATGTCCGCTTAAGTTTCACCTTGTATGTTGGCAGTGACGCTCATCCACTCACCGGAGGCACCATGTTCCCTAACTCACAACCACGTAGCACGATCGACCTGACCAAGGCTGGGCGCGGAGTCACCCGCAACAATGTCCTGCGCAACACCTACTGGCTGCTGGCCCTGTCGATGATCCCGACCGTCCTCGGCGCCTTCATCGGCGTGTCGATGGAACTGCCGATGCTCAGCGGCGGTTTCGGCCTGATCCTGTTCCTGGCCATCGCGTTCGGCTTCATGTTCGCGATCGAAAAGACCAAGCATTCGGCGCTGGGCGTGGCCTTCCTGCTCGGCTTCACCTTCTTCATGGGCCTGATGCTCACGCCGCTGCTGCGCCACACGCTGGGCTATTCCAATGGCGGCACCCTGATCATGACCGCATTCGGCGGCACCGCCTGCGTGTTCGCGGTGATGGCCAGCATCGCCACCACCACCAAGCGCGATTTCTCGGGCATGGGCAGCTGGCTGATGGCCGGCGTGATCGTGCTGTTCCTGGCCGTCATCGCCAACGTCTTCCTGCAGATGTCGATCCTGTCGATCGTGATCTCGGTGCTGGCCATCGGCATCTTCTCGGCCTTCATCCTGTTCGACGTGCAGCGCATCATCAACGGCGGCGAGACCAACTACATCTCGGCCACGCTGGCGATCTACCTGGACGTGTACAACATCTTCACCAGCCTGCTTCACCTGCTGGGCATTGCCGGCGGCGACCGCGACTAAGCGGTTTCAGCTGCAATGAAAAAGCCGACCAAAGGGTCGGCTTTTTTTTCGGCTTACGGGAGCAACTAGCTTCGCAACTTCGGGGTCAGGTCTGACATTCGGACACGAGCCCAGCAGCACGTCAGTTGAGCCCGTGTCTGAATGTCAGACCTGACCCCGGGTTTGCAGTCCGGCGGGCGCCAATGCCATCTATCAAATCGACACGCCCGCATCCGCCGGCACCACCGGCGCAACCGGCTTTGCTCCCAGCTCGAACACCGCGATCGATTCCACGTGCGAGGTATGCGGGAACATATTGCACACCCCTGCCTTCTTGAGCACATACCCTGCCCCGTGCACCAGGATGCCGGCGTCGCGCGCCAGGGTCGAGGGGCTGCAGGAGACGTAGACGATGCGTTGCGGCATCAGGTCCTCGTGGGTGGTGCGCAGCGCGGCCAGGGCTTCGGCCAGGGCCATGGCGCCGTCGCGCGGCGGGTCGACCAGCATGCGGTCGAAACGGCCGAGCGCGACCAGGTCGTCCTTGGTCACCTCGAACAGGTTGCGGGTCGAGAACGAGGTCTTGTGCGCCATGCCGTTGGCCTGCGCATTGTCCAGCGCGCGCGTGGTGAGCGCCGTGCTGCCCTCGATGCCCACGACTTCGCGCGCCCGGGTCGCCAGCGGCAGGGTGAAGTTGCCCAGGCCGCAGAACAGGTCGGCCACGCGGTCGGTCGGCTGCACGTCCAGCAGGCGCAGCGCTTTCGACACCAGCACGCGGTTGATCTGGTGGTTCACCTGGGTGAAATCGGTCGGCTTGAAGGGCATGCGGATGCCGAATTCGGGCAGCGTGTAGTACAGCTCCTTGGCTGCCGGGTAGAACGGGTAGGCGGTGTCCGGGCCCTTGGGCTGCAGCCACCACTCGATTTCCCACTTGTCGGCAAAGGCTTTCACCAGCACTTCGTCGGCGGCGGTAAGCGGCGCCATGATGCGCATGACCAGCACCGTGCTCTCCTCGCCGATGGCCACTTCGATCTGCGGCACGTCGCGGAACAGCGACATGCTGCCCACCAGCTCGCGCAGCGGCACCAGTAGGCGTGCGACGTGGTCCGGCAGGATCTCGCAGGTGACGATGTCGGCCACCAGGGCCGAATTGCGCTCGTGGAAGCCGACCAGCACGCCGCCCTTCTTCGGCACGTGGCGCAGCGACAGACGCGCGCGGTAGCGGTAGTCCCAGGTCGGGCCGTACATCGGGCGCATGATCATCTCGGACTTTACTTTGCCGATATGCCAGAGGTTGTCCTCCAGCACGCGCTGCTTCATCGCGACCTGGGCCGACGGCTCCAGGTGCTGCATCGAGCAGCCGCCGCAGACGCCAAAGTGGATGCACTTGGGCTCGACCCGCATCGACGAGGCGCGCTGCAGCGTGAGCATGCGGCCCGCTTCCCAGTTCTTCTTCTTTTTCAGCGTCTCATAGCTGACGCGCTCGCCCGGCAGCGCGCCTTCGACAAACACCACCTTGCCCGGCGAGCCGTCTTCGTTCTCGAGGTGGCCGACGCCGCGCGCGTCCGCATCCAGGGATTTGATGTCGATAAAAATTTCTTGCATGGCGAGAGAAAAAGAATGGGCGGCAGGACGGCCAGCGGGCAGGTGCCTGCGTGGGGGACGTTAGAAACAAAAAATGGGCTGAAGCGGCCCGGCGGGCATGATAGCAAGGAAACGGGGTGGGCGCTACAGCCCGGGGCGATCTGCGGCGGTTGCGGTCGTGGTGCGATGCGTGAACTTGGGTCCCGGCCTGCGCCGGGACGACCTTGTTTTGGATTGCCGGCTGCGCAGCTACGTAAGTTTATTCACCGCTACCGTGAAGACCGTCGCACCGGCGCAGGCGCTACAGCAGCGAATCGCGCACCACCCCACGCGCCGCCATCGCCCGCTTGAGCTTGACCAGCGCCTCCTGCTGGATCTGGCGCACCCGCTCGCGCGTTACGCCCATTTCCTCGGCCAGCGTTTCCAACGTGGCAGGGTCGTCGTTGTCCAGCCCGAAACGGCGGGTGACGACCTGGCGCTGCTTGTCCGGCAGGCGCGCCAGCCAGTCGCGCACCAGCACGGTCATTTCGTGGTGTTCGGCCAGTACGTCGGGCATGGCTTCGCCCTCGTCGGGAAGCATGTCCATCAGGCTGGACTGGGGATCGTTGTCTAGCGGGGCGTCGAGCGAGGCGGCGTGTTCGGACAGGGCCAGGATGTCCTGCACCTCTTCCACCGGCCGGCCGACCAGGCTGGCGATGTCTTCGACGGCAGCGTCCTTGCCGTCGTGCTTTTGTGCTTCGAGATGGTATTTGGCGCGCAGGACCCCGTTGAGCTCGCGCACCATGTGTACCGGGAGGCGCACGGTGCGGGCCTGGTTCATGATGGCGCGCTCGATGCTCTGGCGGATCCACCAGGTGGCGTAGGTCGAAAAACGGAAACCGCGCTCGGGCTCGAACTTGTCGATCGCACGCATCAGGCCGATGTTGCCTTCTTCGATCAGGTCGAGCAGCACGACGCCGCGGTTGATGTAGTGCTTGGCGATCGAGACGACCAGGCGCAGGTTATGCTCGATCATCTTCTGGCGCGCCGCGAAGTCGCCGGCCTTGGCCAGGGTGGCCACGCGCGACTCCTCGCAGGCCGACAGCAGCGGGCGGGTGCCGATCTGGTTCAGGTAGTGCTGGGTGGTGTCGGTGGCCAGTTCGGCCTGCAGGACCTTGCGCAGCTCGTCGACGGTGTCGGCTTCGCCCGCGGGCGGGATGCCCGGACCCTCCGCCTCGTCGCCGTCCGCGCCATCGGCCGCAAGCGCCCCCTCGCCGTCCGGCGAGTCCGGAAACTCGTCCGTATCCTGCGGGTCCAGCGAGTGCGGCGGCTGCGTCATACCATCCTATCGGCCGGGCAGGAACCTCGACGGGTCGACCGGCTTGCCCTGTTGGCGGATCTCGAAATGCAACTTGACCGAGTCGGCGTCCGAATCGCCCATTTCCGCGATCAACTGGCCCTTGGCCACGTTGTCGCCTTCCTTGACGACGATCTTGCGGTTGTGTGCGTATGCCGACAGCAGGCTGTTGCTGTGCTTGACGATAACGAGATTACCATATCCGCGGATACCACTACCAGCGTACATCACCTTCCCGGCGCCGGCGGCGACCACTTGCTGGCCGGCCTTGCCTGCGATGTCGATGCCCTTGTTGCGGCCCTCGTCGAAGGTGGCGACGATGCGGCCGTCCGACGGCCACATCCAGCTCAGCTTCTCGTCGTCGTTGGCGGTGACGGTGCTGCCGGCGGCGATCGCCGGGGCTGCCGGCGCAGGCGGGGTCACGGCGGGAGCCGGGGCCGGCTCGGCGCGGGTGCCCGGTTCCTTCTGGGCGCTGGCGACATTGGCGTCGTTGTAGGGCTGCTTGTCGGCGCGCGGCGTGGTCTTGCGCGGCGGGGTGGCGGCCGGAGGGGTCGGTACCGGCTGGGTCTGGATGTTGGCGGTGCGTTCGCCGCGCTCGGGCGGGGCCACGCGCAGCACCTGGCCGACCTTGATGTCGTCCGGGTCGCGCAGGTTGTTCCAGGCGACCAGGTCGCGGTAGTTCTGGCCATTGTCCAGCGCGATGCGCAGCAGCGTGTCGCCGCGGCGCACGGTATGCATGCCTTTTTCGTCTTTCGGTTCTTCGGCACGCACGGGAGCCGGGCGCGACTGGGCCGGCGGCGTGGTGCGCTCGACCACCGGGGCCTGGCGGGTCATGGAAGTACAGCCGGCCAGCAGGCCGAAGGTCAGGGTGAGCAGGGCTAAGCGGGTTGCCTGGGTCTTTCGAGGTGCTTGGTTCATTGTCTTTCTGGCTTTTCGTTTTATGTTCTGTGGCGCCGCTTCAGGCGAACGGGCCGTATTCGCGGACCCGGCCGTGCATGGGCTGCGCCAGGCCAGCCGGCGCTGCGGTGGGCAGCGCCGGCCGGCCTGGCGGCGGCGTCAAACCGGACCGTACTAGACGGTACCCGGGCGCAGCGGCACGAAATGGCACGATTCCAGCGTTTCGCTGGCCCATTCGCTTTTGCCGATGCGGGTAATGCGTTGCAGGTGCTGGACCTGGGCGCCGACCGGCGCGACAAGGTGCGCGCCAATGGCCAGCTGTTCGAGCAGGGCTTGCGGTACTTCGAGGCCCGCAGCTGCGAGGATGATGCCGTCGAACGGCGCAACCTGCGGCAAGCCTAGCATACCATCGCCGTATTGCAAACGAAGGTTCGAAATCCGCAGGGGCCGCAGGTTGGTTTTGGCGAGCTCGTGCAGGGGCTTGATGCGCTCGATCGAATACACCTCGCGCGCGACAAACGACAGCACCGCAGCCTGGTAGCCGCAGCCGGTGCCGATCTCGAGCACCTTGCCCAACTGGCCACCCGCACGCATCACTTCGATCATGCGCGCCACGATATAGGGCTGCGAAATCGTCTGCTGGTGCCCGATCGGCAGCGAAGCGTCGACATAGGCCTGGGCCGACATGGCCGGCTCGATGAACAGGTGGCGCGGCACCGCTTCCATGGCGGCCAGCACGTGGCCATCCTTGACGCCCTGGCGCGCGACGCGCCCGACCATGGCGCGGCGCACCGCTTCCGAGGCCATCAGGTCGGAGCGCTGCACGCTCGGCGCGCTCGGCGTGTGCGAGGCGGCGTAACCGGGGGGACGCGGCGAAGGACTCGGCGCCTGCGGCTGCAGCGCGGCGCCGCCGGTGAAGGCGGTGCGGGCCGCATTGCGGGTCGCGGTCTGGGGCGTGGCGACCGGCGCCGGGGCGCGCGGCGTTCCGGGATTGCGGCGGTCGCCCCCGGTGACCGAGGACAAGGGCAGCGGGAAGGTGCTGCGCCGCTCTTTCGTGCGGTCTTCGCTCATACGATCCCCCGCAGCAGTTCGAGCTGGGTCTTGTGGGTCAGGTCCACCTGCAGCGGCGTGATCGAGACGCAGCCTTGCGCGGTGGCGTGGAAATCGGTGCCCTCGCCCGCATCGCGGCAGGCGCCCGGCGCGCCGATCCAGAAGATCTCGCGCCCGCGCGGGTCCTGCGAGCGGATCACCGGCTCGGCCTGGTGGCGGCGCCCGAGGCGCGCGGGCGTGAGCGGCCCGATCTGCTCGTATGGCAGGTTCGGGATGTTCACGTTGAACAGGAAGGGCAAGTCCAGCTTGTCGAAGCGGCGCTCGACGACCTCGCGCGCTACCCGCGCCGCCGCATCGATGTGGGCCCAGCCTGGATTCACCTGCGAAAAAGCGATCGCCGGAATGCCGTACAGATAGGCCTCGGTGGCGGCGGCGACGGTGCCGGAATACAGGGTGTCGTCGCCCATGTTCTGGCCATTATTGATACCGGAGACCACCAGGTCGGGCGGCGCTTCCATCATCGTCAGCGCGATGTGGACGCAGTCGGTGGGCGTGCCGTTGACGAAATGAAAACCATTGGCAGCGCGCTGGACCGACAGCGGACGGTCGAGCGACAACGAATTGGACGCGCCCGAGCGGTTGCTGTCGGGCGCGAACACGACGATTTCCGCAATGGCGGACAAAGCGTCGGCCAGCGCGCTGAGGCCGGGCGCCAGGTAGCCGTCATCGTTACTGATAAGGATTCGCATGCGGGGATTTTACCTGAAGCAACGGCCTTGTCGTTCGTCTCCAGGGCTATTTTTGTTGCCCAGCGGCGATTTTTAGCGCCGCGCCGGAGCCGCTCCCGGGCATCGTCTCGCAGCATGGGTGAACAGGCAAGACCCGCCGTCGTAGATGTGCCACACCCGGCGACGGCGCACGGCAAGGGTGGCCGCCAGCCCCGTGCGCATCGCCGCGGCCGCTCAGCGCCGGCCGAAGCCGCCCGCCCCGCCCGCTTCTTCCAGGCGCTGGCGCAGCTCGGCTACCCGGCCGCGCAGCCGGCTCGCCGCTTCTTCTTCTCCCTGCTGGCCCAGGGTGGAGGCCAGGCGCAGCTGGATGCTGAGGGTGTCGGGATGGCTGGCGCCGAGGTGGCGCTCGCGCGTCCAGGCCAAGGACTCCTGGATCCGGCGCACCGCCGCCAAATCGCCCTGGGCGGCAAGGATCTCGGCCAGCGCCTCGCGCGCCTGCAGCGTCGGCGTGGCGTCGGCGCCGTCATGGCGCTCGCGCGCGCGCAGCACGGCCTCCAGCAGCCGGCGCGCATTGCCGAGGTCGCCCATCTCGCCGAGCAGCTGGGCCAGGTGCTGGCTGCAGCGCAGGGTGTCGTCGTGCTCGCTGCCCTGCAGGCGGCGGCGGCCGTCCAGCACCCGTTCGCACAGGATGCGCGCGCGGTCGAACTCGTGCTGGCCGGTGAGGGTCGTGGCCAGGTCTTCCAGGCTGTCGAGGGTGGCGACATGCAGGTCGCCCCACAGGCGCTCGCAGGTGGCCACCACCTGCTCGTGCAGGGCCAGGGCGCGCTCGCCCTCCCCCAGTTCGCCCAGCACGCTAGCCAGGCGCGAACGCGCGCCCAGGGTATCGGGATGCTCGGCGCCGGCGCTGCGCGCGCAGCCCTGGGCCAGCAATTCGTAGTCGCGGCGTGCCTCGGCCAGGCGCCCGGCCGCGTGGTGCAGCCCCGCCAGCGCGCGCAGGCCCGCGCGCGACTGCGGGTGATCCTCGCCCAGCGCGGCGCGGCGCAGCGCCAGGCTTTCGGCAAGCAGCTCGCCGGCTTCGCTGCTGCGCCCTTCGTCGCGGCACAGCGCGCCCAGGCGCGCCAGCTGGTCGGCCAGCGGCACCGCCAGCGAAACGCCTGCCGCATCGAGACGGCTGCGCGCGACCGCCATGCGCAGCCGCACTTCGGCCAGCGACTGCCAGGGAAAGTGCCCCTGCGCGAACCAGGCCAGCAGGCAGGCGGCCGGGCGCGCCAGCGCGCGGTGCTCGGCGCCCATCGGGGCGATGGCCACCGCGTCGCTCAGGGGCAGCTGCACTTCATCGAACCAGCTGTCCAGGCGCAGGCGCGTCATGCCGTAGGCGCCGCGCAGGAGCGACTCGAGGCGCGGCTGGTAGCCGGCCAGGCCGGCGCCCGGGTCGCCGCGCCGCCAGCGCTGGCCGGGATCGCTGCGCGCGCCGTCGGCGCTGCAGGCCACCGGATAGACCAGCAGGGGACGCTGTTCGTCTTCGTGGGTGCAGCGGTAGTCGATGGCGCGCTTGACCACGCCCTCGAGGCCGTCGAGGCTGCCGGGTGCGGGCGTGAACAGGCCGACGATGCGGTCGGGCAGCAAGGTGGTGCAGACGCTGACGCAGGACGAGCGCCCGGCGCGGCTGGCAATGAGCACGTGGCCGAAATGGCGCCGCATGCGCGCGGCGAATCGGCGAAACAGCGCCGGACAGGCATCGAACAAGCCATCCCAGTCGAGGCGCCCGGCGCGGTCGGCGTAGCCCTCGTCGAAGCGCCCGGCGCGCATCAGGTAGAGCGGGCGGCGGCCGTCGGCGCGCTCGAGGTAGGCGCGCCAGTCCACCGCATCGAGCACCGCCTCGGCCAGCGCTTCGCCGCAATCGCCAATGGCCAGGCGCTGGCGCCGCAGCCCGTCGCGCAGGGCGCCGAAATAATCGACCAGGCCGGGCGCGGGTTGCGCGCCCTCCTCGATGCAGGCGCCGTCGCCGTCGTGTGCCAGCCAGGCGTGCAGCGAAGGCGCATCGAGGTCCCAGTCGATCACCAGCACCGGCGCATGGGCCGGGTCGCCCGCCAGCTGCAGCGCCGCGGCGGCCAACAGCGCATTGCGGGCCGGACCGCCTTCGTAGGCATAGAAGGTGGTGACCGCGCCGGGACGATCCAGCGCGGGAAGCGGTGTCCTGTTCTCGTTCTTGTCCATGCGGCTCCTCATTTTTTCGGGAAGGTCAGGTCGGGCAGCGCGCGCCACTCCGGTGGGACATCGGGAAGGACGAATTGGTTGCAGTCATGGTTGGGTGGCATATGCTTTTTTTGACATTGGTAATGCGTCGCGATGCGCTTGACCATCTTGTCAATGTCCGGCAAGAAGTCCGGGTTGGATTTGATGTCGGCCGTCGCCATCGTGAAGTGAGAAAAGTCCACGTAGAAGCTGCTCTCGGTAATCTGCGGTGGCAAGGACTCCGGATGGCGCGTCATGATCACGGGGATGATCAGGTGGCTGGGCAAGGTGTACCAGTTCGCGCGCTCGGCCTCGAGCTGGCGCATGGCGGCGTATTCGCGCCGCGTATAGGCATGGGCCTCGTACTTGGGCGTGTAGATCAGGATCATGCAGACGCTCTCGCACATTGCGCGCGCGATCTTGCGGTCGAGGTCATCGCCGCCCCCGAGCTGCTCGGTGTCGATAAACAGTTCGTCTTCGTTGTCGAAGTAAGGTTCGAGATAGCAGCGCAGCGCGTCGGCCAGGGCGGTCTTGAACCGTTTCATCAGCTCATGCCTGCCGTGTGCGTAGCTGAAGAAACACCCGTAACGGATAGCCATTTCCTGCTCCCCATTCCAATTTGCCAGAGGCGTACCGCTCGACTCTAGCGCTGCCGACCCCGGCTGCTTTGCGTGCGCACAAGCGTGCCGGCGGCCTCGGCGGTATTGAGGGCAGCAGGTCTTCAGGCATAATTCCGCCGATTAATGGATACCGATTTAAGGGAGAAGCAATGAAAGCCGTGCGATGCAAGGATTGGGGCCCG
Source organism: Telluria sp. AZSoR62 (assembly GCF_058111565.1). Taxonomy (NCBI): domain Bacteria; kingdom Pseudomonadati; phylum Pseudomonadota; class Betaproteobacteria; order Burkholderiales; family Oxalobacteraceae; genus Telluria; species Telluria sp. AZSoR62. The sequence continues at coordinate 99,346 of NZ_JBYTST010000003.1, forward strand.
ATCGACAGCCTGGTGGTCGAGGACCTGCCGGACCTCGTGCCCGGCGCGGGCGAGGTCGTGGTCGACGTGAAGGCGGCCGGCGTGAACTTCCCGGACGTGCTGACCGTGCAGGGCAAGTACCAGGTGCGCCCGGCGCTGCCCTTCACGCCGGGCAATGAATTCGCCGGCAACGTGCGCGCCGTCGGCCCGGGCGTGACCGCCTTTGCGCCCGGCCAGCCGGTGATCGGCTTTACCCGCACCGGGGCGTTTGCCGAGCAGGCCATCGCGCCGGTGGAAGCGCTCATGCCGATGCCCCCGGGGATGGACTTCGACACCGCGGCTGCCATTACGCTGACCTACGGCACCTCGCACCATGCGGTAGTGGACCGTGGCGCCCTGCAGGCCGGCGAAACCATGCTGGTGCTGGGCGCGGCCGGCGGCGTCGGGCTGGCGGCGATCGAGATCGGCAAGGCGCTGGGCGCGCGCGTGATCGCGGCGGCGTCCAGCGACGAGAAACTGGCGATCTGCCGCGCGCATGGGGCGGACGTCGTGATCAACTACGAGCAGGAAGACCTGCGCGAGGCGCTCAAGGCGGCGACCGGCGGGCGCGGGCCGGATGTGATCTACGATCCGGTCGGTGGACCCTACAGCGAGCCGGCGCTGCGCTCGATTGCCTGGCGCGGGCGGCACCTGGTGGTGGGCTTTGCGGCGGGCGACATCCCGAAGCTGCCGTGGAACCTGATGCTGCTCAAGGGCGCGTCGGTGGTGGGCGTGTTCTGGGGGGATTTCGTGCGGCGCGAGCCGCAGGCGAACCTGGCGGCGATGCGCCAGATGCTGGGGTGGATGGCAGAGGGGAAGTTGAAGCCGCTGGTATCGGGCAAGTACGCGTTGGCCGATACGGCGCAGGCCTTGAACGATATGGCGGCGCGCAAAGTCGTGGGGAAGATCGTCATTACCCCCTGAAGGCAGCACAGCCGCGCTCCGTGGGGTGGGCAGATTCTGCCCACGCGTTCACATCACGTATGCGTGGGTCGCCCCGTGACTTTGATGGGTACGTTGAACGCGTGGGCAAGGAACTTGCCCACGCTACGGGTCAGGTGTCCGCGCGCTGTTCGACTGGCTTGAAGAACTCGATCACTTCCGACTGCACCCGCGTACGCTTGAACGGCGGCAAACTCTGCCAGATCCGCCGCCCATACGGCTTGGTGATCAGGCGCGGGTCGCAGATCATCAGGACCCCGCGGTCGTCCACGTCGCGGATCAGGCGCCCCGCTCCCTGCTTGAGCGTGATGATCGCCTCCGGCAGCTGGTGGTGCATGAAGCCGTTCATCCCCTGCTTTTCCATCACCTCGATGCGCGCGGCCAGCACCGGGTCGTCCGGCGGGGCGAAGGGCAGCTTGTCGATGATCACCAGGGAAAGGGCTTCGCCGCGCACGTCCACGCCTTCCCAGAAGCTCTGGCTGCCCACCAGCACGGCGTTGCCGGCGGTGCGGAAGGAATCGAGCAGTTCGGTGCGGCCACGCTCGCCCTGCACGAACAGCGGGAAGTCCAGCCCGCGCTCGGCAAATTCCGTGCGCAGGCGCTCGGCCACCTTGTTCACCGCGCGAATGGTCGTGCACAGGAAGAAAGTGCGCCCGCCGGCGGCCTCGATGACCGGCAGCGCGATATCGACCACGGCGTCGGTGTAGTGCATCGAGTTCGGCTCCGGCAGCCCGGTCGGCACGTACAGGATGCCCTGCTCGCCGTAGTTGAAGGGGCTCGGCCAGGTCATGGCCGGCTCGCCCGTCAGGCCCATCTGCTCGGAGAAGTGCTTGAAGTCGTTCTTCACCGCCAGCGTGGCCGAGGTAAAGATCCAGCTGCGCGGCGTGCCTTCGCGCTGGCTCGAGAAGATCGGCGCGATCGACAGCGGCGTCTTGTGCAGCTGCAGCGAGGACGAGAAGGCCTCGACCCACAGCACCGCCTCGTCGCCTTCGACGACCTTGCCCTTCTTGGGGTCGGCTTTCCAGGCTTCGTAGGACGCGGCCAGTTCCAGCGCGCGCACGCGGCAGGCTTCGATGGTCTCGGCGCGCGCGGCGTGTTCTTCCAGCACGGTGATCATGCCGGACAGTTCTTCCTTCAGTTTCGCCAGCGCCGGGAAAAAAGCGGACGACGGCAGGACCTGCGGCAGCGACAGGCGCGTCGAGCCTTCCGGGAAGGTCAGGCGCAAGTCGCGCGCGGCCTTTTCGACGACCGTGACGACCTTGCCCCAGTCCGGCCCGCGCGCATGCGCCAGGCCTTCGGCCAGCACGTCGCGGCACAGTTCCAGCACTTGCGAGGTCGAGACCGAGGTGCCGAAGAACAGCGTGGCGGTGTCGGGCAGCTGGTGCGCCTCGTCGAAGATGATGGTGTTGGCAGACGGCAGCAGCTCGGCCACGCCGGTGTCCTTCAGGGCCACGTCGGCAAAGAACAGGTGGTGGTTGACCACCACCACGTCGGCCTGCTGGGCTTCGCGGCGCGCCTTCATCACGAAGCAGTCCTGGTAGTACTGGCACTCGGCGCCCATGCAGGTGTCGCGGGTCGACGTCACCAGGTTCCAGACGGTCGCGGTTTCCGGCACCTTGGCCAGTTCGGCCTTGTCGCCCGAATTGGTCATCTTGATGAAGCGCGAGATCTCGCGCAGGTGGCCGACGTCGTCGCGCGAGGTCAGGCGGCCGTTGGAAAGCGTGCGTTCCAGGTGGAAGTGGCAGACATAGTTCGAACGGCCCTTGAGCAGGGCCACCGAGACCGGGGCACGCAAGGCGGCGCGGATGGTCGGGATGTCGCGCAAAAACAACTGGTCCTGCAGGTTCTTGGTACCGGTCGAGATGATGGTCTTGCCGCCCCACAGCAGCGCGGGGACCAGGTAGGCGAAGGTTTTGCCGGTGCCAGTGCCGGCCTCGGCCATCAGGACTTTCTGGTCGGCCATGGCCTGCGCGACGGCCTTGGCCATTTCGGTCTGGGCCTGGCGCGGCTTGAAGGTGCCGACGGCGGGCGCGAGCGGGCCGCCCGCGCCGAATAAACGGTCGAGCTCGTCGTCGTACTTGCCGGGCGGACGGGCGCTGGCGGGGAGGACGTCGCCGCCTGGGGACGGGGTCGCCGTGCCTGCCGGCCCGGTGGCCGGAACAGATGCGGGAAGGTGATCGGTCAAAATGCGTGTTTCTCGGTGGCCGTTGTTATGGCGATTGGGTTCAGGCAGGAATGTCGGGAACCAGCTGCATCTTCAGCAGCGTAATATGATCCTTGAGCTGCAGCTTACGCTTTTTCAAACGGCGCAGCTGGAGCTGGTCGCCATGGCCGTCCGCGGTCAGCATCGAGATGACGGCATCGAGGTCGCGGTGTTCCACGTCGAGTTCGATGATGCGGCGCTGGAGGTCCTGGACGTCAGTCATGATTGCTGTTCCAAACAGTTCTGTTCAAAAGCGTTTGCGGGAAAAAGGACGGTGCGCCTGGGCGCGTAGCCGGGCACGGGAGCAGGCCGGTGTGTGTTCGGCTTGCAACACCACGGCTTCTCGGTGCATAGTTTAATCTACGCTGAGGTTGCCGCCAACAAAGATCGGCGCAGGCGCTACGGAATCAACACGTTTATGACACCATACAAGATCGAAGCGGGAACCGGGCAACACATCGGCAACCGTCCGCAGCAGAACGACCGCATCGCCCTGCTCACCGGCGCCCGTGCGCCCGGCTACATGCTGGCGGTGCTGTCGGACGGCGTCGCCAGCGCCGCGGCCTCGGAGCAGGTGCTGCACACGGCGCGCCAGGTCTTCGACGAATTCAAGCCCGGCGACCACGCTTCCATCGAACGCATCGGCCAGCTGCTGCGCGACATCGTCAGCGAAACCCACCTCGTCATCAAGATGAACGCCCTGACCTCCCAGGTCGAGGCGCACGCCAGCTTCGTCGGCCTCGTCCTGACGCCGCACGGCGAGGCGGTGTGGGGGCATGTGGGCGACTCGCGCCTGTACCACTTCCGGGACGGCAAACCGGTATCGCGCACCAGCGATGCGGACTACGTCCAGCATTTGATGGCCAGCGACCGCCTGCCGGAAGACGCGGCGAAGAACCACCGCAAGTCCAAGCTCCTGCTCAACATGCTCGGCAACAGCCGCAAGGAGCCGTACGTGGCCATCGGCAGCCAGGCCGGGCTGGCCCCGGGCGACAGCTTCCTGCTGTGCTCCGACGGCCTGTGGCATTTCTTTACCGATGCGGAACTGGCGGCCGCCATCGGCCGCGCCTCGCCCCGCCAGGCGGCGGAAATGTTGATCGACAAGGCAGCGGAACGCTCCCAGGGCAAGGGCGGGAACTGCACGATGGGGATCGTCAAGCTGGCCAAGGCGGCGCAGGACGGGACGGCCGCACGCATCGAGCGGCTCGTGTAAGCGCAGCCGGCCCGGGTTGCCGCGCGCCGGCCGGCAGGCTGGTGAAGCTTACTTCCCGGCTGGCGCGGCGGGCGCCGCCTCGTTGGCCCGCTTGGCCGCAGCCTTGGCCTCGCGCTCGGCCTTGCGCGCCGCGACATCGCGCTGGCGCTGTTCGGATTTGCGCTTGCGCTCTTCAAAAGCCGCGGCATTGGCCGCCGCTTTCGCCGCCTCTTCCGGCGCTCGCGCCGCGGCTTCCTGGGCCTTGGCATTGCGGCGCGCAATGCGCGAGGCGGCCGGCGACGGCTTCGGCGGCGGCAATGCCGTGGTATCGCGCGGCGGCGTCGGCGGCTGCGCGGCCAGCGCGGCCTCTTCGGCCTTGAACTCGGCGTCGGCGGCGGCGATCTCGCGGTCGCGCTCTTCCACTTTCAGGCGGCGCTTGAAGCGCTCGGCCTCGATCTCGATATTGCGCTGGGCAACCAGGGCCACGCGGCGGCGCTCCTTGGCTTCGTCGAGACAGTTATTCACGAAGAATTTGTCGTAGCAGACCGCTTCGCGCTCGGCAAAGCGCGCTTCGATCGAGGCGCGTTCGCGCGCGACTGCGGCAAGGCGCGCATCGGCCTGGGCGATCGACGTGCTTGGCTCGACCGCGGCCACCGAGGGGCCCGGCTCGGTCGTCGCACAGCCGGCCAGCGCGGCTGCCGCGAGCAGGGCGAGGGCTGCGTGCATGAGGGGATGACTCGTCATGGATATCCTTTTCATTCGATCAGGCGATGGCGTCCGCCGCGCCGCGCCGCTCGGCGAGCATGTAGTCGCGCGACTGCATTTCAACGATACGCGAGACGGTGCGGTGGAATTCGTTCGCCAGCATACCCTGGGTATAGAGTTCCTCCGGCGCGACCGCGGCCGACATGATCAGCTTGACCTTGTGGTCGTAGAACACGTCGATCAGCCAGGTGAAGCGGCGCGCTTCCGAGGACTGCCCGGCCGACATCGACGGGATGCTCGACAAGACCACCGTGTGGAAGCGCGTCGCCAGCTCGAGGTAGTCGTTCTGCGAGCGCGGGCCGCCGCACAGGGTCGCGAAATCGAACCAGATCACGCCGCCGGCGCGGCGCAGCGCGCGGATCTCGCGGTTCTCGATGTGCACGATCGGGCTCTCGTCGGCGGTGTCGGCCACCTTGGCGTAGGCCTCGCGCAGCGCGTGATCGGACGCGGCGTTGAGCGGCGTGTAGTAGGCCTGGACCTGCTCGAGCGCGCGCTTGCGGTAGTCGTTGCCGGCATCGACGTTCAGCACGTCGAGCTTGTCCTCGATCAGGGCGATGGTCGGCAGCATGCGGTCGCGGTGCAGGCCGTCCGGGTAGAGCGTGGACGGCTCGTAGTTAGAGGTCATCACGAAGCTCACGCCGTTGGCGAACAGGGCGGACAGCAGGTTGTACAGGATCATCGCGTCGGCGATGTCGGAGACGTGGAATTCGTCGAAGCAGATCAGGCGGTATTTCCTGGCGATGCGCTTGGCGACTTCGTCGAGCGGATCGGCCACTCCCTTGAGCTCATCGAGCTGGCCGTGCACGGCGCGCATGAATTCGTGGAAGTGCAGGCGCGTCTTGCGCACCACCGGCACCACCGAATAAAAAGAGTCCATCAGGAAGGACTTGCCGCGCCCTACCCCGCCCCACATGTAGACGCCCTTCGGCACGTCCGGGCGGTTGATGAGGCGTTTGAAAGCGGACGACCGCTGGGCCTTGTAGTCGACCCAGTCGTCGTACGCCTGCTGCAGGCGGTCCACCGCGGCCTGCTGGGCCGGGTCGGACGTGAAGCCGCGCTCGGTCAGCGCGTGCTGGTAATACTCTTGGACGTTCATCGGGTGCAATCGTTGAAACGCAGGGTGGGCAGCTCTGCCCACGCGTCCAGCGCACGCATGCAAGCCATGGAGCGGGCCGGATACGTGATGTGAACGCGTGGGCAAGGAACTTGCCCACCCTACGTGACATGCCATCGCGAACGGTGGCAAATGTCGGTATTACTTAGAAGTTCAGCGAACGCTTGTCCACCGCCAGCGCCGCTTCCTTCACGGCTTCCGACAGCGACGGGTGCGCGTGGCAGATGCGGGCGATGTCTTCCGACGAGGCCTTGAACTCCATCGCGACCACGGCTTCCGAGATCAGCTCGGAGGCGACCGGGCCGACGATGTGCACGCCCAGGATTTCGTCGGTCGTGGCATCGGCCAGGAATTTCACCATGCCCGAGGTGTCGCCCAGCGCGCGCGCACGGCCGTTGGCCATGAACGGGAAGGTGCCGGCCTTGTAGGCCACGCCTTCGGCCTTGAGCTGCTGCTCGGTCTTGCCGACCCACGCGATTTCCGGCGAGGTGTAGATCACCCATGGAATCGTGTTGAAGTTGACGTGGCCGTGCTGGCCGGCGATGCGCTCGGCAACCGCAACGCCTTCTTCCTCGGCCTTGTGCGCCAGCATCGGGCCGCGCACGACGTCGCCCACCGCCCACACGCCCGGCAGGCTGGTGCGGCATTCGTCGTCGACCACCACGAAACCACGATCGTCCAGCTGCAGGCCGACCGCTTCGCCGTTCAGGCCGATGGTGTTCGGCACGCGGCCGATCGAGATGATCAGGCGATCGAAAGTAGCCTTCTGCGCCGCGCCGGTGCTGTCCGCGTATTCGACGGTGACGTCGTTGGCGCCCTTGGTGATGGCGCCGATCTTGCAGCCCAGGTTGATCTTCAGGCCCTGCTTGAGGAACAGCTTGTGCGCTTCCTTGGCGATCTGCTCGTCGACCGCGCCCAGGAAGGTCGGCAGGCCTTCCAGCACCGTGACGTCGGCGCCGACGCGGCGCCACACCGAACCCATTTCCAGGCCGATGACGCCGGCGCCGATCACGCCCAGCTTCGACGGCACCGCTTCGATGGCGAGCGCACCGGCGTTCGACAGGATCAGCTTCTCGTCGAACTCGGCGCCCGGCAGCTGGCGTGCGTTCGAACCGGTCGCGATGACCACGTTCTTGGCCGTCAAGGTATCGGTCGTCGGGCCGGTCACGTTGATGGTGTAGCCGCCGTCCGCCTTGCCCGCGAACGCGCCGCGGCCATGGAAGAAGCTGACCTTGTTCTTCTTGAACAGGAACAGGATGCCGTCGTTGTTCTGCTTGACGATGGTGTCCTTGCGCTTGAGCATGGTGCCCAGGTCGAGCTCCAGGCCCGACACCTTGATGCCATGGTCGGCAAAGGCGTGGCCGGCGTGCTCGAAGTGCTCCGACGACTGCAGCAGCGCTTTCGACGGGATGCAGCCGACGTTGGTGCAGGTGCCGCCAGGCGCCGGCTTGCCGGCCGCGTTGCTCCACTCGTCGACGCAGGCGACCTTGAAGCCCAGCTGCGCTGCACGGATGGCGGCGATATAGCCGCCAGGACCGCCGCCGATCACGACGACGTCAAATTGTTTGTCACTCATGTTGTTAATTCCTTGGTTGGTCGCGCCGCGGCATGGCCGGGGCAGCGCACCGTTTTATTCTTCGGGAACGAAAATCCACAACAGCAGGTAAATCGCGAGCCCGAACCCGAAGGTGAGGGTGAACAGCGCAAATACCAGGCGCCAGACCCAGGAATCGACTCCCGAGACCTGCCCCAGCCCGCCGCACACGCCCCCGAGCCAGCGGTCGCTGCGCGAACGGCGCAGGGTGCCCAGCTCCCCGGTGAGGGTGCCGTCGCCCTTGTTCAGGTTCACGCCCGAGCCTGCCGAGGCGGATGCCGACAGCACCCGCGCCTTGGCCTGTTCGAATTCGGCGTCGCTCAGCGCGCCGGCCTGGTGCAGCTCGTGCAGCCGCTTGATTTCGTCCGACAGGTTCATGCCTTACTCCTTCCAAACGTGCTGCACGGCGCCAGCCTGCGCGCCCCGCGGATTGTGGATTACAGGTCGAGCAGCAGGCGGGCCGGATCTTCCAGCGCGTCCTTCATGGCGACCAGGCCCAGCACGGCTTCGCGGCCGTCGATGATGCGGTGGTCGTACGACATCGCCAGGTAGTTCATCGGGCGGATGACGATCTGGCCGTTCTCGACCACTGCGCGGTCCTTGGTCGCGTGCACGCCCAGGATGGCCGACTGCGGCGGGTTGATGATCGGGGTCGACAGCATCGAACCGAAGGTGCCGCCGTTCGAGATCGAGAAGGTACCGCCGGTCAGGTCTTCCAGGGTCAGCTTGCCTTCCTTGGCTTTCTGGCCGAATTCGCCGATCTTCTTTTCGATCTCGGCGATCGACATCTGGTCGGCGTTGCGCAGGATCGGCACCACCAGGCCGCGCGGCGAACCGACAGCGATACCGATGTCGAAATAGCCGTGGTAGACGATGTCGTTACCGTCGACCGACGCGTTGATGATCGGGTACTTCTTCAGTGCGGCGACGGCGGCCTTGACGAAGAAGGACATGAAGCCCAGCTTGACGCCGTGTTCTTTCTCGAACTTGTCCTTGTACTTGGCGCGCAGGTCCATCACTGGCGCCATGTTCACTTCGTTGAAGGTGGTCAGGATGGCGTTGGTCGACTGCGACTGCAGCAGGCGCTCGGCGATACGGGCGCGCAGGCGGCTCATCGGCACGCGCTCTTCCGGACGGTCGCCCAGGTTGGCGCTTGGCGCGGCGACCTGCTGCAGCGCCGGTTTCGCGGCCGCTGGTGCAGGTGCGGCGGCGGCGGCTGGCTTGCCCGCGACTGCGGCCAGGGCGTCGCCCTTGGTCACGCGGCCGTCGCGGCCCGAGCCGTCCATGCCGGCGGCAGTCATGTTGTTGTCGGCCAGGATCTTGGCGGCGGCAGGCATCGCCACGCCGGACATCGAGCCGCCGGTGGCGGCAGGCGCGGCTGGAGCAGCTTCGATCGGTGCGTTCGGCGCAGCCGACGGGATGGCCTTCACTTCCAGCGGGCTGGTCTGGGCCGACGCTTCGGTGTCGATGATGGCGATGACTTCGCCGGCGACGACGGTGGCGCCGTCGGCCTTGAGCAGTTGCACGATCACGCCCGCGCCTGGCGCCGGCAGTTCAAGGACCACCTTGTCGGTTTCGATGTCGATCATGTTTTCGTCGCGCGCGACCGGCTCGCCGACTTTCTTGTGCCAAGACAGCAGGGTTGCTTCTGCAACCGATTCCGACAGGACGGGGACCTTGACTTCGATTTGTGCCATTTGTATTACTCCGTTTAATTATTCTGTACAAAAGCCCCGCGGGTGAGCGGGGCCGTGGTGTGTTCTTACTTGGTCAGGATGAAACCTTTGAGCTTCGAGAACGCGGTTTCCAGCAATTCCTTCTGCTGCGCCACGTGCTTGTCGGCATAGCCGACCGCCGGAGACGCCGATGCCGGGCGGCCGGCATACGCCAGGCGCTGGCCATCTTCCAGGCTTTCGAAGATGTTGTGCTGGATCTGGAACCACGGACCCTGGTTCTGCGGCTCGTCCTGCACCCACACCACTTCGGTCGCATTGCTGAATTTCTTCAGCTCGGCGGCGAACGACTTGTGCGGGAACGGATACATCTGCTCCATGCGCACGATGGCGGTATCGAGCGTGCCGCGGGTCTTGCGGGTGTTGACCAGGTCGTAGTAGACCTTGCCCGAGCAGACCAGCACGCGCTTGACCTTGCTCGCGTCGATCTTCTCGTCCACTTCGCCGATCACGGTCTGGAAACCGCCCTTGGCCAGGTCGGTCAGCGGCGAGCCGGCGTCCTTGTTACGCAGCAGCGACTTCGGCGTGAAGATGACCAAAGGCTTGCGGAACTGGCGCACCATCTGGCGGCGCAGCAGGTGGAAGATCTGGGCGGCGGTGGTCGGCTGCACCACTTGCATGTTGTTGTCGGCGCACAGCTGCAGGAAGCGCTCGATACGGGCCGACGAGTGCTCCGGACCCTGGCCTTCGTAGCCGTGCGGGAGCATCATGACCAGGCCCGAGGCGCGGCCCCACTTCACTTCGCCCGAGGCGATGAACTGGTCGATCACGACCTGGGCGCCGTTGACGAAGTCGCCGAACTGGGCTTCCCAGATGGTGAGCGTATTCGGCTCGGCGGTCGAGAAGCCGTATTCGAAGGCCAGCACTGCTTCTTCCGACAGCACCGAGTCGATCACGGTGAAGTTGGCCTGGTTGTCCGAGACGTTGGCCAGCGGCAGGTAGATGCCCTGATCCCAGCGCTCGCGGTTCTGGTCGTGCAGCACGGCGTGGCGGTGCACGAACGTACCGCGGCCGGCGTCCTGGCCCGACAGGCGGATCGCATAGCCCGAGGACAGGAGCGATGCGAACGCCAGGTGCTCGCCCATGCCCCAGTCGAGGTTCATCTCGCCCTTGCCCATGTTGGCGCGGTCGTTCAGCACCTTGTCGACCAGCGAGTGCGGCTTGAAGTCTTCCGGCACCTTGGTGATGCGCTCGGCCAGGCGCTTGAGTTCCGTCATCGGCACGGCGGTGTCGGCCGCGTCGGTCCACTTCTTGTTCAGGAACGGCGCCCAGTCGACGGCGTACTTGTTCTTGAAGTTGGTCAGCACCGGATCGACCGTGTGCTTGCCCGCGTCCATCGCGTTGCGGTAGGCCGCGACCAGCTGGTCGCCACCGTCGGCGGCAATGGTGCCTTGCGCCGACAGCTTCTCCGCGTACAGCTTGCGGGTGCCCGGGTGCTTGGCGATCTTCTTGTACATCAGCGGCTGGGTCAGCGCCGGCGTGTCCTGCTCGTTGTGGCCCAGCTTGCGGTAGCAGACGATGTCGACCACGACGTCCTTGCCGAATTCGGTGCGGTAGTCCATCGCGATCTGCGAGGCCATCACGACCGCTTCCGGGTCGTCGGCGTTCACGTGCAGCACCGGCGCTTCGATCATCTTGACGACGTCCGAGCAGTAGAGCGTGGAGCGCGCGTCGCGCGGGTCCGAGGTGGTGAAGCCGATCTGGTTGTTGATGACGATGTGAACGGTGCCGCCGGTGCCGTAGCCGCGGGTCTGGGCCAGGTTCAGGGTTTCCATGACCACGCCCTGGCCGGCGAAGGCCGCGTCGCCGTGCACCAGGATCGGCAGCACTTCCTTGCCCTTGCGGTCGCCGCGGCGTTCCATGCGCGCCTTGACCGAACCCTCGACCACCGGGTTGACGATTTCCAGGTGCGACGGGTTGAAGGCCAGCGACAGGTGGACCGGGCCGCCCGGGGTCGAGATATCGCTCGAGAAGCCCTGGTGGTACTTGACGTCGCCCGACGGCAGGTCGTCGGCGTGCTTGCCTTCGAATTCCTCGAACAGGTCGGCCGGGGACTTGCCCAGGGTGTTGACCAGCACGTTCAGGCGGCCGCGGTGGGCCATGCCGATGACGATCTCCTGCACGCCCTTTTCACCGGCGCGCTGGATCACTTCGTCGATCGAGGCGATGAAGGATTCGCCGCCCTCCAGCGAGAAGCGCTTGGCGCCCACGTACTTGGTGTGGAGGTAGCGTTCCAGGCCTTCGGCCGCGGTCAGGCGCTCGAGGATGTGCTTCTTTTTCTCGGCGTTGAAGCTCGGGGTCGAGCGGCTCGACTCCAGGCGTTCCTGCAGCCAGCGCTTCTCGGTCGGGTCGCTGATGTACATGAACTCGGCGCCGATCGAACGGGTGTACGTGTCGCGCAGCCAGTTCAGGATGTCGCGCAGGGGCGCGGTTTCCTTGCCGAAGTAGGTATTGCTGATGTTGAAGACGGTGTCGAGGTCCGCTTCGGTGAAGCCGTAGAAGGCGGGATCGAGCTCCGGCAGGGGCGGACGTTCCTGGCGCTGCAGCGGGTCCAGGTTGGCCCAGCGCGAGCCGAGGTAGCGGTAGGCGGCGATCAGCTGGGTGACGGCGACGCGCTTGCGGCCGAGTTCAGCGTCGGTCGAGGCGACCACGGTGCGGATCGGGCCCTGCTTGGCGCGCTCGGCGAACGAGGCGACCACGGACGAGTGGACCACGTCGGAACGGTTCGAGCCATCGACGGCCGGCACGTTCTGCATCTGGTCGAAATAGGCGCGCCAGTTCTCCGGCACCGAGCCTGGATTGTTCAGGTACGCTTCGTATAACTCTTCCACATACGGCGCATTACCGCCGAACAGGTACGAGTTCGCATTCTGTTGCTGCATCATTCTTGCTCACCTTTCTTCGCGCTTCGCGAGTTTGGGGCGGGTTCAGGTAACCTTCCGCGACACGGCCTGACCGGTTAGCGGATCGCACTACTACTCAAGTTGTGGGGAAGGACGTATTTCTATAAGCGACGGGCCATCGGACCACTACAGCCAATTAGCACACGTTATTGTAACGCAAGCTCACCTGCAAGGCAGATCAGCCGCTGCGAATAATTTGTTTCCATGTGTAAAGAATACATCGGGTGTTGACCGCGTAAATGATAATCGTTATCATTTAAAGATGAGCTCAACCGGAACTTCATCGCCCGCATCTGCCGCGCCCGCCTCTGCCCTGCCGGGCGCGCGCCGCGCCGTCTTCCTCAAGCAGTTGCATCAATGGCATTGGATCAGCTCGGCCATCTGCCTGATGGCCATGCTGCTGTTCAGCTTTACCGGATTTACCCTGAACCACGCGGCCCAGATCGAGTCCAAGCCGGTCGTGACGCGTATGAAGGCCGAGCTGCCCGAGCTGCTCCGCGCGCAGCTCGAAGCCTACGCCGCCGTCCATGTGGACGCCGAGGTGCCGCTGCCGAGCGAGCTGGCCGACTGGGCCAATGGCGCGTTTCCGGTGGACGTGCGCGGCAAGCGCGCCGAATGGAGCGAGGAAGACGCCTATATCGCCCTGCCCCGCCCGGGAGGCGACGCCTGGGTGCGCATCGCCGTGGACGGCGCGGCCGAATACGAGGCCACTTCGCGCGGGGCGATCTCATGGCTCAACGACATGCACAAGGGCCGCAATACCGGCACCGTATGGAGCTGGTTCATCGACATCTTCGCGATCGCCTGCGTGGTGTTCTGCATTACCGGCTTCCTGATCATGAAATACCATGCCGCCAACCGGCCCTCGACCTGGCCGGTGATCGGCTTCGGGATCGTGTTGCCGGCCCTGCTGGCCCTGCTGTTCGTGCATTGATTTATGTGCTTGGCTTCTAGTTACCCCACTATATATAAGGCGAACTAATGAATTTGTCCCACTCGCTCGCATTGACCTTGCCGCTCGCATCCGGCTGGGCCGTCGCTGCCGACCTGTCCGTGAAGTTCGAACTGCCCCAGCTGAACGTGGCCGAGTACCACAAGCCCTACGTGGCGATCTGGGTCGAGAAGGCCGACGGCGGCGTCGCCTCGAACCTGGCGGTGCTCTACGACGTCAAGAAGAAGGACAATGCCGGCGAGAAGTGGGTCAAGGACCTGCGCACCTGGTGGCGCAAAGCCGGGCGCGATGTGACGCTGCCGGCCGACGGCATCAGCGGCGCTACCCGCGCCGCGGGCAGCCACACCATGAACTTCGCCGGGGCAACGAGCAAGCTGCCGGCCGGCGAATACAAGCTGGTGGTGGAAGCGGCGCGCGAAGCGGGCGGACGTGAAGTCGTGCGCGTGCCCTTCACGCTCCCGGCCAAGGGCAAGCTGGCGGCGAACGCCGCGGGCAAGGAAGAACTCGGCGCGGTTGCGATCGCCATCCAATAACAGATCAACCGGAGACCACGATGCACCACCTCGTCAAGAAGACCGTCCTCGCCCTGGCACTGGCCAGCGTCTCGTTTGCCGCCAGCGCCCACCGCGGCTGGATCCTGCCGTCGACCACCTTCGTGGAAAAGGAAGAAGCCTGGGTCACGCTCGACGGCGCCATCTCGGAAGGCCTGTTCGAGTTCGACCACGTCCCGCTGCGCATGGAAAACGTCACCGTCACCGACCCGGACGGCGCCACCAGCCCGCTCACCGGCGCCGTGCTGGGCAAGGTCCGCTCCACCGCTGACCTGCGCCTGCCGAAGGACGGCACCTACCGCATCGCCATGGTCAACCAGAACGTCATGGGCAGCTACAAGCTGAACGGCGAAGTCAAGCGCTTCCGCGGTACCGAAGCAAGCGTAGCCAAGGAGATTCCGGCCGGCGCCACGGACGTCCAGAAATCCGTCACCCACGCCCGCCTGGAAACCTTCGTCTCGGCCAACAAGCTGTCCAATGGCGCCCTCAAGCCAAGCGGCGACGGCCTGGAACTGGTCCCGGTCACCAACCCGAACGACCTGCGTGCCGGCGAGACGGCCAAATTCCGCTTCCAGCTGGACGGCAAGCCGCTGCCGAATTTCCCGTTCTCGCTGGTGCCGGCCGGAGTCAAGTTCCGCGGCACCATCGGCGAGATCCGCGTGGTCACCGACGCCAAGGGCGAAGCCAGCTTCAAGCTGCCGGAACCGAACCGCTACTGGCTCAGCGCCAAGTTCCCGGTCGAGCAGGCCAAGGGACCGGGCGAGCCGGGTTCGCGCCGCTACGCCTATTCGGCCACGCTCGAAGTGCTGCCGGAGTAAACAGCGCATGCGCGACGTCCTGGTTCCGCTCGATATCGAACTCGTGCTGCCGCCCCTGGGCAGCCAGCTGCACAAGGCGGCCGGGCGGACGATGGGCACGAACTGGTCGGCCCAGATGATCGTCCCAAGCGGTGTGCGGGCCGACCTGGACGCCGCGCTGCGCCGGGAGCTGGAAGAGATCGTCGCCCAGATGAGTCATTGGGATGACGGTTCGCTGCTCTCGCAATACAACCGTGCCCCAAGGGGCAGCTGGCATGCGCTGCCGCCGCAGTTCTTCGAGGTGATCGATTTCGCGCTGCAGGTGCACGAGGATAGCGGCGGCGCCTACGACCCGGCGGCCGGCGCCTTAGTGGGGCTGTGGGGCTTCGGCGCCAAGGGCCGCTACGACCAGGCCGGCTTTCATGCGCCTTCGCCCGACGCCGTTGCAGCGGTACTGGCAGCGCGCGCGGAAAACACGCCGCAGCTCGACCGCGCAGGCCGGCGCCTGCTGCAGCCGGGCGGCGCCATCCTCGACCTGTCGTCCAGCGCCAAGGGCTATGCGGTGGACCGGCTCGGGCTGTGCCTGGAGCGCCACGGCGTCCAGCACTACCTGGTCGAAGTCGGCGGCGAACTGCGCGGGGCCGGCGTCAAGCCGGGGGGCGACCCATGGTGGGTTGAGATCGAAGGCGTGCCCGATGCTGGCGACGACATGCAGCCGATCGTCGCGCTGCACGGCCTGGCGATCGCCACTTCGGGCGACTACCGCAGCTATTACCAAGTCGGCCCGCGGCGCGCCTCGCACACGCTTGACCCGCGCACCGGCCGGCCGATCGACAACGCGGTCGCGTCCTGCACGGTGGTGGCCAACACCTGCATGGCGGCCGACGTGCTCTCCACCGCCCTGGGCGTGATGGGCGAGGGAGCCGGCATCGCCTTTGCCGACGCCCGCGGCATCGCGGCGCGTTACCTCACCCGACGCGCCGGCGGCCTGGCCGAAGCGACCTCCGCCGCCTGGCGCGAACTGCGGCAATGATGACGATCGATCCGGTACGCTGGGGCAGCGCGCTCGCCCTGTTCGCCGCTTACCTCGGCATGTGCCTGGCGATCTGGCGCGCCCGCGACGCCAGCATCAGCCGCCGCCGCATCCTTGGCGCCGGCAGCGCCGACTGGCTGGTGGTGTACGCCAGCCAGACCGGCAGCGCGGAATACCTGGCCGAGCGCACCGCCGCCACCCTGGCCACCGGGGGGCTGTTGGCGCGCGCCGTGTGCATGTCCGAGCTCGATGCCGCGGCATTGACCGGCGCTTCCCGCATCCTGTTCATCGCCAGTACCTATGGCGAGGGCGACGCCCCCGACAGCGGCGCGCGCTTTTCCAGCATCACCATGGCCGGCGCCCCGCAGCTGGCGCACCTGCATTACGCGGTGCTGGCCCTGGGCGACAGCACCTACGCCAACTTCTGCGGCTTCGGCCGCGCGCTGGACGGCTGGCTCGCCGCGCATGGCGCCACGCCCCTGTTCGGGCGCATCGACGTCGACCGCGGCGATGCCGCGGCGCTTGCGGAGTGGCAGCACCAGGTCGGGCGCCTGGCCGGCACCAGCGACGCGCCCGATTGGGAAGCACCGGCCTACGGCGACTGGCGCATCGCCAGCCGCACCCTGCTCAATCCGGGCAGCGCCGGCGCCCCGCTCTACCGGATCGCGCTGGTTGCCGTCGACGGCGCCCTGCCCGCGTGGGAAGCCGGCGACCTGGCGCAAGTGAGCGTGCCGCGCGACCCGGACCATCCGCGCGAATATTCGATTGCCTCGCTGCCCTCGGAAGGGCACCTGGCGCTGCTGGTACGCCTGCAGCGGCGCGACGACGGCAGCCTGGGGGCCGCGTCCGGATGGCTGTGCGAAGGCGCCACGACGGGCGACGTGATCCGCCTGCGCATCCGCGCCCACCAGCGCTTCCGCCTGAACGGCAATGCGGCAAGGCCACTCATCGCGATCGGCAACGGCAGCGGCCTGGCCGGCCTGCGCGCCTTGATCAAGGCGCGCATCGACGGCGGCCAGGGCGACAACTGGCTGCTATTCGGCGAACGCAATGCCGCGCACGACTTCCTGTGCCGCGAAGAGCTGCAGGCCTGGCTCGCATCGCGCGGCCTGGCGCGCCTGGATCTGGCGTTCTCGCGCGACCAGGCGACGGCGAGGTATGTGCAGCACCTGGTGCGTGAGCAGGCGGATGAGGTGCGCGCCTGGATAGGCCGCGGCGCCGCGATCTATGTGTGCGGCAGCCTGCAGGGCATGGCCGGTGGCGTGCACGATGCGCTGGTCGACGTGCTGGGGGCGGAGGCGCTCGATGCGCTTAGCGGCAAAGGCCGTTATCGGCGCGACGTGTATTAGCCGCAGGCCCGTAGGGTGGGCAGGTTTCCTGCCCAAGCGTTCCACCATCCGATGATCTGTCGATATGACGGTTCTGCGTCGACCGGGCGTCAACGCAACCCTGCTTGAACGCGTGGGCAGAATCCGCCCACCCTACGAGTCCCCAGCTATTCGCCATGTGCGGCTACTGGCCCGCCTATAAAAAAAGCCAGCGGCCGCACCTGCGTGCACACCACTGGCCCCTCACCAACCGCCCCGGCTAAGGTCCCACTACGCGTCCTGCGTACGTGAAACGCTCGGCCTGCAGCCGGTGTCAATCGACGCGATCAGCGCTTGTCGTTCTTGTGGCTCTGCGAGCCGGCGCGGGCGTGCTGCTCGGGCGTGCCGCCCTGTACGCCGCGGCTGGCCTGGTTGCCGCCGCCCTGGTTCTCGTTGCGGCCGCCCTGCTGGCCACCGCCGCTGCCGCTCTGGTTATTACCGCCGCGGCCGCTCTGCTGGCTGCCGCCGCTGCCGCTCTGGTTGTTGCCGTCGTTCTTGTGGCTCATCGAGCCGGCACGGCGTGCTTCTTCCGAAGTGAATTCGTGGGCATTGCCGGATGCGTGGGCAGCACGGCCGCCTTCGCTGGCGATCTCGCGCTGGCGCTGTGGATCCATCGATGCGAAGCCGCGGTTGCTGGTGTAGCTCTGGTTGTTGCCGCCCTGGTTGCCGCCCTTGTTACCCTGGTTGCCGCCTTTGTTGCCGCCTTGATTGTTCGCTGCCATATGTGCCTCCTAAGCATGATGTTCGGTGGTTCAGTAGCCCGCCAAGAAGTGGCTGAGTCAGGAACATCGTAGTCGCCTCAACCGCATGCGACCACCCAAGGACGGCAGTAAGCTTGTAGGAGAATGCCTTGCTCGACCCGGCTTCCTGTCTGTCAAACTAGAGGCAATTTATTCCAAAAAATTTTGCTAGCGCGCCTTGCCTTAGAATACGCTGAAGCCTGTTCCAAATAATCGAGAACAAATTATCCCAAGCACTGTAGTCCGACGCTGACGCGACCTCGTGAAACTTTCCATCGGCCACCGCCTCTTCCTTTCCGTCCTGCTGGCCATCCTCGCGGTAGCGGCCAGCGCCGTTTTTCTGTTGCGCCAGAACGTGCTGGCCGGCTTCGACGATTACGCCGTCGGCATCGAACTGGACCGTCTCGACGAATTGTCCGGCGCACTCGCCGCGCGCTACCGCCTGCAGGGGAACTGGGACTTCCTGCCGCCCGCCGACGAGCGCCGCGGCTGGATCGCCGCCGAACTGGCGCGCCTGCAAGAAGAAAGACAGCGCCGCGCCCGCGCAGTTCCTGGGCCGCCCTCGCCGCCTTCCCCTGCATCGCCGCCCTCGCCCGCGTCTCCGCCTTCGCCGCCTTCGCCCGATGGCGCGCCGGCGTCCGTGGCGCCGGCTCCTGCGGCGCCACCCGCACCGCCGGCGCCGCCGGCCCCGCCCGCGCCGCCGGCCATGCCGCTGCCGCCGCCGCGCATCGACACGGCGCGCGCGGCCGCGCCCGCGGCGCCGGGCGCGGACGGCGTCACCTACGACCTGCACCAGCGCGTCACCCTGCTCGATGCGAATGGCGGCTACCTCGCCGGCCGCCAGCCCGGCAGCCTGCCGCTGGCGCGGCGTGCGATCGAGGTCGACGGCAGCACGGCCGGCTACCTGGGCGTGGCGCGCAGCCCCCGTCCCAGCGACGCGATGGCGCTCGCTTTCCTGGAACAGCTGCGCAGCAGCCTGTGGCTGATCGTGGCGGCGGCAGTCGTCCTGAGCGCCCTGGCCGCTAGCCTATTGGCGCGCCACTTCCGCCAGCCGATCGGGCGCCTGGCCGAAGGCGCGAGCGCGCTGGCCGGCGGGCGCTACGACGTGCGCCTCGCGGACACGCGCAGCGACGAACTGGGCGACCTGGCGCGCCACTTCAATGCGCTGGCGCAGCAACTGGACAACGCGGAGCGCGCGCGCCGCCAGTGGGTGGCCGACACCTCGCACGAGCTGCGCACCCCGCTGGCCGTGCTGCGCGCCCAGCTCGAGGCCTTGCAGGACGGCGTGCGCAGCGCCACGCCGGAGACGGTCGGCGCCATGCTGCGCCAGGTGCTCTCCCTGAACAAACTGATCGACGAGCTGTACGCGCTGGCCCGCGCCGACGTCGGGGCCCTCGACTGCAAGCCGGCCCCGCTCGACCTGTGGCAGCTGGCCGCCACGCAGGCGCAGGCCTTCGCCGCACGCCTGCACGCCGCCGGGCTGGTGCTGGAGACTGGCAACACGCCGCCGCCGGCCCTGGTGCTGGCCGATGCCGACCGCCTGCGCCAGGTGCTCGACAACCTGTTCGAGAACAGCCTGCGCTACACCGCCGCCGGCGGACGCATCGCGCTGCACGCGCATGCCGACGGCGCGCACATGCGCCTGGTGATCGACGACAGCGCACCCGGCGTGCCGGACGATGCGTTGGCCCGCCTGGGCGAGCGCTTCTATCGCGTCGACGCTTCGCGTAGCCGCGCACACGGCGGCGCCGGGCTGGGGCTGGCGCTATGCCGGCGCCTCCTGGAAGCCCAGGGCGGCGCGCTCGCGTTTTCCCACTCGCCGCTGGGCGGCCTGCGCGCGACGGTCTCGCTGCCGCTGGCAAGGGAGCAGGCATGAGCACGCGCTTGATGATCGTGGAGGACGAGCCGGAACTGGCCGCCGTGGTCGCCGACTATGCGCGCGCCGCCGGCTACGATCCATCCGTCTTCGGCAACGGCCTGGAGGCGCTGGCGGCCATCCGCGCAGCGCCGCCTGCCCTGGTCGTGCTCGACCTGATGCTGCCCGGGCTCGACGGCCTGTCGCTGTGCCGCGAGCTGCGCGCCTCCAGCGCCCTGCCGGTCATCATGGTGACGGCGCGCGTGGAAGAGATCGACCGCCTGCTGGGCCTGGAAGCCGGCGCCGACGACTACCTGTGCAAGCCGTTCAGCCCGCGCGAGCTGATGGCCCGCATCAAGGCCATCCTGCGCCGCAGCGGGGCGTCCGCGCCGGTCCGGGTGCTGGCGATCGACGAGGCCGCGCGGCGCATCGAAGTGCATGGCCAGCTGCTCGACCTGACGCCGAGCGAGTTCGCCATCCTCGCCGCGCTGGCGCGCCGCCCCGGCCAGGTGTTCTCGCGCGCCCAGCTGCTGGACGCGGCGCGCGCCGACAGCCTGGACGCCACCGACCGCGCCATCGACAGCCACGTCAAGAACCTGCGCCGCAAGATCGAGGCCGCCGCGCCGGGACTCGACGCCATCCGCTCGATCTACGGCCTGGGCTACCGCTGCGATTGCTAGGCGCTCCACGGTTTCTCCACATTTGGCAGGCACGATGCATTCATGGCCGCCAGACCTGGCCGGCCGCAGCCGAGAGGAGATCACCATGAGAACAACGATGCTGGCGCTTGGCGCCGCACTGGCCCTGCTGGGTTCGAGCGCCGCCCTGGCGCACGACGGCGTGCACGTCCACTACCAATGCGATGCACGGGGGAAGGAAACATGCCCGGCGCCGCCCGCGCCCCCTGCTCCGCCCGCGCCACCGGCCGCGCCTGCGCCGCCTGCGCCGCCGCATGGGTACGCATCCCATCCGGCGCCTCCGGCCCCGCCGGCGCTGCCTTCGATGGCGGTGCCGCCTGCACCGCCTGCGCCGCCGCCCATCCCGGCCGTGCCGGCCACGGCCCATGCGGCCTGCGCCGGCAAGGCGACAGGTGCGCGCCTGCGCTACGAACTGCGCAATGGCGCCACGATGACCGGGGTGTGCGCACGCGAAAACGGCGAGCCCGTGTTCCGGCTGCGCGAGTACCGGCACGACGCCTGAACCCGAAGCGGCGCGGACGGCTCGACTTGGCGGTCTAGATCATTTATTCTAGACCCATGCGCACCGAAGATCTTCCCGCCAAGCCCACCCCGTCCGAACTGGAAATGCTGCGCCTGCTGTGGCAGCTCGGCCCGGCTACCGCCCGCCAGGTGCACGAGGCGGCGGTCGAGGCGCGCCCCGGCATGGCCTATTCCAACGTGCTGCGCCTGCTGCAGGTGATGCATGCCAAGGGCCTGCTCAGCCGCGACGAAAGCGCGCGCGCCCACGTGTACGCGCCGGCCCAGCCCCAGGACACGCACCAGGCCGGCCTCATCAAGGACCTGATCCACAAGGCCTTTTCCGGCTCCGGCAAGGAGCTGGTGCTGGCCGCGTTGCGCGGGCATGTGAGCAAGAAAGAACGCGAAGAGATCCAGCAGATCCTCAACCGCAAGGACTGAGCCGTGCCGCCGCCTGCCGCCCGGCCCCAGCCGCCGATACAGCCGGAGCTGGAGGATTGCTGCCGCAGCGGCTGCACGCCCTGCGTGTTCGACCTCTACGACACCGCGCTCGAACGCTACGAGCGCGAGCTGGCTGCCTGGGAAGCTGCGCAGGCGGCGCCGGTCCCGCCCACTTCATGAGCCCTGCATTGCCGCGCACGCTACAGATCGAAACCTTGCCGTTTTGATTACAATGAGCCCATCGGTCATGGCCTGGAGCGGAAATGTTTGACATGGATCTTCCCTGGTGGGAATTCGTTGTACGCGCCCTTGCCGTGTACATCTTGCTGCTGATTATGGTGCGCCTGTCGGGCCGCCGCACGGTCGGCCAGTTCACGCCCTTCGACCTCCTGATCGTCATGCTGCTGTCCGAGGCCGTCTCGAATTCGCTCAGCGGCGGCGACAATTCCCTCATCGGCGGCCTGATCGGCGCAGCCACGCTGGTCGCCATCAATTCGCTGATCGCCCTGGCCAGCTCGCGCAGTGCTTCGTTCGAAAAAGCCGTCGACGGCAGCGCCGTGCTGATCGGGCGCGACGGCGAATTCTTCGACAAGATCGTGCGCAGCTGCCGGCTGTCGCAGTCGGACCTCGAAGAAGCCTTGCGCGAGCACGACTGCCCGAAGTCCGAGATGAAATGCGCCTTCCTCGAGGCCGACGGCGAGATCACCATCATGCGTAACCCGCAATAGCGCTTGGGCACTTCCCCAAGTGCTCGTTTACTGGGTCACTATTCTCCCCGTACTGTGTAGCTTGTCGGGTTTTGCGTGTGCTACTTTTTTCTGCGGCGGGTCCGGTCGGACGCGCCGTTTTGGTTTCTTTCCTATCCAGGAGGTATGCCATGAAAAAAGTAATCTCGGCCCTCGCGCTGACGGTGTCCGCCATGACGGTGGCGCCGGCAGTCCAGGCCCAGGATGTCTTCCGCGCCGTCTCCAGCGGACCGAGCGAGGCCACGCCGAATCCTTCGCCCGGCTATAGCATCGCGACGTTTGAAATCGACGGCAACATCCTCACCGCGGACATTCCCTTCAGCGACCTGACCACGCCCACGGTCGACGCCCACCTGCATTGCTGCACCACCGAATCGCTGACCGGTGTCGCTGGCGTCGCCATTCCGCTGTTCGGCTTCCCGCTCGGGGTGACCTCCGGAACCTACACCCGGACCTTCGACCTGAGCGACCCGGCCATCTACAGCCCCACCTTCCTCGCGAACTTCGGCGGCACCGCGGCCGGCGCCAGCGCGGCGATGCTCGATGCGCTGACCGGCAACCAGGTCTACCTGAATATCCACACCTCGCAATATCCGGGAGGCGAGATCCGCGGCTTCCTGGTCGATACGGCGGTGGCGGCGATTCCGGAACCGGCCACCTGGGGGATGCTGGGAGCGGGCCTGGCGGGACTGGCGCTGCTGTCGCGCCGCCGTCCGGCCATGTTCAGGCAAGCGTAGCGCCGCGCGACGCCAGCAACTGGCGCCAGGCCGGTATCGCCGCACGCCAGAAGGCGTCGAGCGATACCGCCTGTTCCACCTGCAGGCCCAGGAAGCGCGCCGCCTGCATCAATGCGGCCACGGCCGCCGCCTCGTCGCCCGGCGCCACCGCCAGCGCGCCCGTCTGCTTCGACAGCTTCTCCCCCAGCTCATTGCGCACCACCGGTACGTGCAGGTAGCGCGGCGTCGGCACGCCCAGCACCCGCTGCAGGAAGACCTGGCGCGGCGTCGAGTCGAGCAGGTCGGCGCCGCGCACCACGTCGGTCACGCCCTGCAGCGCATCGTCCACCACCACCGCCAGCTGGTAGGCCCAGAACCCGTCGGCGCGTTTCAGGACGAAGTCGCCCGATTCGCCGTGCAGGCGCTGGGTGATCTCGCCGGCAAAGCGGTCGGTGAAGCTGACCACGTCGTAGCCCGGGTCCGGCACCCGCAGGCGCAGGCTGCGCATGTTGCGGCCCTCGGCCAGTCCGTAGCGGCAGGTGCCGGGATAGATCGCCGCGCCATCCGGGGCAAGGCCCAGGCGCGAATCGGCGATCTCGCGCCGGTTGCAGCCGCAGGGATAGGTGTGTTCGGCGATGCGGTCGGCGGCCGCCTGGTAGAGCTCCTTGCGGCGGCTCTGCCAGACGATCTCGCCATCGGCATGCATGCCGAGCGTCTCGAGCAAGGCCAGGATGCCCTCGGCCGCGCCGGGCACGCTGCGGCCTTCGTCGATGTCTTCGATGCGCACCAGCCAGGTACCTTCGTGGGCACGGGCGTCGAGATAGCTGGCCAGCGCCGCCACCAGCGAGCCCGCATGCAGCGGACCGGTCGGCGACGGCGCGAACCGGCCGATGTAGGGTGGGTTCACGTGCTTGAATGAGTGATTGTCGAGGAAATACCTTAGCACACGACGTCGCGACACTGCGACGTCGCAACGTCGGGGTCAGGTCGCAACGTCGGGGTCAGGTCTGACATTCGGACACGGGCCCAGCCTTGCTTCAGTTGAGCTTGTGTCTGAATGTCAGACCAGACCCCGATTTACGGTTTACTTCGGTTGAGCTCGTGTCTGAATGTCAGACCTGACCCCGGTTTGTTCGGGGCTTACTTTTTTGCATGCTCGCTAATGAGCTTGGTGACCTGCCCCGCCACCTCGTTCGGCACCGCCATCGACAGCTGGTAATGCACGATCTCGAAGCCCTTGGCCGTCTTGCGGATCACGCCGCTGGCCATGCAGGGGCCCATGTTCGGCGTGTCGAGCAATTCGTCAAACCAGATCACCGACTTGTCGGCCGAGGCATAGACATTGCGGCGCGTGGCCTTGAAATTCCATGCGGATTTGCGGTCGAAATACTTTCGGGCCCAGGTCTTGAACTCGTCGCGGCGCCACAGTTCGGTGCGGTCGGTGCCGATGTAGACGCCGTCCGGCGCCATCTTGTCGAAGAAAGTCAGGCGCGCACTGGCGGCATCGCCGTGCCATTCGTCGACGAAGGCATTGACCTGCTTGGTGAGGACCGGATCGGTTTCGGCGTGGACAAGGCCGGACAGGCCGAGGAACAGGACAGCGGCAGCAAGGAGTCGTTTCATGGTCTCTTTCAGTGGTCGTCGCGTGGAGGCCGCATGGCATGCGCCCCGGTTGGAATTGTGGCAAGCAACGATAATGCAACTCGGGCGGCTTGCCAAGGCAGCATTTCCGCATCGGGCTTGCCGCGTCTTAACGCAAATTTAACAGCGCCCGCGTTACGCTCGAGTCAACGCGGTCACCGCACCCTTCCACACCCACCTTGAACAAACCGATGCACACCAGGTCGCAACGCATGCCGGTCCAGGATTTCCTCGCGCTGCAGGACGTCGTGCGCCGGCTTGCCCGAACCTATCCGCCCGACTGGCTGGAGCGCCGCGGACCCCAGGTCTACGCCGCCACGCTCGCGGCCTCGTTCGCGCTGGCGATGCTGGTAGGACTGGCGTGGGGACCGTGGTGGAGCGTCCTGTTCCCGCTCATGATGCCGCACCTGGTGCTGGTAATCCTGCCGCGCTGCCTGCTCGGGCGCGAAGCGGGCCGCCCGCGCTGGGCCCATCCCCTGGCCGTACTGGATCGCCAGGATGCCGAGCTGGCCGGCCGCATCGCCGCACAGGCTCCCGCCTTCAGCGGCGACCGCTTTTTCGAGATCTGGCATCGAGCTCAGTGCCTGGCCGGGTACCACCATGGCTGAAAGCCGTGCAGCTGCTCTAGAATAGGCCCATGCGCATCCTCATCGTCGAAGACCACCCCGATATCCTGGCCAACCTCTACGGCTTCCTCGAGCCGCTGGGCCACCAGCTCGACTCGGCCCGCAACGGCTATGGCGGGCTGGCGCTGGCCTCCGAGCACGATTACGACGTGATCGTGCTCGACATCATGCTGCCGGGCCTGAACGGCCTGGAGCTGTGCCAGAAGCTGCGCGCGGAGCTGGGCAAGTCCACGCCGGTGCTGATGCTCACCGCGCGCGACAGCCTGCCCGACAAGGTGGCCGGCTTCGACAGCGGCGCCGATGACTACCTGGTCAAGCCCTTCTCGCTGGTCGAACTCGAAGTGCGCCTGAAGGCGCTGGTGCGACGCTCGTCGGCGGGCCATGCGCTGCACGCTACCATGCGCTTCGGCGAGCTCAGTTACGATCCCGATACCCAGGACGCGTCGCGCGCAGGCGTGCCCGTGCAGCTCACCAAGACCGGCTACGTCCTGCTGCGCACCCTGCTCGCCGCGGCCCCGCGCATCGTCACGCGCGAGTCGCTCGAACATGCCGTGTGGGGCGACGACCGCCCCGACAGCGACGCCCTGCGCACGCACATCCACGCGCTGCGCCAGGCCATCGACAAGCCCTTCGCCGCGCCGATGCTGCAGACGGTGGCGGGCGTGGGCTACAAGCTGGTGCAGCCAGCAGCGGCGCGCGATGAAAAGCGCTGACTCGCTGCAGCGGCGCATCGTCGTCGCCTTCCTGCTGTTCGGCCTGGGCGCATCGGGCTTTTTTGCGGTCATCGCGGCGCTGGCCGTGGAAGGCATCGAAGTGCAGCTGGTGGACAAGCGCCTCGAAGCGGCAGTGGCCTGGGCCGCGCCGCGCCAGGCCGCGGGCCTGGACGTGGACATGCCGGCCGGCCTGCGCTTCCACCGCAACGGTGCGATTCCCGCGCCGCTGCGCGTCCTGCCCGACGGCGTGCACAAGGTCGATGTCGGCGACACCCGCCTGCACGTGCTGGCGGGGCACGATGCGCGCGGCGGCTGGGTGCTGGTCGACCACGAAAGCGATTACGACAAGATCGAAGTGGTGGTGTACTCGATGTTCGCGGTCGCCTTCGCCGGCTTCCTGCTGCTGGCCGCCCTGCTGGGACGCTTCCTGGGCACGCGCGTGGTCACGCCGATCCGCGAGCTGGCCCAGTCGGTCGGCATGGAATCGGCGCCGCCGGCGCTCACCGGGCGCCGCGACGAGCTGGGCGTGCTGGCGCGCGCCCTGGAAGCCCATACCGCCGAGCTGCGCGCCTTCCTGGACCGCGAGCGCTACTTCACCGGCGACGTCAGCCACGAGCTGCGCAGCCCGCTCACCGTGATCATGGGCGCCGCCGAAATCCTGGTGCAGCAGGCGCCCTCGCCCGCCGTGCTGCTGCCGGCCGAGCGCATCTACCGCGCCGCGCGCGAAGCGGCCGAATGCGTCACCGTCCTGCTGCTGCTGGCCAGGTCCCCGGACCTCGGCATCCAGCCGCCGGTGGCGCTGGACGACATCGCCGAAGACGAAGTCGAGAAATACCGCCCGCTGGTGGCGGACAAGCCGGTCGCCCTGCGCTTCGTCGACGGCCCGCCGCTGGCGGTGCGCGCGCCGCGCGAACTGTGCGCCGCCGCCATCGGCAACCTGGTGCGCAACGCCTGCCAGTACACCGACCAGGGTGAGATCCTGGTCAGGCTCCTGCCCGGCCAGGTCGTGGTCGAGGACACCGGCCCCGGCCTGCCGCCGGCCGTGGTGGCAACGCTCGGCCTGGGCGGCGGCCCCCCTTCGCTGGGCTCAGCCGGCACCGGCCTGGGCCTGGCGCTGGCGCGCCGCATCTGCGATTTCCTGGGGGCGGGCTTTGCCTACGAAGCGCGCGAAGGGGGCGGCAGCCGCTTCACCATGCGTTTCCCGGCCGCCTTCGAGCAGCCAGTTCACACCGATTTAACGCCCGGCTGACGAAGCGTTCACGGACAGGTCGCTATCGTTCGCCGGTAAGCCAGCCATTCCGGCTGCGCATCCTGAAGTGAATCGACGTGTCCCCCATTCTCTCCCGGCGCATCAGCGCCAACCTGCTTGTCTTTGCCGTAGCGCTGCTGCTGGCATCCGTCGCCAACCTCAATTTCTGGTCGGCCTATCTCCACGCCGTCGGCGGATTTTCCGCCGCGCGCCTGCCCCTGCTGCTGGGCAGCTTCGCGATCGTGGTCCTGCTGTTCCACGGGCTGCTCACGCTGGCGAGCTTCCGTTTCGTCGCCAAGCCGGCGCTGGTGCTGGTGCTGCTCACCGCCTCGGCCACGGCCTGGTTCATCAACGAATACGGGATCGTGATCGACAAGGCGATCATCCAGAGCATTGTCGAGACCGACCCGCACGAGGCGGTCGAATTGCTGAACTGGCGATTGCTGGTATTCGTGGCCCTCACGGGCGGGCTGCCGGCCCTGCTGGTGGCGCGGGCCCGCATCGCCTACCCGGCTGGCCTTCCTGGCCTGGCCCGGCGTGCCGGCATCGCCGCCGGCTCGCTGGCGCTGGCCGCGCTGCTGCTGGTCCTGCTGTTCAAGACCCTGGCCCCGGTCGTGCGCGAGCACCGCGAGCTGCGCTACCTGCTCACGCCCACCAATACCGTGCAGGCCCTGAACGGCTACCTGCGCGGCCGCTTCAGCACGCCCATCCCGCTGGCTCCGCTCGGGCGCGACGCCGTCAAGGGGGAGCGCTGGAGCGGCCAGGCGCGCCGCACCGTCACCGTGATCGTGGTGGGCGAGACCGCGCGCGCGGCCAACTTCTCGCTCAATGGCTATGCGCGCGACACCAATCCGCGGCTGGCGCGCGAAGCGGACCTGATCAACTTCGCCAACGTGCAAGCGTGCGGCACGGCGACCGCGGTCTCGGTGCCCTGCGTGTTTTCGGCGCTCGGCCGCGAGCGCTACGACGATGCGAAAGCGAAGCACCAGGAAGGCCTGCTGGACGTACTCTCGCACGCCGGTTTCGAAGTGCTCTGGCGCGACAACAACTCGGGCTGCAAGGGCGTGTGCGACCGCGTCGCCTTCGCCGACCTGGCGGCGCCGCATGCGGGCGCCACCCATTGCGCAGGCGACGAATGCTATGACGAAGGGCTGCTCGACGGCCTGCCCGAGCTGGTGCGCCACGCCAGCCGCGACCTGGTCGTCGTCCTGCACCAGAAGGGCAGCCATGGCCCGGCCTATGCGAGGCGTTATCCAGCCGGCTTCGGGCGCTTCGGCCCGGTGTGCGAAACGAGCGAATTCGAGTCCTGCACGCGCGAGTCGATCATGGCGGCCTACGACAACACGATCCTCTACACCGACACCTTCCTGGCCAAGACCATCGACCTGCTGCGCGAGGCTGCGCAGGACGGCGGCATCGATACCGCCATGCTCTACTTCTCGGACCACGGCGAGTCGCTCGGCGAAGGCAATATGTACCTGCACGGCGCACCCTGGCTGTTCGCGCCCAAGGAGCAGACCCACGTGCCGATGATGCTGTGGATGTCGGAGGGCTTCAGCGACCGCTTCCACATCGACCGCGCCTGCCTGGCGGCGCGCCGCGACCAGGCGCTGTCGCACGATAACGTGTTCCATTCGGTGCTCGGCATGCTGGACGTCGACACCGCCGTGCGCAATCCCAAGCTCGACCTGTTCCATGCCTGCGTGCGCAAGGGTTGAAGGCATGGTGCTGTTGGGATGGAAGGCCGGCGCCAGGATCGCCGCCCTGCTCTGCCTTGCAGCCTTGCTGCTGCTCGCGCTGGGACGCCATACCGATATCGACCTGCTGCTGGCCGACGCGCTGTACGACGGCGCCACCCGGGCCTTCCCGTGGCGGAACGCCTGGCTGACCGCCGTCTTCGGCCACCAGACCCTGAAGACAGCCCTGACGATGCTGGCAGCCCTGCTCATCGGCGTTGCGCTGGGCGTTGCGGCCTTGCCGCACGCGATGCAGCTCGGGCCGCTGACCCGGCTGCGCCTGTACGTGATCGCCTGCTCGGCGGTGCTGGTGCCTCTGGTGATCAGCCTGCTCAAGCAGGCCAGCAATGCGCACTGCCCCTGGGACCTGGCGCGCTACGGCGGCAGCCAGCCCTATGTGCGCCTGTTCGAGGCGCTGCCGGCCGGCGCGATGCCCGGCCATTGCCTGCCCGCGGGCCACGCCTCGAGCGCGCTGTGGCTGATCGCGCTGGCCGTCCTGTGGCTGCCGGGCGAGCCGCACAAGGCCAGCCGCGCCGCCGGCGCCGCCATCGCATTCGGCATGGCGGTGGGATGGATGCAGCAGATGCGCGGCGCCCACTTCCTGACCCATACCCTGTGGTCGGTATGGACCGCCTGCGCCATCGTGCTCGCGCTGGCGATGGCGCTGCAGGCCAGCCAATGGGCCACGCGCAGGCCTAGCGGTGATACACGCCTTCGCGCTCCGGCTGGTACTCGATGGCGTGCACGGTGACCTCGAACATGCCGCCGTCCGGCCGCTCCCAGGTCATGGTGTCGCCCACCTTCAGGCCCAGCAGCGCGGTACCGACCGGCGTCAGGATCGACAGCTGTTCGGCGCCGCCGTTCATGTCCTTCGGATAGGTCAGCGTCATCGTAACCGGCTGCTCGGACGGTCCGAAGGAAAAGCGCACGCGCGAATTCATGGTCACGACGTCGGGCGGCATCTCCCACGGTTCGGCGAGGCGCGCGCGGCCCAGTTCGTCGAGCAGCGCGTCGCGCGCCCGCGCTTGCGCGGCAGGCAGCGCGTCGAGCAGGCGGTCGAGGCGGTCCATGTCCAGCCACGAGACGAGGATAGAAGGTTTCATAGGGGCTCCAGGATGTGCCCGCGGCGACGCGGGCGGAAAACGGTTGCGGCTGCAGTCAAGGGCAGCCGGCGTAGCGGATTGCGATGGAGTGGCTCGGGAGGATGCTGCTTGCGGGTTCGGTTCCCGCGGTCCTCACCGAGCCCGGGAGAGCCAGGCGAGGTTGCGCGACGATTGCTGCACCGCTCGCAGGACGGCGGCGCAGTCACGCTCGACGGACGCGGCAAAGCCCCTGCCCTGCTGGCAGGCGCCGGTGCGCGGCGATGTGAAGCGAGTTGGGTGCATGGTGGAGGCCGGGTCCTGTCAGGGCCAGTATAGCCCTTGCAGGAAATCCGTCAACGCGCTGCGCTTCCTATGCGGCGCTGCCCGCCTTGGCCTTGGGCGGCTTCTTCGGCTTCGGCAGCGGCATCAACTCGGCGGTATCGAGGAACAGGCGGCGCAAGGCATCCGGATCGTCGAGCAGTTCGTCGGCGATCGGGAAATCCTTCGCGCCGGGGTACGGAGGGCCCTGCGGCAGGTCCGGCGCCAGGTTTGCCACCGCCTGCGAAGGTTTGATGAAAACGCTGTTATCGCACACAAACGCGATGACCTTCTCGTCCAGGTAGAGGGCGTATTCGCCGAACAGCTTCTTGTAGGTCAGGCGGCTGCCCAGCCTGGCCGTCTCCACGACATATTCAACAAAGCTCAGATCGGTCGACACGTGTTCTCCATGATTGACTGGCCGCCTTTCGGGCGAGTTGGATTTAAGTGAGCCTTACAGGACGGTGCTCCGTTCGCGCCGGCCCGGGGCTGTTGCCACGACTCATTCTACAAGGACAGGCTACCGTCGATGCAGGTGATTGCCTGGCCACCCACCTTGACCGCCTCGTCCGAGATCGACAGGCGCAGCACGCCGGCGCGCCCGACCATCTCGCCCTGGCTGGCCAGGAAGTCGCGTCCGAACTCCCCCAGCTGTCCCGTATGCCGCAGGTAGGCCCCTACCGCGCCGGTCCCGCTGCCGCACACCGGGTCCTCAATAACGCCATGGGCCGGCGCAAAGGCCCGCACTTCGATGGCCGCGGCGTTGCCCGCATCGTGCTTGCCGAAGACGATGACGCCCGTATGCCTGTCCTTGCTGTGCTGCGCCTTCATGCGCTGCAGGTCCGGCTCGCATGCCAGCACCGCGCGGGCACTCGTCAACTGCGCCACCACCCAGCGTGGCCCGACGTCGACCACGTAGGGCGTGACGTTCACTTCCAGGTCGGCGCGCAGGATGCCTTCCAGTTGCGCGGCCTGGCGCGCATCCAGTGGCGTATATGTCGGCGCCGGCAGCTCGAAAGAAATCCAGGGCGCGCCTGCGTCAAGCTGCTCCACGCTCAAGCGGATCAAGCCTGCCCCGCATTGCTGCACCATCACGCCGTCTTGTGCCTGGACCCTGCCCGCTTCCAGCAAGGCATGCGCCGTGCCGATCGTGGGATGGCCGGCAAACGGCAGCTCGGCGGTTGGCGTGAAGATGCGGACCTGGTAGTCGGCGCCCTCTATCGTGGCCGGCAGGACAAAGGTCGTTTCCGACAGATTGGTCCAGCTGGCGATCTGCTGCATCTGGCCGGTGGAAAGGCCTTGGGCATCGAGCACCACGGCAACCGGGTTGCCCTTGAAGGGCACGGTGGTGAAGACATCGACGGTCTTGAGCGGGAGGCGCGCCATGATGGTCCGATCCGGAAGTGGGAGGTCGATCATGAATGTACCGCTACTCGGCCGGTCATCGCGCTAGCGATTGCCCAATAAAAAAACGGGCCGAAGCCCGTTTCTTGAAGACGCTGCGTGAAAGATCAGCGCTTGTCGATTGCCGGCACATCGCGCGCAGGCGAACCCACGAACAGCTGGCGCGGGCGGCCGATCTTCTGCTCCGGATCGGCGATCATTTCGTTCCACTGGGCGATCCAGCCGATGGTGCGGGCCATGGCGAAGATGCCGGTGAACAGCGAGACCGGGATGCCCAGGGCCGACTGCACGATGCCCGAGTAGAAGTCGACGTTCGGGTACAGCTTGCGCGAGACGAAGTATTCGTCGTTCAGCGCAATGCGCTCCAGCTCCATCGCCAGCTTGAACAGCGGGTCTTCCTGCAGGCCCAGCTCGGCCAGGACTTCGTGGCAGGTTTCGCGCATCAGCTTGGCGCGCGGATCGAAGTTCTTGTAGACGCGGTGACCGAAGCCCATCAGCTTGACGCCCGAGTTCTTGTCCTTGACCTTCTCGATGAAGGCAGGGATGTTCTCGACCGAGCCGATTTCCTTCAGCATGGTCAGGGCCGCTTCGTTGGCGCCGCCGTGGGCAGGGCCCCACAGGCAGGCGATACCGGCAGCGATACAGGCGAACGGGTTGGCGCCCGACGAACCGGCCAGGCGGACGGTCGAGGTCGAGGCGTTCTGCTCGTGGTCTGCGTGCAGGATCAGGATGCGGTCGAGGGCGCGCACCAGCACGTCGTTGACCTTGTACTCTTCGCACGGGTTGGCGAACATCATGTGCATGAAGTTGGCGCTGTACGACAGGTCGTTGCGCGGGTACATGAACGGCTGGCCGATCGAGTACTTGTAGGCCATCGCGACCAGGGTCGGCAGCTTGGCGATCAGGCGGATGGCCGAGATCTCGCGCTGCTTGGCATCGTTGATGTCGAGCGAATCGTGGTAGAACGAGGCCAGCGCGCCGACGGTGCCGACCAGGACCGACATCGGGTGCGCGTCGCGGCGGAAGCCACGGAAGAAGAACTGCATCTGCTCGTGCACCATCGTGTGCTTGGTCACGGTGTCGGTGAACTTGGCCTTTTCGGCGGCGTTCGGCAGTTCGCCGTTGAGCAGCAGGTAGCACGATTCCAGGAAGTCGCAGTTCTCGGCCAGCTGTTCGATCGGGTAGCCGCGGTACAGCAGCTCGCCCTTGTCGCCGTCGATGTAGGTGATGCTCGAGTTGCACGCCGCGGTTGACATGAAGCCCGGGTCGTAGGTGAACTTGCCGGTCTGGCCGTACAGCTTGCGGATGTCGACGACGTCCGGGCCGATCGTGCCCTTGTAGATCGGCATGTCGATCGATGGGCTGCCATCGGAGAACGACAGGGTGGCTTTGGTATCAGAGATATTCATGGCACTTCCTTCTTTGGGAGTGGATCTATAAACAAAAAACGAAAACTTGGCTGGCAGCTAGCCTGCTTACGCCTGCCGCAGGCGCGCCAGCAGGGCGCGCACATGAGGCTGGTCGAGCTCGCCTTCCGGTTCGGTGCGGGCCAGGATCAGGTCCAGCAGCGGATTGTCGGCCAGGTCCAGCAGGCGGGTCAGCGCATCGACGTCCTCGTCGCTCAATTCGGTTTCATGCGCATCGAGGAAGCGCGTGAGGATCAAATCGTTCTCGAGCAAGCCGCGGCGCGAACGCCAGCGCAGGCGTGCACGGTTGGCAGGATCGGATTGATGCGTTTTCACACTAGAGTCCGTTGTTGGGTCAACATCATACTCCGTAGGCCGGGTTTCGGCAGTACGGTACTTTTACTGTATTTGCGGCATCTTTACTGTGGGATGGCGCAGGGTGCTGCTGATTTCGGTACAACGCGAACGGAATTTGAACGCGTGGGCAGAATCTGCCCACCCTACGAGCCGTCGAGACTCGTAGGGTGGGCAAGTTCCTTGCCCACGCGTTCAACGCACGCTTGCGATTCGAAACGCGAACCTTAGATCGCCCGGCGAACCAGCAATTC
Source organism: Telluria sp. AZSoR62 (assembly GCF_058111565.1). NCBI lineage: Bacteria > Pseudomonadati > Pseudomonadota > Betaproteobacteria > Burkholderiales > Oxalobacteraceae > Telluria > Telluria sp. AZSoR62. The sequence continues at coordinate 132,987 of NZ_JBYTST010000003.1, forward strand.
CTTGATCTTGCCGATCGCCTTGTTCGGATTCAGGCCCTTCGGGCACACGTCCGTGCAATTCATGATCGAGTGGCAGCGGAACAGGCGGTACGGGTCTTCCAGGTTGTCCAGGCGCTCGTTGGTGGCTTCGTCGCGCGAGTCGGCGATGAAGCGGTAGGCCTGCAGCAGGCCGGCCGGACCGACGAACTTGTCCGGGTTCCACCAGAACGACGGGCACGAGGTCGAGCAGCAGGCGCACAGGATGCACTCGTACAGGCCGTCGAGCTCTTCGCGCTCTTCCGGCGACTGCAGGCGTTCCTTCTCCGGCCGGATCGAGTCGTTGATCAGGAAGGGCTTGATCGAGTTGTACTGCTTGAAGAAGTTGGTCATGTCCACGATCAGGTCGCGGATGACCGGCAGGCCGGGCAGCGGGCGCAACACGATCGGCTGGGTCAGCTCGTTCAGGTTGGTGGTGCAGGCCAGGCCGTTCTTGCCGTTGATGTTCATTGCGTCCGAACCGCACACGCCTTCGCGGCACGAGCGGCGCAGGCTGAGGGTGTCGTCGACATCGGACTTGATGCGCTGGAGCGCGTCGAGCAGCATCTTGTCGGTGTCTTGCAGCTCGACGGTGACGTCTTGCATGTAAGGCTTCGCATCCTTATCAGGATCGTAGCGGTAGATCTTCAGTTGGACGGTGCGTGCCATGTTGTTTTACCTGTTCATCCAGGCCGGGGACATCCCCGGCCATGCAATATTAGAAAGTACGGGCCTTCGGCTTGAAGGTATCGACGGTCAGCGGCTTCTGGATCACGGCCTTGTATTCCAGGCGGTTACCCTCCGAGAAGAACAGGGTGTGCTTCATCCAGTTCTCGTCGTCGCGCTTCTCGTAGTCGCTGTGGGCGTGGGCGCCGCGCGATTCCTTGCGGGCGGCGGCCGACACGATGGTCGCCTTGGCGGTCTCGATCAGGTTGTCCAGTTCCAGCGCTTCCACGCGGGCGGTGTTGAACACCTTCGACTTGTCCTGGAAGGAGACGTGCTTGCGGCGCTCGTCGAGCTTCATGATCTCTTCCACGCCCTGGTTCAGCAGCGCCTCGGTACGGAACACGCCGCAGAACTTCTGCATCGTGGCGCGGATGTCGTTGGCGACGTGCTGGACCTTCTCGCCGCCGGTCGAGGTCTCGAGGCGGTTCATGCGCTCCAGCGCGATGTCGGCTGCGTCCGCTGGCAGCGGCTTGTTCAGCTTCTGCTTCAGGTTCGAGGCCACCACGTGGTTGCCGGCCGCACGGCCGAACACCAAGAGGTCGAGCAGCGAGTTGGTGCCCAGGCGGTTGGCGCCGTGCACCGACACGCAGGCGCATTCGCCGATCGCGTACAGGCCGTTGACGATTTTCTGTCCACCGGTGCCGTCGGGTGCAACGACCTGGCCGTGGATGTTGGTCGGAATGCCGCCCATCTGGTAGTGGATGGTCGGCACGACCGGAATGGCTTCCTTGGTCGCGTCGACGTTGGCGAACTTGTGGCCGATTTCCAGGATCGACGGCAGGCGCTTCTTGATGGTGTCGGCGCCGATGTGACGCAGGTCCAGCAGGACGTGGTCCTTGTTCGGACCGCAGCCGCGGCCTTCCTTGATTTCCTGGTCCATCGAACGCGAGACGAAGTCGCGCGGCGCCAGGTCCTTCAGGGTCGGCGCGTAGCGCTCCATGAAGCGTTCGCCGTTGGAGTTGATCAGGATACCGCCCTCGCCGCGCACGCCCTCGGTAATCAGGACGCCCGCGCCGGACACGCCGGTCGGGTGGAACTGCCAGAACTCCATGTCTTGCAGCGGCAGGCCGGCGCGCGCCGCCATGCCCATGCCGTCGCCGGTGTTGATGAAGGCGTTGGTCGATGCGGCGAAGATGCGGCCGGCGCCGCCGGTGGCGAAGATGGTGGTCTTCGCTTCCAGGATCATGGTGTCGCCGGTTTCCATTTCCAGGGCCAGCACGCCGACCACGTCGCCGTCGGCGTCGCGGATGATGTCCAGCGCCATCCACTCAACAAAAAAGTGGGTACGCGCACGGACGTTACGCTGGTACAGCGTGTGCAGCAGCGCGTGGCCGGTACGGTCGGCCGCGGCGCAGGCGCGCTGGACCGGCTTCTCGCCGAAATTCGCGGTGTGGCCGCCGAACGGGCGCTGGTAGATCGTGCCGTCGGGGTTGCGGTCGAACGGCATGCCGAAGTGTTCGAGCTCGTACACGACCTTCGGGGCTTCGCGGCACATGAATTCGATCGCATCCTGGTCGCCCAGGTAGTCGCCGCCCTTGACGGTGTCGAACATGTGCCAGTACCAGTCGTCTTCGCTCATGTTGCCCAGCGACGCGCCGATGCCGCCTTGCGCCGCCACGGTATGCGAACGGGTCGGGAACACTTTCGAGAGCACCGCGACGTTCAGGCCGGCTTCGGCCAGCTGCAGCGACGCGCGCATGCCGGAACCGCCGGCGCCAACGATGACCGCGTCGAAGCGGCGGGTAGGGATTGCTGTTTTGATTGCCGCCACGATTACACGCTCCAGAGAATTTGCACAGTCCACGCAGCACAGCCGACCAGGAAGAAGATGGTCGCCAGTTGCAGCAGCAGGCGCAGGCCCGCCGATTTGATGTAGTCCATCCAGATGTCGCGGATGCCGACCCAGGCGTGGTAGAACATGCCGAGGAAGGTCACCAGCGCGAACAGCTTGAACCACTGTTTCGCGAACAGGCCTGCCCAGCCTTCATAGCTGAAGTCCTGCGCGGTCAGGAAGGAGACCAGCAGCACGATCGTGAAGACGGCCATGACGATCGCGGTGACGCGCTGCGCCAGCCAGTCTTTCACGCCGTAGTGGGCGCCGACGACGAGGCGGCGCGGTCCGATATTATTCTTGGTTGCCATGATTAAAACACTCCGAACATTTTCAGGCCGACCAGCGCGGTCAGGACCAGGCCGATGCCCAGCACCCAGCGTGCGGTCGATTGTGCAGCGTCCTTGTCCAGGGCAATGTGGTTGTCCATGAACAGGTGGCGAACGCCGGCGACGAAATGGTGCAGGTAAGCCCACGACAGGCCCAGCAGGATGATCTTGACGAACACGTTGTCGACGATGCCCGCGAAATGCGCGAACGAGATCTCGGAACGAAGGCTTTCCTGCAGCAAATACAGCAGGAATGGCAGCATCAGGAACAATGCCGCGCCGCTGATGCGGTGCAGGATCGACACGATGGCCGATGGCGGCATGCGATACTTGCTTGTAATATCAGCAATGCCGATATTGCGGAACTCCGGCCGCCCTTTTTTTGCTGCTTCTCTCACGGCTTCGGACATGGTACACCTCCCCTTTAAGACACAATTTTTAATGAACCCTTCATTTTCGCCGATTTTGCGAGCTGGCACCAAGCATCAACGAAGATAACCGGTACATCAGTGGCGGCGAACCGGGTCAGTCCATCGCTTACCCAAAACCAACATATTTTAATCGCTTCATGCGATCCCTGCAGCGGTCCTGCAGGGTCGCGATTCCCCGCCCACCCTGCAGTTTTCGTTACGACAACTCGTTCTGGTAGTGGTGGTTCGCCGTCGAGTAAATACCGCGGCGCAGCTCCACCGCCTTGTCGCCATAGGTGAACGACACCCGCTCGGCGCACAGTAGCGGCGTGCCTTCAGGCACGCCGAGGTGCTCGCTGGCCGCGGCATCGGCCGCCACCGCGCGGATCCGTTCGGTGGCGCGGATCATGCGGGTGCCGAATTCGGTCTCGAACAGGCCGTACATCGGCCCCTTGTATTCCACCAGGCGCTCGGCCGTGAGGCCCTTGAACAGCTGCCCCGGCAGCCACAGCTCTTCCAGGATGGTCGGCTGGCCGTCGAAGGACTGCACCCGCTTGATGTACACGACCGCGTCGCCCGATTTCAGCTCGAGCAGACGCGCGACCTCGGCCGGGGCGCGGATGCGCTTGACCTCGAGCACGCGGTTGTCGGGATGGTGGGGCACGCCCTCGTCGGGCATCAGGCGCAGGAAGCGGAAATGGGCGCGCTCCTCGGCGTGGGTGGCCACGAACGTGCCCTTGCCCTGCCGGCGCACCACCAGGTGTTCGGCCGCCAGCTCGTCGATGGCCTTGCGCACCGTGCCCTGGCTGACCTTGAACCGCCCTGCCAGCTCAACCTCGCTCGGCATCAGCTCGCCCGGCTTCCATTCGCCCGACTGCAGGCTTTGGGTGATCAAGGCCTTGATCTGCTGGTACAGCGGCCGGAACGACGGCGACTGGCTGGCGCTTGCGGTGCTTGCGGCGTCGCCGGCCTGGTTCGGGAGGGGGTTCATAGACCGCGATTTCACCATAAACGGGCACGTACGTCCAGTGCATACCGGTCCAGACATGTGTCTTATATAAGACATATGATATGAATTGACAGATGGAATAGCCGAGGAATACACTCGCGGTCGGCTGGACCTCCGCGCGCCGGCCTTGGTGCGCGCGCGATATCCAATTGACAGGTGCCGCTTTTGGTATCATTGCTGTTTTCCCCGGCCGCCGTCGCGGGAATTCGCATCTTCTGTCTGCTCGACCGTTTTCTTTCCCACTTTGGAGATTCATCATGGCTAAAACCCCAATGCGCGTCGCCGTCACCGGCGCGGCCGGCCAGATCGGCTATTCCCTGCTGTTCCGCATCGCCAACGGCGACATGCTGGGCAAGGACCAGCCGGTCATCCTTCAGCTGCTCGAGATCGACAACGAGAAGGCACAGAAGGCGCTCAAGGGCGTCATGATGGAAATCGACGACTGCGCATTCCCGCTGCTGGCCGGCATGACCGCCCATTCGGATCCGATGACCGCCTTCAAGGACGTCGACTTCGCCCTGCTGGTCGGCGCGCGTCCACGCGGCCCCGGCATGGAGCGCAAGGACCTGCTCGAAGCCAATGCCCAGATCTTCACCGTGCAGGGCAAGGCGCTCGACGCCGTCGCTTCGCGCAACGTCAAGGTGCTGGTGGTCGGCAACCCTGCCAACACCAACGCCTACATCGCCATGAAGTCGGCCCCTAGCCTGCCGGCCAAGAACTTCACCGCCATGCTGCGCCTGGACCACAACCGCGCCCTGTCGCAAGTCGCCGCCAAGACCGGCAAGCCGGTCGCCTCGATCGAGAAGCTGGCCGTGTGGGGCAACCACTCGCCGACCATGTACGCCGACTACCGCTTCGCCACCATCGATGGCCAGTCGGTCAAGGACATGATCAACGACGACGCCTGGAACCGCGACACCTTCCTGCCGACCGTCGGCAAGCGCGGCGCCGCCATCATCGAAGCACGCGGCCTGTCGTCGGCGGCATCGGCTGCCAACGCCGCCATCGACCACATGCACGACTGGCACGTCGGCACCAATGGCAAGTGGACCACCATGGGCATCCCGTCGGACGGTTCGTACGGCATCCCGAAGGACACCATGTTCGGCTTCCCGGTCACCATCGAAAACGGCGAATACAAGATCGTCCAGGGCCTGGCCATCGACTCCTTCTCGCAAGAGCGCATCGACCTCACCCTCAAGGAACTGACCGAGGAACGTGAAGGCGTGGCGCACCTGCTGGCCTAAGTAACACGCGGCAGATGGAGTCCGACAAGACGCCCGTCCGCCGCACCCGCCGTGCCGCCACCCCCGGCGGCACGGCTGCTTCCGCTCCTGCTTCCAGCGACAAACACATGCATCCTTCCGAGGTTTTATTCCAGGGCAAACGCCAGCCGCTCCTGCTTCCCGCCTGCGACCACTATTGCGGTTCGGAGAAGCTGATGCGCAAGTCGATGGTCCTGCAACAAGAGCTTGGCCCCCTGTTCGACATCACCTTCGACTGTGAAGACGGCGCCGCCGCCGGCAGCGAGGCCGAGCACGCCGTGCTGGTCGCGGCCCTGGTCAACAGCGAGGACAACCGCCACAACCGCATCGGCGCACGCCTGCACGCCCCCAGCAGCGAACATTTCGCCATGGATGTCGCCACCATCGTCGGCGGCGCGGGCAGCCGCCTGGCCTATGTGGTACTGCCGAAGGTGGACAGCGCCATCGAAGTGGCCAGGGCGATCGACCTGGTCAACCAGCACGCCGCGAACGCCGGGCGTGCAGACCTGCCGGTGCACGTGCTGATCGAGACCCATGGCGCGCTGCGCGAAGCCTACGACATCGCCGCCCTGCCCCAGGTCGAATGCCTGTCCTTCGGCATCATGGACTTCGTCTCGAGCCACTACGGCGCGATCCCGGCCAGCGCCATGCGCACGCCCGGCCAGTTCACCCACCCGCTGGTGGTGCGCGCCAAGCTCGAGATGGTCGCGGCCTGCCACGCGCACGGCAAGGTAGCCTCGCACAACGTCACCACCGACATCAAGGACAGCGGCACGGTCGCCAACGACGCCCAGCGCGCGGCGGCCGAATTCGGCTTTACGCGGATGTGGAGCATCCACCCCGACCAGGTCAAGCCGATCCTCAAGGCCTTCACGCCGCGCCTGTCCGAAGTGAATGAAGCGACCAATATCCTGCTAGAAGCCATGAACGCCGGTTGGGGACCGATCGCGCAACATGGCCGCTTGCACGACCGTGCGAGCTACCGATATTATTGGACCGTTCTACAGCGCGCGAAGCTGGCTGGCCTTGCGCTGCCGGAAGCCGCTGCCGCAATCGTCAACCACACGGATTCCAACTGATGGCCAACCACCTCCCCCGCTTGTTCGCCGCCTGCGCCTTTGCGCTGGCCGCATCCAGCCTGTGCGCAAGCGCAGTCGCTGCTCCCGAAACCCATCCGAAGGCCGAGAAGGTCCTGAAAGCCAAGGCCAAGGCCGACGCCAAGTCCAGGTCGAAGAAGCCGGCCAAGCCTGAAGCAGCCGACGCCTCGGTGCGCGCCGCCGCTGCCTACGATGCCGCCGAGGAAACCGACGCGGACATCACCGACACGATCACGGTCGAGTACGCCTGCGAGCTGAACAACAAGGTCACGATCTACACCAACGAGAACGACCCCGCCAACATCGCGCTGCGCTGGAAGAAGCGGATCCACCGCCTGACCCGCGTGGGCACCACCACCGGCGCGCAGCGCTTCGAGAACGCCTACTGGGGCCTGATCTGGATCGGCATCCCGTCCAAGGGCATCCTGCTGGACTCGCGCCTGAACCGCCAGCTGGCCAACGAATGCAAGAACGCCAAGCAGTCCGAGCCGCCGGTTCCAGTCGTGGCCGCCCTGCCGGAAGAAAAGAAAAGCTGATCCGGGCGCTGTTCCGGATCCCTCGTTGCAATAACGGATTGAATAACAATATCCCACTGAAGGAGAGCATATGTCTCGCAACACCCTGAACACACTGAAGGAATTCCCGGTTGGCGCCGGCCAGAGCGGCCAGTACTACTCGCTGCCGGCGCTGGGCGAAGCCCTCGGTGTGAACCTGTCGCGCCTGCCGGTGTCGATCCGTATCGTCCTCGAATCCGTGCTGCGTAACTGCGACGGCAAGAAGGTCACCGAAGAGCACATCAAGCAAGTCGCCAACTGGGGCGCGACCGCCGAGCGCACCGACGAGATTCCTTTCGTCGTTGCCCGCGTCGTGCTGCAGGACTTCACCGGCGTGCCGCTGCTGGCCGACCTGGCCGCGATGCGCAACGTCGCCAACAAGATGGGCGTGGACGCCAAGAAGATCGAGCCGCTGGTGCCGGTCGACCTGGTGGTCGACCACTCGGTCACCATCGACCACTTCCGCGAGCCGAACGCGCTCGACCTGAACATGAAACTGGAATTCCAGCGCAATAACGAGCGCTACCAGTTCATGAAGTGGGGCATGCAGGCCTTCGACACCTTCGGCGTCGTGCCGCCTGGCTTCGGCATCGTCCACCAGGTCAACCTGGAATACCTGGCGCGCGGCGTCATGAAGCAGGGCGACGTGTTCTACCCGGACACCCTGGTCGGCACCGACTCGCACACCACCATGATCAACGGCGTCGGCGTGGTCGGCTGGGGCGTGGGCGGCATCGAAGCCGAAGCCGGCATGCTGGGCCAGCCGGTCTACTTCCTGACCCCGGACGTCATCGGCGTCAACCTCAAGGGCAAGCTGCGCGAAGGCTGCACCGCGACCGACCTGGTGCTGACCGTCACCGAGATGCTGCGCCGCGAGAAAGTCGTCGGCAAGTTCGTCGAGTTCTTCGGCGCCGGCACCCGTTCGCTGTCGACCACCGACCGCGCCACCATCGCCAACATGGCCCCGGAATACGGCGCCACCATGGGCTTCTTCCCTGTGGACGAAGCCACCGTCGACTACTTCCGCGGCACCGGCCGCACCGAAGAAGAACTGGCGGCATTCGAGGGCTACTACAAGGCCCAGGGCATGTTCGGCATCCCGCAGGAAGGCGAGATCGACTACACCCGCGTGCTCGAACTGGACCTGTCGACCGTGACCCCGTCGCTGGCCGGCCCGAAGCGCCCGCAGGACCGTATCGAACTGGGCAACGTGAAGAACACCTTCGCCGACCTGTTCAGCAAGCCGACCACCGCCAACGGCTTCAACAAGTCGCCGGACGACCTGCACAAGCTGTACGAGACCACCAACGGCGTGCGCGTGAAGAACGGCGACGTCCTGATCGCCGCCATCACCTCGTGCACCAACACCTCGAACCCGAGCGTGCTGCTGGCCGCAGGCCTGCTGGCCAAGAAGGCCGTCGAGCGCGGCTTGACCGTGGCGCCGCACATCAAGTCCTCGCTGGCCCCCGGCTCGCGCGTGGTCACCGAATACCTGACCGCCGCCGGCCTGCTGCCTTACCTGGACAAGCTGGGCTTCGGCGTGACCGCCTACGGCTGCACCACCTGCATCGGCAACGCCGGCGACCTGACCCCGGAACTGAACGCCGCGATCATCGAGAACGACATCGTCGCCTCGGCTGTCCTGTCGGGCAACCGTAACTTCGAAGCGCGCATCCACCCGAACATCCGTTCGAACTTCCTGGCTTCGCCACCGCTCGTCGTCGCCTACGCGATCGCCGGCAACATGACGAAGGACCTGATGTCCGAGCCGCTGGGCAAGGACCAGAACGGCGTCGACGTCTACCTGGGCGACGTGTGGCCGACTTCGCAGGAAATCGGCGAACTGATGCGCTTCGCGATGAACTCGGAAGTCTTCAAGAAGAACTACGCCGACGTCAAGGGCAACCCGGGCGAGCTGTGGGAGCGCGTATCGACTTCCGAAGGCCAGGTCTACAACTGGCCGGAGTCGACCTACATCGCCGAGCCGCCGTTCTTCAGCGACTTCGAGATGACCCCGAAGGCGGCCGCCACCGGCATCCAGGGCGCGCGCGCACTGGGCGTGTTCGGCGACTCGATCACCACCGACCACATCTCCCCGGCCGGTTCGATCAAGGAAGACGGCCCGGCCGGCAAGTGGCTCAAGGACCATGGCGTCCTGAAGGCCGACTTCAACTCCTACGGCTCGCGCCGCGGCAACCACGAGATCATGATGCGCGGCACCTTCGCCAACGTGCGCATCAAGAACAAGATGATCCCGGCCAAGCCTGACGGTTCGGCGGTCGAAGGCGGCATCACCATCCACCAGCCGACCGGCGAACAGCTGTCGATCTACGACGCGGCCATGAAGTACGTGGCGGAAGGCACCCCGACCATGATCTTCGGCGGCGAAGAATACGGCACCGGCTCGTCGCGCGACTGGGCGGCCAAGGGCACCCAGCTGCTGGGCGTGAAGGCGGTCGTGGTCCGTTCGTACGAGCGCATCCACCGCTCGAACCTGGTCGGCATGGGCGTGCTGCCGCTGCAGTTCATCGGCACCGACAGCGTCGAGACCCTGGGCATCACCGGCCGTGAAACCTACGACCTGAAGGGCCTGGAAGGCGAGATCAAGCCACAGCAACTGGCGACCCTCGTGATCCACCGCGAAGACGGTTCGTCGCAGGAAGTGCAAGTGCTGCTGCGTATCGACACCCCGATCGAAGTCGACTACTACAAGCATGGCGGCATCCTGCCGTTCGTGCTGCGCCAGCTGCTGGCTGCGTAATTGCCGGGCGCCCGCCTCGAGCGGGCTTCGCGCAACAAAAAGGGCTGGAACCTTCGCGGGTTCCAGCCCTTTTTTTGTCCGTCAGGACAGGCGGCTAGCGACGCGGCTGGTCGGCGCCATAGGCGCAGACCCGTGCACCGGCCCGTTCGCTCATGGAGCGGGCCGCCGCACCCGATGCGGCAGTGCCGGCTGCCGGTGGGTTCCAGCCTTGCGACTTCCATACAGACGCGCGCTCGTCGATGTCGACGCTGTTCAGGCCCGTGTCCTCGAGCGCGCGGATCGCTTCGCCGGCGTCGTCGCCATCGATATCGGCGGTGAGCAGGACGCCGCCACGGCGCACGCCCTCTTCGTAGACGTGGCGGTCCTCATCGGGCAGGAAGGCGTGCTTGATCGAGGCCCACAGGCCTGGCTCCTCGCGCGTGGAGTAGCCCGTTTCACCGACGGACGACTTGTCGTGGATCTTGATACTGTCGGCATCAACATTGGCGTCGATCAGCCGCTGGCGGCCCGCCTCGGCGTCGGCGCGCGTGTCGAACAATGCAGTCAGGGTACGTGACATGGCGTTTCCTTTTTAAAAAACAATGCGGGAATCAGCGCTGGAGCACGACCAGCTCGGCCCGGCGGTTCTCGAACTGGCCGGACGCCGTGGCGTTGGTATCGACAGGGTCGGTCTCTCCGCCCGAAGCGGTGTCGAGACGCTCGGCAGCAATCCCCTGGGCCACGAGCGCTGCCTTCACGCTCTCGGCGCGGTCCTTGCCCAGCGTGGCGTTGGCAGGGGCGGCGCCGCGGGCGTCGGCGTAGCCGACGATACGGATGCGCGCGTTCGGATACTGCTTCATGACGGCGGCCAGCATGTCCAGCTCTTCGCGGTCCTGCGCGCGGATGTCGCTCTTGGCAGTATCGAAATTGAGCTTCTCGAACACGAAGGTGCGGGGCAGCGCCTCGGTGCCGGCAAGATACCCGCCGACGCCCGAGGCCCCCGGCAGGACTGCGACGGCCCCGGCCGCAGCAGGGACCACCGGCGCCGGTGTGACCGGTACGGCAGCAGGTGCGACAGGCGCCGTCTCCGCCACGGGCGCCGTGCGGGCCGCCTCGTTGTCGTTGCAGCTCCTGAGCCCGAACAGGAGGGCGAGCAGTCCCAGCGCAAGGAGCAGCCAGGGCAGCCACTTTGTTTTCTTTTCCGCCCCAACATGGACGTTCCTTGGCGGTGCGCCGTCTTTGTGATTCGAATCTGCCATGAATGGTTTCTCCTTGTTCGTTCGATTGCTTGTGTTTGCGTTCCGCTTGCACGTGCATCGCACGCCTGGTCGCCTCGGATTTTGCAGGAATTCGATCGATGCTAATCAATCAAGTTCCACGACGTCTTTTTACCTGACGCTGGAAATCGCCGCCGTTCCGTTCATTCCGACAACTGTTCTCGTCCGTCCGTTCGAAAGAAAAAAGCCGGAACCTGCAAAGGTTCCGGCCTGTCGTGTTCGCCCTCGCGAGCTCAGCGTCGCTCAACAGGATGCTAGCGCCCGATACCGATCCCGATGCCGATACCCGAACCGCGTCCCCCGCTGCCCCAGCCGCCGAAGATCGAGGTCGACACGCCGCCGCGCCGGCCGCCGTTGCGCAGCTCCGATTGCAGGATGCAATCGCGCCACTGGTCGGAATCCCTGGCATAGCCCAGCTGCGAACAGGCCGGTCCGTATTCCGCCATCATCTGCTGCATTTCGATTTGCTGCTGCTGAGCCCGTTCCTGGGGGGTGGCGCACCCCAGCAGGCACAGTGCGGTCGCCGCCGCCAACGTGTATCCGCGCATGGTCTTCTCCTTAAGCAATCAATCGAGCTGGCCGCCAAGCCGACGGCCTCTGGAACGATCATACGCTTGCCTCCCATTCGACGATGTTCCTGCTGACGCCGCGCAAGTGGATCAACGATGCGACACAGCTATTGCATTATCGATAATATTGCGGCCATCACCCATCACGAAGGATATTCCCATGCCCACTGCCGCCACGGCCACTCCGATCCACCGGCACGCGCCCGGACCACTCCATGCGATCCTGCTGGGCGGGACCGTCTCGCTGTTCCTGGGCGCCATGCTCAGCGACCTCGCCTACTACCAAACCCACCAGATCCAGTGGAGCAATTTCGCTTCCTGGCTGAACGCCGGCGCCATGGTGCTCTGCGGCGTGGCACTGGTCTTCGCGCTGGTCAACCTGCTGCGCGCGCGCCAGAAAGGCGGACAGCCGCTGACGTATTTCGTGCTGCTGCTCGCCACCTTCGTGCTGGGCCTGTTCACCGCCTTCCAGCATGCCAAGGATGCCTGGGCCATCATGCCCGCCGCCCTGGTCATGTCCATCATCGTCTTCATCCTGAGCCTGGCCGCGGCCTGGATCGGCCTCAGCGCCCGCACCGGAGGTGTCAAATGAAACGCGTCGCCACCTTGAGCGTCATCGGCATGAGCCTGCTGCTGGCCGCCTGCTCCAACGAAGGCGCCAGCACCCTGGCGCTGGGACCGGATCCGAAGCTGCCGGCGCCCGAGCGCGGCATCCTGCCGAGCATGAAGATCGCCGAACCGGAAGCCTGGGGCAGCCAGAAGCCCACCGTCCCTGCCGGGTTCACCGTCACGGCCATCGCGACCGACCTGAAGATTCCGCGCCAGACCCTGGTGCTGCCCAACGGCGACATCCTGGTGGCCGAAGGCCGCGGCGGCAAGGCTGCCAAGCTCAAACCCAAGGACGTGATCGCCGGCTACATCAAGGCCAAGGGCAATACCAAGGTCAAGGGCGGCAACCGCTTGACCCTGCTGCGCGATGCCGACGGCGACGGCGTCTACGAACTCAAGACCGTGTTCGCCGAAAACCTCGACGCGCCTTACGGCCTGGCCTTTGCCAACAACACGATCTATGTCGCCAACCAGGGCGAGCTGGTCAGCTTCGCCTACCAGGAAGGCCAGACCAGGGCCGCCGGCGCGCCGACCAGCATCGCCAAGCTGCCGTCCGAGATCAACCACCACTGGACCAAGGCGATGACGATCAGCCCGGACGGCAACCACGTCTATGTCGGCATCGGCTCGAACAGCAATATCACCGAGCGCGGCATGGAAGCGGAAGTCGACCGCGCCCTGGTGTGGAAGATCGACGTCAAGACCGGCGCCTACAAGCCCTACGCGACCGGCCTGCGTAACCCGACGGCCCTGGCGATCCAGCCCGGCACCGGCACCTTGTGGTCGGTGGTCAATGAGCGCGACGAACTGGGACCGGACCTGGTGCCGGACTACCTGACTTCGGTGCGCGAAGGCGGCTTCTACGGCTGGCCCTACAGCTACTGGGGCCAGAACGTCGACGCGCGCGTGATGCCGCCGGACCCGAAAAAGGTCGCCGCCGCCATCAAGCCCGACTACAGCCTGGGTTCGCACGTGGCCGCATTGGGCCTGAGCTTCTCGTCCCCCGTGATGGGCGACAAGTTCGCCGACGGCGTCTTCGTCGGCGAGCACGGCAGCTGGAACCGCGCCAACCCGGTGGGCTACAAGGTGATCTTCGTGCCCTTCGCTAACGGACGTCCTTCCGGCGCGGCCGTGGACTTCGTGACCGGCTTCCGCGATGGCGAGGGCAAGACCCGCGGCCGTCCGGTGGGCGTGACGGTCGATCCGCGCGGCGCCCTGATCGTGGCGGACGACCTGGCCAACACCGTATGGCGGGTGGCGCGCGCCAAGGGATGAGGTTTTCGCGCCCAGGCGCGAAAATTATACCGCTGTCACCGCAAGCTGTAGAAATTGAACTGCCGAGTATCTGCGCTGTCCAACGGTGATCTGATCGATCATCGGGTGCGGCATGAACGGAGCACGTTTTACCAGTTTGCTGAAGAAACTGCCTTCGCTAACGCATCGCCAGCGAGGGCAGTTGCTGGACGCTTTGCGTCCGGCAATCGGTTTCGAGCGTGTCTGCGCGGCCATCGCGCAATCCCGACCCAGGCCCGGCTGCCCGTCCTGCCACGCTGAACGCCCTTACCGGCACGGCATCGACCGGGGCATCCAGCGCTACCGCTGTCGCGCTTGCCGCAAGACTTTCAATGCATTGAGCGGCACACCGTTGTCGCGCCTGCGCCATCGCGCCAAGTGGCTCGACTACCTGTCACAGATGCTCGAGACCGGAAGCGTACGCGCGGCGGCCAAGGCGGTGGATGTGCACCGCAACACCAGTTTTCGCTGGCGCCACCGTTTTCTTGCGCTCACGAAGCACGACCGGGCCGAGCGCCTGGCGGGCATTGCCGAAGCCGACGAGATGTTCCTGCTGGAGTCGCAGAAGGGTTCGCGCCAGCTGGACCGTCCCGCCCGACGGCGAGGCGGCGTCGCCTCCACCCGTGGCATTACGCATGAGCACGTCTGCATCCTGGTGGCGCGCGAGCGCACCGGGCAGACGCTCGACTTCATCACTGGCCGCGCCGCCGTCACCAAACGGCAGCTACACAATCATCTGGGACCGAGGCTCGATCGCGATGTGCTGCTGGTGACCGACGGTCATCCCGCTTATCGGGCGTTCGCACGAGAGGCCGGCATTGCGCACGCTTCGGTCAACCTGCGTCTTGGCGAGCGCGTGCGCGGCATCGTCCACGTACAGAACGTCAATTCCTATCATCAGCGTTTCCGGCAATGGCTGGCCCGCTTTCATGGCGTTGCTTCGCACTACTTGCCTAACTACCGAGGATGGCGCTGGGCACTCGATAGCGAACGGATTACCTCGCCCGAGCGGCTGCTGCAAGCGGCGCTGGGCGTCTTCCACACGTAACAGGTACAGCGCGAAAATTATCATAAAAACAAGCGTTCAGTTCGGCAACGCACGGAAGAGGCGGCCGACTAGCGAGATGATGGGTCATCGGGAAAGCAGACAGCACGCAGGGTTTGCAGCTCCCTCACCAAAGTGAAGGAAACATCATGCTATATACCATCGCCATCATCCTCCTCGTCCTGTGGCTGCTCGGCATGGTCACCTCGGTGGCCGCCGGTGGACTGATCCACATCCTGCTGGTCGTCGCCGTCGTCATCATCCTGATCCGCCTGTTCACGGGCCGAAAAGTGTTATAACGAACACCAGTTACTATCGAAAAGGCCGGACCCATGAAGGGTCCGGCCTTTTGTCATTTAGCTGGGCAATAAAGACGCTGCCCTGCTCCGTCTCCCAACGGGCTTGCTTTGCATGTAGGCAACACAACGCTACAATACGAGCTCGAGGCAGGCAGGCGTGTTCCACTCCCGGGTTCATGCAGATGCGCGTGCTCCTGCGCTGTTTTATCCGACCCTTTTCTGTACAACACATCACCATGCGCCCTGTTCGCGTCCTGATCGCGCTCTCTACTGTCATCCTGTCGGGCTGTGCCGTCATGGCGGTGCCCTATGCCGCCCCACCAGGCACTGGCCATCCGAAATTCACAGTGGATAACAATCTGTCCGACCCGATGTTCGTCCATGCCTATGACGATGCGACCGAATGCAAGGGACGGCGCCTGATCTCGTTCTTGCCGCCGAGGGGAAGCAAGGCGGTCGGCCTCTCCGTGGAGAAGGACTTCGCCTTCTCGCTGGCGGCCCTGGTCCCGCAACGGAAATACTGCAAGATGTTCGTGTCGTTTCGGCCGGAGCGGGGAAACGATTATTTCTCCACCCTGGAGTACGACAGCACCAGCAATACCTGCGTCTTGTCCATGAAAAAGCGCAACCGCGACGGTGAGTTCGACCTGCTGGCGACGGCCTCCATCCGGGAACAAGGCGGGCTGGCGATCGACGAGTCCGGCAGTTTCTGCAAGAAGAAACAGTAAGGATCAAGCGGGCCGCGTTTCAAGCGCCCGGCGCATGGCGTTCGAAATGCAGCCGGTCGTGCCATACGCCTGCGAGCTCGAAGCTGCGCCGCGAATGCCCATACTGCACGAAGCCGTTGCGCAGCAGGACGCGTCTGGAGGCTTCGTTGTCGAGGCGGCAGTCGGCCTCGATCCTGAAAAGCTTCAGCTTGCCGAATGCGATCTCCAGCAGCTGGCGCACCGCTTCGCTGGCGCAGCCGCGGCCGCAGGCGGATTCCCCGATCCGGTAGCCCAGCACGGCGGAATGAAAATGCGCGCGCTTGACCGCGCTCAGGTTCGCCCGGCCCAGGATCGCTCCGCCGTCGTCCTTGAGCAGGAACTGGTAGCCGCGGTCGACGAAGCTGTCCGCCATCGCGCTGCTGATCGACGCCTGCACGCCCTCCAGGGAATAAAACCCCGCCGGCCGCGCATTGATGGTCGCCTCGAAAAACGCGCGGTTCTCCAGCTCGAAGGCAAGCAGGGATGCGGCATCGAGATGGGTGGGCGCGGCCAGGATCATCCCATCTCCGCCCACAGCCGCAACAGGTTGTGATAGTGGCCGGTGATGCCGACTACCGCCTCGGTTTCGCCATGCGCCGCGCGCAGCTTCTGGATGTTCGCGTCCAGCTCGAACAGCATCGCGCGCTTGGTGTCGTCCCGCACCATGCTCTGGGTCCACAGGAAAGACGCGACGCGCTCGCCGCGCGTGACCGGCAGCACCTGGTGCAGGCTCCCCGATGGATAGACGATGGCGTCGCCCGCCGGCAGCTTGACTTCGTGGGTGCCGTAGGCGTCGACCACCACCAGTTCGCCGCCGTCGTAGTCTTCCGGCTCGCTCAGGAAGACGGTGGTGGACACGTCCGCGCGCACCGGCGGCAAGCCACCGCGCTGGGCGCGCACCGCGCCGTCCACGTGCAGGCCGTAATGCTCTCCCCCGCCGTAGGCGTTGAAGTAAGGCGCCAGCACGCGCAGCGGCAGCACGCTGGAAAAGAACAGCGGGTTGGCCATCAGGGCCGCGCTCACCATCTGCCCCAGCTCCACGGCGAGCGGCGAGCCTTCCTTGAGCTGGCGGTTGCGCTTGACCAGCGCGCCCTGCGGGCCGACGCTCTCCCGGCCATCCACCCAGTCGGGAGCGCCCTCCATGCGCGCGCGGATCTGCGCGACCTGCTCGCGCGTCAGCACACCCGGAATATGCAGCATCATGGTTCGTCTTCCTCCTGCAAGAAAAAAGCCCTCCTGATCATATCAGGAGGGCGAATCCGGTTGCCCGGCGGGGGTGGTACCCGGGGAATCAGAACTTGAGGTTGGCCATCAGCGAAGCCGAACGGCCGGCGCCCACGCCCGCATAGTGCGGCGACGAGACGCGGTCGAAATACAGCTTGTCCGTCAGGTTCTGGATATTGAGCTGGAACGACACGCTTGGGTTGAGCGTGTAGGTCGCCATCGCATCGAAGCGGGTGTAGGCCGGCGCGTATTTCGTGTTGTTGATGTTGGCGAACTGGCGGTCCGCGAAGTTGGCGCCGCCGCCGATGGTGAGCGACTTGTTCAGCGCATAGGTCGTCCACAGCGAAGCGCTGTGCTTGGGCGTGGTCGGGAAGGCGTTGCCGTTGAACGGCGACGGCGTCCAGACCGGGCGCGCGGCGGTGCCGGTGTTGACGAAACCGTTGTCGGCAACGATGCCATCGAGGTAGGTGTAGCCGCCGAACACGGTCCAGGCCGGGGTGATGCGGCCCGAGAAGCCCAGCTCGACGCCTTCGAGTTCCTTGCGGCCGACGTTCTGGGTGGTGCCGTCCGGCGCGGTGACGCGGGCATTGTCCATGTCGCTCTTGAACACGGCTGCGCTCAGCGACAGGCGTCCGCCCGGCAGCACTTCCCACTTGGTGCCCAGCTCGATGTTGCGGCTCTTCTGCGGCTGCAGGTTCTGCACCGCCACGGTGAGCGCATCCAGGCCGTCACCGCCGTCATTGCCCGGCGGCGTGGCCGAGGTGGCCCAGGACACGTAGATGCTGCCGTTGGCCTTCGGCTTGTAGACCAGGCCGGCCTGGTAGGTGTCGAAGCTGGTGTCGACCTTGGCGCGGGTGGCGGCGGTGGTGCCCACGGCCGGGGTATTGAGTTCGGTGCGGAAGTCGTCCCAGCGCGCGCCCAGGTTCAGCTGCCACTGCGGGCTGAATTCGATCGTGTCGAAGCCGTACACGGCGCGGGTGCTGGTCTCGACGCTGGTCAAGGTCGGCGACTGGGTGCGCGTAGTAGCCCATGGCTCGTACGGGTTCGGGTTGACCAGGGTGGTGCAGTTGTACAGCGTCGTCGCGCCCGAGGTCGGGCAGGTGAAGGTGCCGGTCAGCGGGTTGTTGGTGCCCGGGGTGAAGACATAGCTGCCGCGGTCGGTCTGCTCGCGCGAGAACTCGACGCCGACATTGAAGCTGTGCTTCATGCCCGCCAGGTTCCAGGTGCCGCCCAGGCTGGTGGAGTTGGCGATGGTCTCGGTGTCGACGATACGGGTGTTGGCGCGGCGCCAGAGGGTGCCGTACAGGGCGACGTTGCCCTTGGAGTCGTCCGGCTGGGTCCAGACATAATCCTGGCCGCTCTTGCCGTAGCGGGTCACGTTGCGCAGCGACAGGCTGGGGCTGAACTCGTGGCGCAGGTCGACGGTGGCGACATCGGTCTCGGTGTCGCGGAAATCGCGATTGACCAGGCCGTAGAAGGCTTCGCGGTCCACGGTGTACGGGGTGCCGCCGCCGTTCTTCGCGACATTGGGGCCGGTGGTGAACGGATTGTCGAACGGGATGCCGGTATCCGGGATCTCGCTGCTCTCCATGTGGTAATAGCTCAGGGTTGCGCGGGTCGGGCCCGTCAGGCCGAAGGTAACGCTCGGGGCGATACCCCAGCGGTCGCCGCCGACCACGTTGCGGCCGGCGACCTTGTTCTCGTGCGCCATCACGTTCAGGCGGAAGGCGGCGTTGTTGCCCAGGGTGCGGTTGAGGTCGCCGGTCACGCGGCGGTACTGGTCGGTGCCGATGCCGACGGTGGCGTTGCTGAAGTCGTAGTCCTTGGCGGTCTTGGTGACGATGTTGATGCCGCCGCCGGCCGAGGAGCGTCCGCCCAGCGCCGAATTCGGGCCTTTCACGACCTCGATCTGCTCGATCGCGAAGATCTCGCGCGACTGCGAACCCGAATCGCGCACGCCGTCGACATAGGTGTCGGTCTGGGCGTTGTAGCCGCGGATGAACAGGTTGTCGCCCACCGGGTTGCCGCCTTCGGCCGCGCCGATGGTGATGCCCGGCACGGTGCGCAGCGCATCGGTCAGCGACACGGCGCCGGTCTGCGAGATGGTCTCGGAGGTGACCACGGTGATCGATTTCGGGGTGTCCAGCAGCGGCGCGGTGAACTTGTCGGAAGCGGAGCGGCTCGGGCCCTGCACTGCGCGGTCCGGGGCGGCGTTGACGACCACCTTCGGCAGGGTGGCGCCTTCAGCCAGTTCCGGCGCGTCGTCGGCATACGCCAGCGGCATCGCCAGCGTGGCCAGCACGGCCAGCGCGGGGGCCGACAGCGCCGGCGCGGAAAGACGAGTGTGCTTCTTGCTCTTGATGAAGGGGCTGCTGGCTTGCGGCGTGATAGTGGTCATGTTCTTGTTGGTCGTGATCGCCAGCAAAGTTGCCAGCGAATATATGAAAGAGGCTGAATTTTAATGAGAACGATTCGCATTATGTTTTCTATTTGGGTTTTTTGCAAGCTGGAACCGTTCTTCCCCTGCGTTTTGTCCTGCCGAGGGGGCGGCTTGTGTCATGGCATGTAGCCGAATCAACTACAATAACCGGGACTAGGGTTTATCATGACCTTCAACAGACCTTTCCAAAAAGAGAACCCCCAGCGCCATGCGTCGTCCTTCCAAAGATTCATCCCCTAAACTCTCCGCCGAAAGCCAGCGTCTCGTCAGCGTCGCGCAAGCCATCATGCAGGCCGCCAGCCGCGTCGAGGAACGGACCTGGGAACGCCAGCTGGACACGCAACTGCAAAAGCTGCTCAAGACCAACCACCAGGACAGCATCGACGCCGCGCTGAACGCCCTGTTCAAGGACGACCTCGCCTCGTACGACGTACTGATGGATGCGGTCGAAGCCGTCAGCGAATCGGCCACCATGGTCGAGCAGCAGGACGGCAAGGAAGTCACCTGGCAGGCCCTACTCGTGGCCGCGCCGGTGCTCGCCTGGACCCGCTTCAATATCGCCTCGGGCAACATCCCTGCCGACGTGCTGGCAACCCTGCAGGCGCATTTCTCGGCCCACCTGCTGGCCGAAGGCACCCGCGTGGCGATGGCGCCTTCGCTGTATTCGATCGACCAGCTGCCGCGCACGCATGCCGAAACCTATGCGCTGACGCACAAGCTGGCCGGCGCCGCCCACAAGGGCACGACCATCAAGTCCGCCACCCGCGTGGAAGAAACCGCGCCCTTCCTGGCCGACACCCGCTACCTCCTGATCGCGATCATCGCACCGGTGGGCGCGCCGATGTTCCGCTGGCAGGAGCCGCAGCATCACATCGGCTTTGCCGAAGAACGCAACCGCGCGCTCGAGCAATGGCGCGCCCAGGGCACCGCCAACATCGCGCGCCTGCTGCCGGGCTGCGGCGTCGAGCTGCTGCTGCCGGAAGCCTATTACGTGGCCTGCCGCGAAGCGGATAAATTGATCCGCCCGATCTCGATCCGCGCCGCCGTGCACTACCTGACCCACACGCTCGGCGTCGAAGCCTCGGACCTGCGCGCCGTGATCGCCGGTTTCGGCGAAGAAGCGCCGGACATCCAGATCGACGAATACCGCGTGTCGTTCACGATCCGCCAGGACACCGACGTCATGTACGGCATCGTCTGGCCGCTGTATGGCCAGGAAGACGAGAACGGCACCCCGATGGAAGGACCGTTCGCTATTGCTCCCGGGACGCTGACCCCGATCAACGAAATCGTGGCCCACCTGAACGAGGCCGGCATCACGCACATCAAGCGCATCAGCGAGCGCTACCCGGCCGAGTATTGCGACGATTGCGGCGGGCCGCTGTTTGCCGACCCGACCGGTGAGCTGGTGCATGCCGAGATGCCGGAAGACGCGCCTCCGGGTACCGAACACTTCCACTGATCGTCGCCTGCCCTGGTGAAATATTCTTTCGCCAGGGCCGTCTGGATGAAATATTCTTTCGCGCCGTGGGCGGCCGCTCCCGCCGCCTGCGGCGCTGCCTGCACGCCATGCTAGAGTGATCGAGTGCCTGCCCAGCAGGAACCGACCCTTCATGCCGGAGATGCCAGCCATGCCCCGTTCCCTCCTCCGCCTCGCCCTGGTCGGCCTGGCCCTCTGCACGGCCGGCGCCGTGTTTGCCGCACCGGCAAAATCCCCACAACAAGCCCGCAGCAGCAGCGTCAAGGCGAAAGTCAATTACCTGGCCTTCCTGCCGAAATCCTACTCGGCCAAGGGCGGCAAGGTGCCGCTGATCGTCTTCCTGCACGGCTCCGGCGAACGCGGCAGCGACCTGGAGAAGGTGAAGGCATGGGGGCCGCCGGCCATCGTCGAGAAGGACCCGGACTTTCCCTTCATGGTCGTGTCGCCGCAAGTTCCCGACGGCCAGTGGTGGGATAGCTACCTGCTCAAAGCCATGCTCGACGACGTGCTCAAGCGCTACAACGTGGACCCGAAGCGGGTCTACCTCACCGGCATCAGCATGGGCGGCTATGGCGCCTGGGACCTGGCAATCAAGCACCCGGACTATTTCGCCGCCGTCGCGCCGATCTGCGGCGGCGGCATCGCGCGCATGGCGGGACGCCTGAAAGACGTGCCGGTGTGGGCCTTCCACGGCCTGAAGGACGAGGCCGTGCCCGAGGCGGAATCGGCGCGCATGGTCGAGGCCTTGCGGGCCCAGGGCGGCAACGTGAAATATACGGTGCTGCCGGAGGCCGGCCACATCGAGGCCTGGGTGCACGCCTATGGCGAGGCGGAATTGTTCGACTGGTTCGCGCAGCAGCGCCGGCCATGAATGCCGGCGCTGCCGCACACCCTTAGAACTTGAAGTTGGCGGTCAAGCTGGCCGAACGCGGCGCGCCGGGGGTGTAGCGGTAGCCGCTCTTGTTGATGGCTGCCACATAGCGCTCGTCGCCCAGGTTGTAGACGTTCAGGCGCAGGTCCAGGTTCGGGTTGACGCGGTAGGACGCCATGGCATCGAACACCCAGTACGAATCGGCATAGGCCGGGGTGCCGATCGCGCCGTCCGTGCCGCGCATCAGCTTGTCGCTGAAGCGGGCGCCGCCGCCGAGCTTGAAGCCCTTGCCCAGGTCGTAGGAGGTCCAGGCCGTGAACGAACGCTTCGGCGTATAGGTCAGCACGTTCTCGCCCGCCGCCGTGATCGACTTGCCCGCTTCCACGCTGGTGTCCATGTACAGGTAGCCTGCGCTGACCAGCCAGTTCGGCGCCAGTTCGCCGGTGGCGCCCAGCTCGATCCCCTGCACGCGCTTCTTGCCGGTCTGGTAGTACTTCAGGTCGACCGGATCCTGCTCGACCTCGTTCTTCACCTCGGTGCGGAACAGCGCGCCCGACAGCGACAGCTTCTGGCGCAGCAGGTCGAGCTTGCCGCCCAGCTCCGTGGTCAGGGTCTTCTGCGGATCGTAGATCGGGTTCTGGGCGCTGTTGAGGTTGCCGGACACCGTGAAGCTCGAGCCCGGCGGCAGTTTCGAGCTGGCCACCATCGCGTAGACGCTGCTGTTGGTCGTCGGCTTGTACAGCAGCGAGGCCTTGCCGTTGACCAGGGTGTCGCCCACCGAGAAGCGGGTCGGCACCAGGACATTGTTCGTCAACGCCACCACGGTGTAGTCGCCGGTGAAATGGTCCAGGCGCACGCCGCCATTGAAGATCCAGCGCTCGCCGAACTTGACGGTGTCGAAGGCGTACAGGCTCTGGGTATTGATCTCGCCTTCGTTATAGGCGCCGGTACGGGTCGGGTTGAAGCCGGTGACCGGGTCGCGCGGGTTCGGGCGGTACAGGTTCGCCGCCGGCATGCTGCCCAGGCTGGCCGGGACATAGCCGTAGGTGACCTGGCTTTCGTTGGTGAATTCCAGGCCCGTCACCAGGGTGTGGGCGAGCGCGCCGGTATCGAATTGCGAAGTCAGGGTGGTCTGGTTGGTGAGGATCCTGTTTTCCTGGTCCTTGACGGTGCGGGTGCTGCGCGCCACGGTCCAGGTGGACGGGTCGTTTATGACCGGCGTCTTGAAGTTGGCGGCGCTGGCCAGCCAGGCCGTCAACAGGTAATCCTGCTTCGTCTTGCCGTAGCGGCTGACGTTCTGCAGACGCATGGTCGGCGAGAACTCGTGCTCGACGCGCACGGTCGCCATGTCGGCCTTGATCCGGTCGTAGTCGCTGTTCGAACCATAGAAGTTCTTCGGGTCGACCGGCCGGGCGTTGGCGATGAAGGGGCGGGTCGGGTCGGGGCTGGTATAGCCCGGCAGGCCCACCGTCGAGACGCCGCCGTCGGGGATATTGTCCTGGTCCACTTGCAGGAAATCCAGGTGCACGCGGGTCGCACCGTTCAGGCCGAAGCCCAGGCTCGGCGCCACCGCCCAGCGCTTGTTGCGCACGACGTCGCGCGCCGGGCTGTCGGCATCCTGGGCCATCAGGTTCAGGCGCAGGGCGATGCCGCGCTCGGCGTCCAGCACCGTGTTCAGGTCCGCGGTGGCGCGCTTTTGCGAAGCGCTACCGCCGGTAATCGCGGCCGACCCCGCACGCGCCATGTGCGCTTTCTTGCTCACCAGGTTGACCGAGCCGGTCGGCGAGCCGCGGCCATTGTCGGTACCGGCCGGGCCCTTGACCACGTCGATCTGCTCCAGGTTGAACACGTCGCGCGAGACCGAACCGATGTCGCGCACGCCGTCGACGAAAATACTGCCGGAGGTATCGAAGCCGCGCATGAAGATGGCGTCGCCGGTATTGGTATTGCCGTTCTCCCCGAGAAAGAAGGCGCCCACGCCCGGGGTATTGCGCAAGGCCTCGGTCAGGGTCAGGGCGCCCTGCTGCTCGAACAATTCCTTCTTGATGACCTGGACCGACTGGGCGGTGTCGACCAGCTTCTCGGTGTACTTCTGCGAGGAAGCATGCTCGGCGCGGAAGCCATTGTCGACCTTGCCCACGACCTCGACGGTCGATGCCGGCGCGATGTTGTCGAAGGCCGCATTGTCCACCTCGCCCGCATGCGCCGCCATCGGCAGCAGGCAGGCTGCCAGGACGGTGCCCATCGCGGGTGCGTGGCTGTGTTTGCGGCTTTTTATTGTTTTCATACGAAGCGTTTCCTTAAGGATCAAAGAGTAGAAGCCCCGGCACGGGGCAGGTCATCAATGAAAATTATTGTAAAGAAAACGTTCAAATATGTAAACAAGAATCATTCTTATTCGCGTTTACATTTTTAGTGCTTAGCATGCCGAAACGGGCGAGCACCGCCCTGCCCTGTTGTCGGCAACGTGGAATCGGAAGGGAGATGGCAGCGCGGCCGCCATGAGAAAACGGCCCGCTATGCGGGCCGGTTCGGGCTCAGCGGCGAATGCTCTTGACGACCTTGGTGGCGAAGTCGGCGACGTTGCCGGCATGCCAGCGCCAGACGATCACGAGGTCGTGATCCGGCGAGACGACGATGGTGTTGCTGCCCGCGCCTTGCGCGGCATAGGCATTCGCCGGCATGCCCGGCAAGTTCTTGCCCTTGGTATTGAGCCACCAGAGATAGCCGTAGTCGGGGCCGTGCGCGCTCGGGCTCAAGGCGGCTTTCACATAGTCCGGCTGCACGATCTGCTTGCCGTTCCACGCCCCGCCGCGCAGCCACAGGTAGCCGAAGCGCGCCATGTCCCAGGAATTGATCCACATGCCGCCGCCCCAGCGCGTGCCGCCGCTGACCGATGGCACTTGCTTGCCATTCAGGTCCACGTAGCTGTTATGGTAGGGAACCCACTTCCAGCTGTTGGAGGCGCCGATCGGGTCCATGACCTGCTGCTGGAAGACCTCCGGCACCGGTTGGCCAAACACGCGCAGCAGCGACAGCGCGAAGCGGTTGATGCGCACGTCGTTGTATTCGTAGAAGCTGCCCGGCTGGCCCAGGCTGCGCGGCTTGCGCTCGCCCGCGCCGAAGTCGGCCTTGCCGACGAAGTCGGCGTTCTTGCCGAACAGGCTGCCTTCCCATTCGGACTCCTGCTGCAGGTGCTGCTTCCAGGTGACCTGGGCGTTGCGTGGCGATGCATAGCCGCCGTCGTTCACGCGCTTGGCGACCGGCTCGTCGAGCTGGATGCGGCCGTCGCGCACCGCCACGCCGGCGACGGTGGCCAGGATGCTCTTGGCCACCGAATACGTCGGGTCGACGAACTGCGTGTCGCCGAATTCGGCCACCACATAGCCCTTGTAAATCACCAGCCCATTGGTGCGGGCGCGCCGGGTCGGCATCGAGCCGAGGCGGCTGCCGAAGGTTGCTTCCTGGTCGGAAAAATCGACGGCGCGCGTGGTTTCGCGCGACTGCGCGAACTGCACCGCGGCGGCCAGCGCGCCAGGATCCATGCCGAGTTCGGCGGGCGACTTGCGGGCCCACTCGCCTGGCGGCGGGAAATAGCTTGCAGGTGCAGGCGCGGCTGCTGCGGCGACGGCCGGCAGCAGCGCAGCCAGGCCGAGGGCCAGCACCTTGCGGCGGGAAACGAGGGTCATGAAGGGGTCCACCGGGAAAAGGGGAAACGGATCAGGCTGGAGTTGTAGTAGCGTTTTTCGCCGGTGACTTCCTGGCCGATCCAGTCGGGCTTGTCGAAAGCCGCGTCTTCCGAAGGCAGTTCGATTTCGGCCACCACCAGGCCCGCGTTCTCGCCCAGGAATTCATCGACTTCCCAGGTAAAGCCGGCGTGGTCGATGCGGCGCCGGATTTTCTCGACCAGCGGGCGCTCGCACAAGGTGTCGAGCAATTCCTCGGCATCGGCCAGGGGAATGGCGTACTCCCATTCTCCGCGGCTGGCGCCGACGTTCTTGCTCTTGATGGTGAGCAGGCCGGCATCGCCCTCGATGCGCACGCGCACCGTGCGCGCCGGGTCGGCGTTCAGGTAGCCCTGGCGCAGCAGGGTCGCTTCGCCCAGCGTACGCCAGGCCTGCCCTACTACCAGGAACTTGCGCTCGATCTCGACGCCCACCGCTTCAGTCCAGCGACTGCAGGATCGGTTGCAGGATCGCCGCGCCGAGGGCTGCGCTGCGTGCGCCGTTCCAGCCGGTGTGCGGGTCCGGCAGGTCGGCATTGTCCTTGAACGGCATTTCCAGGGTCAGGGACAGGCACTTGAAGGTGTGGCCGATGTATTTCGAGGCCAGGGTCAGGAGCTCTTCGTTGTACTTGCTGGCCGCGTAGCCATACACGTTCTGGAAATCCGGGCTGGCCGCCATGTATTGCGCAACGAAAGCGTTCTGGCGCGCCTGGCGTTCCGGGGTGAAGTCCGCCAGCATCTCGTTGCCGGCCACGAAGTTGTAGGGCAGCGCTTCGTCGCCATGGATGTCGAAGAACATGTCGATGCCAGTTTCATGGATCTTGTTCTTCACGCACAGCACTTCCGGGCTGCGCTCGAGGGACGGCGTCATCCACTCGCGGTTCAGGTTGGCGCCGGCGGCGTTGGTGCGCAGGTTGCCGCGCACCGAGCCGTCCGGATTCATGTTCGGGACGATGTAGAACACGGCGCGCTGCAGGAGTTTGCGCGCTACCGGGTTGGCGCTGTCGAGCAGCGCATCCATCATGCCTTCGACATACCACTCGGCCATGGTTTCGCCCGGATGCTGGCGCGCGATGACCCAGATCTTCTTTTCCGCTTGCGGATTGCCGATCACGACCAGGTTCATGTCGCGGCCCTCGATCGTGGTGCCGATATCGAGCACGCGCGCGATCGGGTTCTCGGCCACTTCGCCCAGCAGGCGCAGGTGGCGCTCCCAGGTATAGGGTTCGAAATAGGCGTAGTAGATACTGTCGAGCTCGGGCGTGTGATTTACCGTCATGACCTGGCCGTCGAAGCTGGTCGGCACGCGGAACCAGTTCTCGGTGTCATAGCTTGCCGCAACCTGGTAGCCCTCGAAGCCCTTCGGGTAAGTCGCCTGGCCGGCGTTGAGGAAACGCATCGTGCAGGCCTGGCCGCGCGCGCCCTGCAGGCGGAAGTGGAACCACTGGTGGATGTCGGCGTTCGAATCGGCACGCAGGTTCAGGTCGATCGCCTTGGCGCTGGCGGCGCTGACGACTTCGATGGCGCCGGAATCGAAAGTCTGGCTGATTTTGATGGGCATGGTGAATCCTTCATTGTCGGTTCAAACGAATCGCATCCTACCGGACCAGGGGCGCACCGATGCCGCGCGCGCAGGTTCCCTTAGCGCTGGATCATTGCGCGTCGAGGTCGATCAGGTCCTTGGCGGCGTACATGGCCATGATCTGGCGCATCAGCTCGACGTTGCTGCGGTCCAGCACCATCGTCAGGTCTTCCTTGCTGTCGAGCGCGAAATGCATGCGGATTGCACCCGGCAATTCCTTGCACACCACGTATTCGGCGCGCGGCGTATAAGGATTGTCCCAATCCTGCTGGGTAATCGCGGGCGGGGCCGGCGGGGCCTGCAGTTGCGGGTCGCGATTGGGCGGCAAGTGCTTGAGCAGCCAGAACACGATCGAGGCCGGCAGCTGGATGCACAGGTCGCTGGCGCCCTTGGTGGAGAACTTGGTGAGCAACAGGTTACCGACCCGGTCGCACGACATGGAAATGCTCTTGGCTTGACGAATTACCGCTGGTTTCACGACGATGGTCCTGGCTAGAAAGGTTGAAAAAGGCGCAGCGATTCTACCGCATCCCATCGCTCAATTGTGTGGTATCAGAAACAAAACGGGGAGCCGGCACGGCTCCCCATGGGTAGGCGCAAGACTGCCGCCCGGCCTTCCGGCCCGGCGCAGCCCAGCTGCCGGCTTACTCTTTCGCGCCGCCGCGGTTGCCGCCCTGCGAGCTTTGGCGGCCCTTGGCCGGCGAGCTCGAACGCGAGGCGCTGCCCGAACCGGCGCTGGCCGACTGGCGGTTGCCGTGGCTCATGCTGCCTGCACGGCGGGCTTCTTCCGAAGTGAATTCGTGCGCGGTGCCCTTGGCGTGGGCAGCCTTGCCGCCCTGGCTGGCGATTTCACGCTGGCGGGCCGGATCCATCGATGCGAAACCGCGGTTGCGGGTGCCGCTGCTTTGGCTGTTACCACCTTGGTTGCTACCTTGCTTGTTACCTTGGTTACTCGAGGCCATGATCATCTTCTCCCTGTTCACTTTTGAACCGCCGCGTCCTGCGGCAGGCTTTGCCGCCCGCTCCTCATTCCCCGATGAGCGAAAGGCGAAGGTCATCTTAGGCACGCCTGATTGATGAGGGTATAGGACACTATCAGATGACTTTGTAGGACTTCGCGCGACAGAAAATGCACGCGTGAAAGTCAACTTCCAGTCGACAACAAACCCTTCAGTAACAGTCCTACACAGCCCCCCTACGTCTTCCTATACTGAATCGTCGTGGGCGCGCGCATGATGGCACTATCAGGCGGCGCTCGACACGGCCGATACCAGCCACGCCGCCGTACATTAAAAGGAGTCGACATGGACGCGAACCAACGTAGCGAGGTCAATAACCAGACCAATAATGGCGCGAATGAAAAATGGACGCCTGGCTCCAAGGGCAACACGACCACCGGCCCGATGGACCACACCTATCCCAAAGGTCCAAGCCAGCAGCAGGTCATCCGCGGCGACAACGAAATGGCCGCACAGGATCCGTCGCGCATGGGCCAGCAGGAAGTCGCCGCCGAAGACGGCGGCCGCGCGGACAACCAGACCACCCTGCCCGGCGCGGTCCCGGCCGACCTGCCGGGCGGCTCGATGCAGAGCCAGCAGACCGGCGGCTCCGGCCCGCAGCAAGGCATCACCGACAGCCACCAGCGCCAGATGGAGCAGCGCTCGGGCGCCTGGGGCCTGCTCGAGCAGCCGGTCGGCCACCGCGACAAGCAGTCAGGCACCAACCTGATGGCGCATCCGGCCAACCAGCAGGGCAACAGCCAGGCCGCACATGCGATGAATCCGCAAGACCCGGCACAGCCTGAACTGCAGGGCGGCTCGCTCGGCCGCCACCACGATGTGGCGCCGGGCACCTACCAAACCCAGGCGGCAGTCGGACAGGGCTTCTATTCCAACCAGCAAAGCGCCATGCATGGCGGCGAAGGGACGGGCATGGCGACACCATACCAGCAGCACACTACGCAGCAGGGCAACATCCAGCAAGGCAATGCACAGCAAGGCAATGCCCAGAAGAGCACCGACCGCGGCGGCTCGCAGACCGGCACCGGCGCGCGCGATGCGGGCAGCCACGACGTGCACCAGTCGAACGACGTGGCCGGCGGCCTGCCGCGCAGCCCCGGCAACAGCGGCCCGACCAGCGACAATCCGGGCTGGCTGCCGGCGCAGAGCGTCGATGCAGAGAAGAACCCGGTACGCGACTCGAACGACCTGGGCGGCGGCTTGCCGAAGAGCCCGGCCGGCGCGAACCAGCTCGCAGGCGACCGCAAGATGGATGACGACACGGGCTTTTCGCGCGGCTGATCCCGCGTAAGGGCTTCATCGAATGGGCGGCGCTGCCGCCCATTTTTTCGTCCTCGCGCCGCGCTGCCGATCGCGCCGGGCGCCCTCTTTCGCCGTCCAGCCGTGCTGGGGCTTGATCCACCTCCAAGCCGCGTCGAACCAAGGGAACCCGGCAGTAACGGTCCACTCCAACCCCAGGCAACAGGCCCTGTCGTCCGCACATCGCGACGGCGGAGGCCGCCTGCAGACCTGGAGACGGACATGCCTGCAATGACGGATGACGCAACAATCGCGGTGTCGATAGTCGTGCCCTCGTGCGGGCGGATGGACCTGCTCGACCGCTGCCTGGACGCCCTGGTGCGCCAGCAGGTCAACCCGCACAGCTACGAAATCATCGTCGTCGACGACGAACCCAACCACAATACCCTGCACCTGGTCGCCGGCTGGCGCACCCGCACGCTCGACCGCGGGCCGCGCCTGAGCTATATCGCCAATCCCGGCCCCAATGGTCCAGCCGGGGCGCGCAACCGGGGCTGGCGCACCGCGCGCGGGCCCATCGTCGCCTTTACCAGCGACGATGCCGTACCCGAACCCGGCTGGCTGGCCGCCGGCCTGGCGGCATTTCGCGACAGCACCGAAGTCGTCTGCGGACGCATTCAGACACTGGTGCCGCCCAACCCATCCGACGGGCAACGCAGCGCGCGCGAGCACGAAGCGGCCGATTTCACCAGCGCCAGCTGCTTCTTCCGCAAGAGCGTGCTCGAGCGCCTCGGCGGCTTCGACGAGCGCTTCAATGTCCCGCGCGGCACCGATGCCGACATGTACTTCCACCTGCTCGAACACGGCATCGCCATCGGCCAGGCGCCGCGGGCGCTGGTCCTGCTTCCGCTCGGCCGCGCGCCCTGGGGCGCCAGCCTGCTGCAGGTGCGCGATGCCGAGTTCGACGCCCTGCTCTACAAGAAGCATCCCGCGCTCTACCGCCAGAAGGTCGAGCCCCGTCCCGCCTGGGACAACTACCTGGTGGCAGGCGTGCTGCTGGTAGCCCTGCTCAGCGCGCTGCTCGGCATGGCGGTCATGGCCACGCTCGCCTTTGGCGCCTGGCTGCTGCTCACCGCGCGCCGCTGCGCGCACAGCCTGCGCGGCGCGCCGCATGACCCTGCGCACGTGGCCGAGATGATCGTCACCTCGGCCCTGCTGCCGCCCTTGTGCGTGTTCTGGCGCCTTGCCGGGGCGGTACGCTACCGCGTGCGCTTCGCCTGAAGCCGACCTGCCCGGGGAGCCG
Source organism: Telluria sp. AZSoR62 (assembly GCF_058111565.1). Lineage (NCBI taxonomy): Bacteria > Pseudomonadati > Pseudomonadota > Betaproteobacteria > Burkholderiales > Oxalobacteraceae > Telluria > Telluria sp. AZSoR62. The sequence continues at coordinate 163,683 of NZ_JBYTST010000003.1, forward strand.
ACATGAGACTCGACGACGTCCAGGCAATCGCCACGGCGCGCGCACCCGGGCGGCGCCTGCGCATCGCCCTCATCAGCGACTGCGCGGCGCCCGCCACCCTGCAAGGTGCCATCGTCTGCAGCGGCCAGCACGCCTATGTCGGCCAGCTCGCCCACGAACTGGCCCGCGGCGGCCACCTGGTCGACATCTTCACGCGCCGCGACGCGCCGGGCCAGCCCCAGGTGCGGCATCTGGACGAGGGCATCCGCCTCATCCACGTCCCGGCCGGCCCGCCAGCCTACGTGCCGAAAGAACTGGTGCTGGCGCATCTCGACGCCTTCTCGCGCTTCGTCGCCCGCTTCATGCGGCGCCAAAGCGGCCACTACGACATCGTGCATGCCAATTTCTTCATGGCCGGCATGGTGGCCCACCACCTGAAGGAAGCGCTGGGCCTGCCCTTCGTGGTGACCTTCCATGCCCTCGCGCGGACGCATCGGCGCGCCCAGGCCGCGGCCGACGCCTTTTCGATGGCCCGCATCCGCATCGAAAGCACGCTCATGCGCGTGGCCGACCGCATCATCGCCGAATGCCCGCAAGACCGCGCCGACATGCAGCAGCTGTACGGCGCGCCTGGTTCGCGCATCGAGGTCGCGCCCTGCGGCTTTTCGCCCGGCGAATTATGGCCGGTGCCGATGGCGCAAGCGCGCGCCCGCCTTGGCCTGGAACAGGATTGTTTCACTGTGCTCCAGTTGGGGCGCATGGTGCCGCGCAAGGGTGTCGATACCGTCATCCAGGCCCTGGCCCTGCTGCGCCACCGGCATGGGCTCGATGCCCGATTACTGGTGGTGGGCGGGGATGCGGGCGCCGCGGCGCTTGGTCATGCCGCCCGCCATGCCGGCGGCGCCGGCGTAGACGCCCCACCGGAACTGGCGCGCTTGCGCCACCTCGCGGCCGAGCTCGGCATTGCGGCGCAGGTGCATTTCGCCGGCCAGCAGCCGCGCAAGCTGCTCCGCGACTGGTACAGCGCCGCCGACGTCTTCGCCAGCACGCCCTGGTACGAACCTTTCGGCATCACCCCGGTGGAAGCCATGGCCTGCGCGCGGCCGGTCATCGGCTCGGAAGTCGGCGGCATCAAGAGCACGGTCGACGACGGCGTGACCGGCTTCCTGGTTCCCTCGCGCGACCCGGAAGCCCTGGCCGAGCGCCTGGCGCGGCTGTATCGCTGTCCGGAACTGACGCGCACTATGGGCGAGGCCGGCCGGCGCCGCGCCTGCGAACACTACACCTGGCACCGCGTCGCCGCGCAACTGATCGGCATCTATACCGCCGTGCTGGACGACACGCGGCAGGCCGCAGGCCCCGTTCTGCTTTCAAGCTGAGGAGACCCACACGCATGAGGACAAAACAGCGCTTCTCCACACCGGGCTGGCCGGTTCTTGCCGGCCACGCCGTGGGCAATCCCGGCGCTTTGCGCCGCCACATGTCCGCCTTGCCGGGTTGCCGGCGACGACGCTTGGCCCTCGCATGAAGGCGATTTTCTTCGACCAGGACGGCACCCTGGTGGACGACGTGCCCTATAACATCGAGCCCCGGCGCATCCGGCTTGTGAGCGGCGCCGGCGCCGCGCTGCGCTTGCTGGCACGGCTCGACTACCGCTTCTTCGTGGTCACCAACCAGTCCGGCATCGCGCACGGATGTTTCGGCGAGGACGCGATGGGCCCGGTTGCCGACCGGCTGGCCGACTTGCTGTTCCGCGAAAACCTGAGCATGGAAGGGTTCTACTATTGCCCGCACCATCCGCTGGGCACGGTCGGCGACTACGCCATGGTCTGCGCCTGCCGCAAGCCCTCGCCCGGCATGCTGCTCAAAGCAGCCAACGAGCATGGCATCGACCTGCGCTCATCGTGGATGGTCGGCGACATCCTGCACGACGTGGAAGCCGGCAACCGCGCGGGATGCCGGACCCTGCTGATCGACAACGGCAACGAGACCGAATGGCGGCTGGGGCCACGCCGGGTGCCGACGCGCATGGCGCCGGATCTGTATGCGGCGGCGGTGCTGATTGCCAGTCACGACGCGGCGCGCTGAAACTCGCCCTGAAAGGAAGATAAAAAATCCTCACTACACCGACACAAGAATTGACGCCCTGAGATTCCCGATATAAATCCCACGCGCCATTGCCTCCATATGCTGCTTTTGACATCGAGGTCCACTGTCCTCCTTTTACGCCAACAATCGAGTAATAAGCAAGGCGCATGGAATGCCATTCGCAACTTCTGACTGCTTACCGGTTTTTATACCTATCGTGTTGTCGAAGATACTTACAACTTTTGAAACAATCCAATCCACGTTTTTGCATAGCGCTGATTATTAAGAGAAAACTTACGCTGGCACAATCATTGCTCAGTGTTGGTCACTACAACTCATTAAGGATTGGTATGCGCCTCTCTCAAGCGTTAGTCGCCCTTGCACTCGCAAGCTTGCACATGGGCGCGCATGCGTCGCTCATCAATCCCGATGAGTACAAGACGTCTTCACAGACCTGGCTGAAACTGTCCGAAACGGTCGGCCTGAGCATGAATGATTTCAACAATGGCGTCGGCGGCTGGAATACCATGTATCGCCTCGCCTCGAACCAGGAAATTTCGCTGATGCTGCAAGGACTGGGCATTGCGCAAGGTGACTCCGGTTGGAAAACCACCGTGCCGGGAGCAAGCAACTTCATCTACCAGTTGGGTGGTACGGTTCCCGGCAGTACCTACGCCGGCACTTGGGCTTCGGGTGGCAACCAGGGCGCGAACGGCATCGGAATGGGCTGGTCCGTCATGGCCACCCTCAACAACGGCGAACAGAGCAGCCCTTTGAGCGCTGACTGCCCCGCCTATACCAACTGCGCGCGCATCGTCGCGACAGCCGGCAATATCTCGCTATCCGGTTCGTCGCCCATCACGGGATTGTTCGCGGTGCGGATACCGGAACCCGGCACCCTTGCCTTGTTCGGCCTGGCCGGGGGCTTGCTGGCTTTCCAGCGCCGCCGCAAGACCCAGTGACTGCGATACGCACGGCAGCATAGCCTGAAATAGAAAAGGGTTGGAAACGATGTTTCCAACCCTTTTGACCACCAATTTCGCTTTTCACAGCGAACCGGCGTCGACAAAGCGCCGGACAGCGAACACCGCAAAGACAGGCGCTTTCAAATCATCATTACACCCGATGCTCGTCCCGTGCTGCTTGCACATCTCTGCGACTGGCGGACATAAAAAAACAGCACCGGTATTAGATAATCATCTAATACGCAGTGCTGTTTTTCCAAGCAGCTTACGCTGCAAATAACTCATTCCATTGGTCGGGGCGAGAGGATTCGAACCTCCGACCCCGTGCACCCCATGCACGTACGCTACCAGGCTGCGCTACGCCCCGACTATCCGGGAATTATATCAGAGCCCGTCCGGGCGATCCTAGTTTTTGTTATGGTTATGCAACGCCTTTTTTGCGCTCGCGCAGGTCGACCAACCGATGCGGCCTGCAACACAGCCTACTATTTCCAATCCCCCCGCAGCGCCAGCACCTGCTCCTGCAAATGTTCCGGCGAGGCCGCATCCGGCGCCACCGGCTTGCCCACTGCCAGCGACAGCTTCGAGCGGATCCCGCGTGCGAACGAGCGCTCGAACAGATTGGTCGAGTCGCGCGTGAACACGCTGCCCCACAGCCCGCGCAGCGCCATCGGGATCACCGGCACCTTGCTGCGCTCGACGATCCTGGCAATGCCGCCGCGGAACTCGTTGATCTCGCCGGTGTTTGTCAGCTTCCCCTCCGGGAAGATGCAGACCAGCTCCCCCTGGTGCAGCGCTTCGGCGATGTCGATGAAGGCGCGTTCCATCAGGAAGGCGTCTTCCTTGGCCGGCGCGATCGGGATCGCCTTGGCGGCGCGGAAGATCCAGCCGAGGAAAGGTGTTTTGAAAATGCGGTGGTCCATCACGAAGCGGATCGGGCGCGGGCTGGCCGCGCCAATCACCAGCGCGTCGACATAGGACACGTGGTTGCAGACCAGCACCGCCGGGCCCTGCTCGGGAATGCGGTGGGCGTCGACGGTGCGCACGCGGTAGCCGGTGTGGATCAGCATCCAGGCCAGGAAGCGCATCAGGAATTCCGGCACCAGCGAGAAGATGTAGACGGCGACGCAGGCATTGAGCAGCGCAGTGACGAGGAACATTTCGGGAATGCTGAAGCCCTGCCCCAGCAGCAGGATGGCCACGCCGGCCGCCGCGACCATGAAGATGGCGTTCAAGATGTTCATGCCTGCAATGGTGCGCGAGACGTGTTTCGGATCGCAACGGGTCTGGATCAGGGCAAACAGCGGCACGATGAAGAAGCCGCCGAACACGCCGATCAGGACCAGGTCGGCGAGGATGCGCCACATGCCCGGCAGGGCGATCAGCGCAAAGGCGTCGACGGTCGCAGTATTGGTGAAGGCCACGCTGGCGAAATACAGGTCGATGCCGAATACCGACAGGCCGATCGAGCCGAAGGGCACGAGGCCGATCTCGACCTTGTGGCCCGAGAGCTTTTCGCACAGCAGCGAACCGGCGCCGATGCCCAGCGAGAAGACGGTAAGCAGCAGCACGAACACGCTGTGGTCGCCGCGCAGGTAATCCTTGGCATAGACGGGGAATTGCGACAGCAGCAGCGCGCCGTAGAACCAGAACCAGGAATTGCCCAGCATCGACAGGAAGACGGTGCGGTTCTGGCTCGAGAACTTCAGGTTGCGGACCGATTCGGCGAAGGGGTTGCGGCTGATTTTCAGTTCCGGCGCCGGCGCGGGCGACGGCGGGATGCGCCAGCTCGCCAGCAGTCCCAGCACGGCGCAGAACAGGGTGCCACCTGCCACCAGTTCGATGCCCCAGGGCTTGTAGGCGACCAGCAAGGCGCCCGCTACTTCGCCCAGCAGGATGCCGACAAAGGTGCCCATCTCGATCACGCCATTGCCGCCGACCAGCTCTTCCGGCTTCAACTGCTGCGGCAGGTAGGCGTATTTCACCGGGCCGAACAGGGTCGAGTGCAAGCCCATGCCGACCACCGCGGCCACCAGCAGCCACAGGGTGTGGGTCATCCAGCCGATGCCGGCCACGAGCATGATCGCGATCTCGAGCAGCTTGACGAACCTTGCCAGGTGCGCCTTGTCGAACTTGTCTGCGATTTGTCCTGCCGTGGCCGAGAACAGCACGAAAGGCAGGATGAACAGGCCGGGGATCAGGTTGTTCAGCAGCGAGGGGCTGACGGTGGTCCAGCTCAGCGCGTCATAAGTCAGCACGACCAGCAGCGCGGTCTTGAACAGGTTGTCGTTGAAGGCGCCAAGGAACTGGGTCCAGAAGAAGGGGCCGAAACGGCGCTGCGTCAGCAGGGAAAACTGGCTCGGTTGGCTCATGCTCAGGTCGTTGAATGAAGAATGTTCGGAATGTACAGCAAGCCGGGAGCTTACAGGAGAGGGATGGCCAAGTTATTGCCGTCTCTCATTAACGGGTTTCCGATACTAATCCTTAAAGTCTCGACTGGCGATACCGGTTGGGTAAAAAGCATAGACCGCTGGCTGCGACAAGCGCCGTCCCGGCTGAATCCGGGGAGTTGCATTGTCGATTGAAACCGCTCAAGCGAGCCTGCATACGCCAGGATTGTGCAGCGCAGCGCGGGTAGAATCCGCGGATGACTTCTTCCGACTTCCTCCTCCGCTACGCCAGCGTGACAACCGCGCTGTTCGACCACATCGAGCACGACATGCTGGCACTGGGCTGCGCCTGCATCGACGATGACGAGCCTCCTGCAATGCCTTTCCAGGGCGCCCTCCCGGCATATTGCCCACTGCCGATGGATATTCCGCTGGGCTGAGCCCCAGGCCGCACTGGCCGGGCAGGCAAAAAAAATGATCCGGTTTAGCGGCACAGGCCGCCAAATCCGAATCATGTCCGGCGCCGGTTCGCGCCAGCGGATCAGGCCAGGGTTTCCAGGCGGATGCGGGTGACCTTGCCGATCACGGCCGGCAAGGCTTCGATCTTGGCGATCGCCGCATCGATGTTCTTCTCGCGCGTCTGGTGGGTCAGCATGATGATGTCGAGGTTAACCTGGTTGCCCGGTTCCTTCTGCAGCACGGCGTCGATCGAGATGCCGCCGTCGGCCAGGATGCGGGTCAGGTCCGCCATCACGCCGAGCTGGTCCTTCACATAGACGCGCAGGTAGTAGCTGGTGGTGATTTCGGCCATCGGCATGATGGCGACGTCGCTCATCTCGTTCGGCTGGAAAGCCAGGTGCGGCACGCGGCAGTACGGGTCCACGGTAGCCAGGCGGGTAACGTCGACCAGGTCGGCAATCACGGCGGACGCGGTCGGTTCGGAACCTGCGCCCTTGCCGTAGTACAGCGACGCGCCCACCGCATCGGCCTGCACCAGCACCGCGTTCATCGCGCCTTCCACGTTGGCGATCAGGCGCGCATTCGGGATCAGGGTCGGGTGCACGCGCAGCTCGATGCCCTCGCCCGCTTCGGTACGGGTGCGGCGGGTGATGCCCAGCAGCTTGATGCGGTAGCCCAGTTGCTCGGCGTAGCGGATGTCGACCGCCTGCAGCTGGCTGATGCCTTCGACATACGCCTTGTCGAATTGCACCGGGATGCCGAAGGCGATCGCCGACATGATGGTGAGTTTATGGGCGGCGTCCACGCCCTCGATGTCGAAGGTGGGATCGAGCTCCGCATAGCCCAGCTCCTGCGCCTGCTTCAGTACGGTGGCGAAGTCCAGGCCCTTCTCGCGCATTTCCGACAGGATGAAGTTGGTGGTGCCGTTGATGATGCCGGCCACCGATTCGATGCGGTTCGCGGTCAGGCCTTCGCGCAGCGCCTTGATGATCGGCACGCCGCCGGCGACGGCCGCTTCGAAAGCGACCATCACGCCCTTGTCCTGGGCGGCGGCGAAGATTTCGTTGCCGTGCAGCGCCAGCAGCGCCTTGTTGGCGGTGACCACGTGCTTGCCGTTGGCAATGGCTTTCAAGACCAGCTCGCGTGGCAGCTCGACACCGCCGATCAGTTCGACGACGATGTCGATGTCCGGGCTGTTGACGATCGCGAAGGGATCGGCCACGACTTCCACCGTGCTCCCGGTCAGGGCGCGGGCGCGCTCGGTATTGCGCGCGGCCACCATGGTGATTTCGATGCCGCGGCCGGCGCGGCGGCGGATGTCTTCCTGGTTGCGCTGCAGGACGTTGAAGGTGCCGGCGCCGACGGTGCCGATGCCCAGGAGGCCAACTCGGATGGGTTTCATGATTGTGGTTCTTCTCAAGGTCTAACGCGCATGGCGCCGTCGGTAGCCGTCGAGGAAGCGCGCGATGCGTCCGCAGGCATCCGTCAGGTCGTCGGAATTGGGCAGGAATACCAGCCGGAAGTGATCCGGGGCGATCCAGTTAAAGCCGGTGCCTTGCACCAGCAGCACTTTTTCCTCGGACAGCAGTTCGCAGATGAATTGCTGGTCGTCCGCGATCGGGTACATCTTCGGGTCGAGGCGCGGGAACATGTACAGCGCCGCTTTTGGCTTGACGCAGGACACTCCCGGAATATCGGTCAACAGTTTGTGGGCCAGGTCGCGCTGCTTGAGCAGGCGCCCGCCGGGGCCGACCAGGTCGGCAATGCTCTGGTAGCCGCCCAGCGCGGTCTGGATCGCGTACTGGCCCGGCGCATTGGCGCACAGGCGCATCGAGGCCAGCATGTTCAGGCCCTCGATATAGTCCTTCGCGTGGCGCTTCTCGCCCGACACCACCATCCAGCCGGCGCGGTAGCCGCAGGAACGGTAGTTCTTCGACAGGCCGTTCAGGGTCACGAACAGCACGTCGTCGGCCAGCGAGGCCATCGACACGTGTTCTTCGCCGTCGTACAGCGTCTTGTCGTAGATTTCGTCGGCGTAGACGATCAGCTGGTGCTGGCGCGCCAGCTCGATGATCTCGAGCAGGATCTCGCGCGGGTACAGGGCGCCGGTCGGGTTGTTCGGGTTGATGACCACGAGCGCGCGCGTGTTCGGCGTGATCTTGCGCCGCATGTCCTCGATGTCGGGCAGCCAGCCGGCGCCCTCGTCGCAGATGTAATGCTTCGGCGCGCCGCCGGCCAGGCTCACGGCCGCGGTCCACAGCGGATAATCTGGCGCCGGCACCAGCACTTCGTCGCCGGTATTGAGCAGGCCCTGCATGGCCATGACGATCAGTTCCGATGCGCCATTACCCAGGTAGATGTCGTCGATGCCGACGCCCTGGATGTTCTTGCCCTGGGTGTAGTGCATGACGGCCTTGCGCGGCGCGAACATGCCCTTCGAATCGGTATAGCCGGCCGCGCCATGCATGTTGCGGATCATGTCGTGCACGATCTCGTCGGGCGGGTCGAAGCCGAACACGGCGAGGTTGCCGATGTTGAGCTTGATGATCTTCTGGCCGTCGTCTTCCATGGCGCGGGCCTGTTCGAGGGCAGGACCGCGGATTTCGTAGCAGACGTCGTCCAGCTTGTTCGATTTCAGAATCGGTCGCAAAGTATCCCCTGGCTCATCGTCTGTGGTGCCCTGCTTTGTTGCAGTGCGAAAAATACCATTCTGCCGAAAGCGCAGGATTTAAGCAACCTCGCCTCTGCGGGTACAATGGATGCCAGTTACGGACCCTTCGGTTCGCCCTTTTCGCTACCGCAATTACTTACCCGTTCGCGCCACGATGAAGCTCCATTCCGACAACACCCAGCAATACCAGACCGTCACCGGCTACGATGCCGGCGGGGTCGAGATCAATGCCCAGCGCTTCGACTTCAGCCTGATCGTCATGCCCGAAGTGGCGCCCCGCGCCTGGGAAGTGGCGCGCTTCGAGGACCTGGCCGCCAGCCACTTCGAGCAGATCGCCCTGGATAACCCGGACGTCGTCGTGCTCGGCACCGGCGAGCGCCAGCGCTTCGTGCACCCGCGCCTGACCACCAGCCTGTCCGACAAGCGCATCGGGGTCGAGTGCATGGACAGCCACGCCGCCTGCCGCACCTACAACATCCTGATGGGCGAAGGCCGCAAGGTCACGCTGGCCCTGATCATCGACGGCGCCGCCGGCGCCTGAGGCATCTACGCCGTGCATTCCCGCTGCGCTGCGGGATGCCCGGCCTTGCCCATACCAATAACAAGAACATGAATTCCTCGGCCTTTGCCTTCATCATCAGCGGCGTCATCCTCAACGCCGCGGCCCAGCTGCTGCTCAAGGCCGGCACCAATGCCCTCGGCGGCGCCATCCACCTTACCCGCGACAACTGGCTGCTCACCGGCCTGAAAGTCGCGACCCAGTGGCCGATCGTGCTCGGCCTGGTGTGCTACGGCGTGTCGCTGGTGGTCTGGATCCTCGGCCTGTCGCGCACCGACGTGACGGTGGCCTATCCGATGCTGTCGCTCGGCTATGTCATCGGCGCGGTGGGGGCCTGGATGTTCCTGGGCGAAGCGATCTCGCTCCAGCGCATGCTGGCCATCGGCGTGATCATGCTGGGCGTACTGCTGCTGGCTCGCAGTTGAAAAACCGAAATAAATTCCATTTAGCATCTTGAATAAATGAAAACCCGCCTCATCTCGCGGGTTATCACCCTGGCTACAGACCACTAGCTTCGGGACGCGGCGCCGATTATCATGGCGGTATCCGCTTCCCGCCGCGGCGTTGGATGCCTGCATGGCCGCGCCAGGGACCCGGCGGCCTGCCGCCAAGACACCAGGAGACCCCCGTGGCCGAGAGCCTGACCGAAGCCCCCGTCGAGAATTTTTCCGCCGCCATGACGAGCGGACGCACCTTCGAGCTCGCCGGCCGCCCGGCGAAGCACACGGTGCTGTACTTTTACCCAAAAGACAATACGCCGGGCTGCACCACGGAGAGCATCGCCTTCCGCGAAGCCTATCCGGAATTCCAGGCGCTCCAGGCCGAGATCTACGGCATCAGCCGCGACTCGCTGCGCTCGCACGAAGGCTTCAAGGGCAAGCTCGGACTGCCGTTTGAACTGATTTCGGATCCGGAAGAACTGGTCTGCCAGCAGTTCGGCGTGATGAAGATGAAAAATATGTACGGGAAACAAGTGCGCGGGGTTGAGCGCAGTACGTTTATCATTGACGCTCACGGCCGATTGGTGAAAGAATGGCGTGGCGTGAAAGTCAACGACCACGTGACCGAAGTGCTGGAATTTTTGAAGAGCCAGCCCTGAAAACGGATGGCTCCAGTCATTAACTTTGCTGGATACCTGCCTCCTATTTTGAGTCAACCGCATTCCATCCGATTCATTCATCCGCACCTTTCCCTTTCGGCTGTCTGCCGGACCGGCATCCTCCGGCTGCAAGCTATCTCTGCAAGACCCCCAAGAGCATCGATTCCGTTCAGCGGCGCGCCCTATGCTGCGCCCGTGCGGCCTTCCGGACTTTTTTTAGATTGAGAACCTGATGCCATTGCCAAAAATGCCTACCAAGCCAGCCACCATGCTGCTGGCAAAAGATTACCCAAAAGCTGAACCGGGCAAGTCGCCCGTGCGCTCCGTCGCCGCCAAGGCCGACGCCGACCTCGAAGACCTGATCAGCGGCCAGGCCGTGCCGACCGCGAAAGCGGCCAAGGCACGCAAGGCCAAGACGTCCGCCGACGCGGCGCCGGGCATGAGCGCCGCCGCCAACGACACCGCCGCCGACGCGCTGCAGGCCAGGGGGCCTGCCCGCAAGTCGAAGGACGAGGCCCAGGCGCCGCAGCCGGTGGCGCGCCTGCGCGAGCTTGACGCCGACCAGCCGCATCCGGCCAAGCACAAGCCGGTCGAACTCACCGTCAAGTCGTCCACCAGCCGCAAGGCCGACCGCAGCGGCACCACCAAGGTCTTCGTGCTCGACACGAACGTGCTGATGCACGACCCGACATCGCTGTTCCGCTTCGAGGAACACGACGTCTACCTGCCGATGATGACGCTGGAAGAGCTCGACAACCACAAGAAGGGCATGTCGGAAGTCGCGCGCAATGCTAGACAAGTGTCGCGCACGCTGGACGCCCTGATCGCCAACATCGACGACGACGCGATCGAAGCCGGCATCCCGCTGGCCAAGCTCGGCAACAAGGATGCCAAGGGCCGCCTGTTCTTCCAGACCAAGCTCGACGCCGCCCCGCTGCCGGAGGGCCTGCCATCGGGCAAGGCCGACAACCAGATCCTGGGCGTGGTCCGCGCGCTGGAAGACCAGATGGGCGGCCGTGCGATCGTGCTGGTGTCGAAAGACATCAACATGCGCATCAAGGCGCGCGCGCTGGGCCTGCCGGCCGAAGACTATTTCAACGACCATGTGCTGGAAGACACCGACCTGCTGTACTCGGGCATCGTCCAGCTGCCGGACGATTTCTGGAACAAGCACGGCAAGGATATGGAGTCGTGGCAGGAAAACAAGAACGGCAACTCGGCCACCTACTACCGCATGACCGGCCCGGTGATCCCGACCCTGCTTGTGAACCAGTTCGTGTTCATCGAACCGAAGAACGGCGAAGCGCCGTTCTATGGCCAGGTCAAGCAGATCACCGGCAAGACGGCCGTGTTCCAGACCCTGCGCGACTATAGCCACAACAAGAACAATGTCTGGGGCATCACGGCGCGCAACCGCGAGCAGAATTTTGCGCTGAACCTGCTCATGAACCCGGAATGCGATTTCGTCAGCCTGCTCGGCCAGGCCGGCACCGGCAAGACCCTGCTGGCCCTGGCCGCTGGCCTGGCCCAGGTGCTGGAAACCAAGCAGTACAACGAGATCATCGTCACCCGCGTCACGGTGCCGGTGGGCGAAGACATCGGCTTCCTGCCGGGTACCGAGGAAGAGAAGATGTCGCCGTGGATGGGCGCGTTCGACGACAACCTGGAAGTGCTGATGAAGGGCGACGGCGATGCCGGCGATTGGGGCCGCGCGGCGACGCAAGACCTGATCCGCTCGCGCATCAAGATCAAGTCGCTGAACTTCATGCGTGGCCGTACCTTCGTGAACAAGTTCCTCATCATCGACGAGGCGCAGAACCTAACGCCCAAGCAGATGAAGACCCTGGTCACGCGCGCCGGCCCTGGCACCAAGATCCTGTGCCTGGGTAACATCGCCCAGATCGACACGCCGTATCTCACCGAAGGCTCGAGCGGCCTGACCTATGTGGTCGACCGCTTCAAGGGCTGGAGCCATGGCGGCCACGTCACCCTGGCGCGCGGCGAACGCTCGCGCCTGGCGGACCACGCCAGCGACGTGCTGTAAGCTTGTTCTTGCCTTGCTCGCCTGCTACGCATTAGCAGGTGGATGCTCGAAACGCTCGCCGCAAGGCGGGCGTTTTTCATTTCTCTATTCTATTCACACCGCATGCCCGAGTTCTCTACGCTCTTCCTGTTCAAGCTCCTGCTGGTCCCGACCCTGATCGGCCTCGTCACCCTTGCTGGACGGCGCTGGGGGCCGGCGGTGGCCGGCTGGCTGTCCGCCTTTCCCATCGTCTCGGGCCCGATCCTGCTGGCCATCGCGCTCGAGCAAGGCGCTGCATTTGCCTCCTTGGCCGCCGCCAATACCTTGCTGGCGGTGCTGGCCATTCTCGTCTTCAGCATCGCCTATGCGCGCGTGGCCCGCTTTGGCATGCCGCGGGCGATGGCGGCGGCGCTGCTGGCGTATGCCGTTGCGGTCGTGGTGCTGAAATCGATTGCGCTACCCTTGTGGATGGGGTTTGCCGTCGTCGTGGCCGCGCTGCTGGCTGCGCCCTTCCTGTTCGGCGCGGCGCCGCAGGGAGCTGCCCGGACCGGCAAGCCAGCCAATGACCTGCCCTGGCGCATGCTGGCCGGCGCCGTCCTGTGCCTGAGCGTGACCTATGCCGCGGCCCAGCTCGGCCCGCGCCTGAGCGGCCTGTTTGCCATGTTCCCCGTCATGAGCACGGTGCTGGTGGGCTTTTCCCACCGTTCCAGCGGGCCGGGCTTCGCGGTGGCGCTGCTGCGCGGCATGGTCAATGGCTACTACGCGTTTGCCGTGTTCTGCGTGGTGCTCTCGCTGCTGTTGCAGTCGGAGTCGATTGCGTTTGCCTTTGCTTGCGCGACCGGGGCGGCACTGGTGGTGCAGCTGGGGGTGAAATGGCTGCTTGGGAAAGACAAGCAAGACTGGAAGCGAAGCTTGAATGTGACTGGCACTAAAAAAGTGTAGGCGACATTGGGCCAGCCGCAATCACACGGCTGTGACAATCCACGCACATGCAGGCATGTCTCTATTGCTAAGATGCCGGCACGGCAGGAGGCGCTCATGAAGTTCGCGGCGCTACAAGCCGCCAACAGGCATACACCCGCACTGTACTTGGAGATTGCATGGACTGGAACGACTGGCCTATCGTTTGCTGGGCACTTTTAACGCTCTTGTGTCTTTGGGGACGACGCTGGATCGATGCCTTTTCGTCCGCATGCTTCGCCGTGTGCATGATGCTAGGCAGCCTGGTGCCGACCGCGCCGTGGCAAATGAAGTGGGCCTTTGGCCTTGCCGGCGCGACCGTTGTGGTCATTCAGGTGATGAAGGAATACCGCAAATACAAGGAAAGTCCGGGTGCGGGATAAACCCTCGGCGTCTGATCCGACTGACGCTGGTCCCGCTCGAACAGGATTTGCGCCGCCAGTGCAAGGGCAATCTGGGTTCAAGGCTTGCGAAACACGATCGCATGCTCGATCGCCAGCAATCTGATGCTGCGTTCCCACTTCAGGCCACGTATCCAACTGTTAGACGAAAAAGGAATTCAATGCGAATTGATACGCCAACGTCTATTGCGTGTGAATCGATTTTGTGGCTCCGCTCGGATGGCACGGAGACCATGATTGAGGCAAAAATCGGGACGCCATATCGAGTTGAAGGGAATACTTGGGCGTGTCCGGCCGCGCTGGACGGAGTGGATGGGCGGTATCCTGATATCGTCGGTGAGGGCTCGCTACATGCGCTGTCCCTTGCTCTACAGCTCATTGCGGCGAGGATCGGCCATTTGATTGGCGACAACGAGCAGCTTGTGTATCCAGCAGACCGCAGTCCGTGGAACTCCTCGTCACATAGTGCGATGTTCGGCAAAACCAAATCCAGCTGAGTAAGGTCTGTGATGGGTCCGGTCCGGCCTCGCAAGGCGAAGCAGGCCCGGGGTCAGGTCTGACTTCAAGACACGACCTCTGCCTTTGCAACCACCAATTCCGCTGCCGGCTTCTTTCACACACTCAGCAACATCGTCGAGGTAGTCGAATGAAACTCTCTCATACTGAGCAGCAAACCCTGTTGGGACCGGCAGTGGTCGGCGCGGTCCTGGGCCTTTTTTGCGCCATGGCGGCGATGGGCTTCCACAGCGAATACGGCCATGTCAGCCAGCCGGCATGGCTGACAGCGCTCGACGTGATCGTATATTTTGCCGCCGGCTTCCTGGCCGCCTTCCTTCCCTTCGGCGCGGTCCCGGTGCTGGTCGCGCGGCTCAAGTCGCGCAAGCAGCACGACGAGACCTGACGCCGCGTCCCGGCGCGCGACCGCACACCGGGTGCAGCAAGGCCCGCCATGGTTGGACGAGCGCTTTCGGATTTAGAATAACGGCTCCACCCTCCCATGGAGAATTCCCGATGCCCCACATGCTCCTGATCCACGAACCCATCGGCCAGCGCGCCACCCGCAGCGAGCCTGAAGGCCGCGCCGTCTACGAGCGCATGCTGCGCTGGGGCGAGGACCTGCGCAGCCGCGGCCTGCTGCTGGGCGCCGAATCGCTGGCCTCGCAGGATGGCGCGGCGCGGGTCACGGCCCCTGGCGGCAAGGCGCGCATCGTCGATGGCCCGTTTGCGGAAGCGAAGGAAATGGTGGGCGGCTTCTTCCTGGTCGATGTCGATTCGCGCGAGGAAGCCATCAAGCTGGCGGGCGAATGTCCCGCGGCGGAGTGGGCGACGGTCGAGGTCCGGGGTCTCGCGCCCTGCTTCGAGGGCTAGCCCTGGGCCGCGCAAAAAAACCCGCGCCCCATGTCGATTCCCGCGCCCTCCATTCGTCGTATCGATGGAAGCTGATAGCAGCTCCCTCACGACAAGGAGACTCCCATGCGTTTCATGATCATCGTCAAGGCCACGCTTGATACGGAAGCCGGCATCATGCCCGGCGAGCCGCTGTTCGCGGCCATGGCCGACTACCACCAGGAGCTGGCCCGCGCCGGCGTGCTGCTCGACGCCAGCGGCCTGCGGCCCACCCGCGACGGCTGGCGCATCCGCCACCGCGAGGGCCGGCGCAGCGTCGTCGACGGGCCGTTTGCGGAAACCAAGGAGCTGATCGCCGGCTACACCCTGATCCAGGTGCGCAGCCGCGAGGAAGCGATGGAATGGTCGCGCCGCTTCCCGGCCCCGCACGGCGAGCTGGCGGACGGCGACATCGAAGTGCGCCAGCTCTACGAGCCGGAAGACCTGCCGGCCTCCCCTGCCCGCGAACGCTTTCCCTCCCTGTAAGCCTCTACTCGAAAAGGACACCGCCATGAACAAGCAGATCTACGTGAACCTCCCGGTCAAGGACCTCGAACGCAGCAAGGCCTTCTTTGCCGCGCTGGGCTTCGAATTCAATCCCCAGTTCAGCGACCAGAACGCGGCCTGCATGATCGTCTCGCCCGACATCTACGTCATGCTGCTGGTCGAGCCCTTCTTCCAGGGCTTCACCAACAAGCCGATCGCCGACGCGCGCAAGACGACCGAAGTGCTGCTCTGCCTGTCCTGCGACAGCCGCGCCGCGGTCGACGAGCTGGCCGCGAAAGCGAAAGCCGCCGGCGGCGCCTGGCCGAGCGCGCCGAAGGACCACGGCTTCATGTACCAGCACGGCTTCGAAGACCTGGACGGCCACCTGTGGGAGCTGGCGTACATGGAAAGCATGCCGGAACCCCAGGCGGAAGACGCCGCCGCGCAGATCTGATGCAGGGGCAGGTCGAACGCAGCATCGCCGCGGTCTGGCGCATCGAGGCGGCGAAGATCGTCGCCAGCGTGGCGCGGATCGTGCGCGACGTCGGCCTGGCCGAGGAGCTGGCCCAGGATGCGCTGGTGGCGGCCCTCGAGCACTGGCCGGCCGAGGGCATTCCCGACAAGCCGGGCGCCTGGCTCATGACGACCGCGAAGCACGCCGCGCTCGACCGGCTGCGGCGCGACCGCCTGCTGCGCCAGAAGCTCGAACAGATCGGCCTCGACCTCGAGGCCCAGGAGGCACTCGTGGTCCCTGATTTCGTCGACGGCCTGGACGACGCCCGCAAGGATATCTTCCAGGACGACCTGCTGCGCCTGATGTTCACCGCCTGCCACCCGGTGCTCTCGCTCGACGCACGCCTGGCGCTCACGCTCAAGCTGCTGGGCGGCTTGACCACCGCGGAGATCGCACGCGCCTTCCTGGTGCCGGAAGCGACCATGGCCCAGCGCATCGTGCGCGCCAAGCGCACGCTCAGTGAAGCGCGCGTGCCCTTCGAACTGCCGCCTCCGGCCCAACTCGGCGAGCGCCTGGGCGCCGTGCTGGAGGCGGTCTACCTGATCTTCAACGAAGGCTATACCGCCACCGCGGGCGAAGACTGGATGCGTCCGGCACTGCTTGATGAAGCCCTGCGCCTGGGGCGCATGCTGGCCGAACTGGCGCCCGGCGAGCCGGAAGCCCATGGCCTGGCCGCCCTGATGGAATTGCAGGCCTCGCGCATGCAGGCGCGCATCGATGGCGAAGGCCGCCCGGTGCTGCTGATGGACCAGGACCGCTCGCGCTGGGACGGCGTGCTGGTGCGGCGCGGCCTGGCGGCGCTGGCACGCGCCGCGCAGCTCGGGCTGGCGCGCGGCCCGTACCGGCTGCAGGCCGAGATCGCGGCCTGCCACGCGCGCGCCCACGTGGCGCAGGACACCGACTGGCCGGCCATCGCGGCGCTGTACGGCGAACTGGCCCAGGTCCAGCCCTCGCCCGTGGTCGAGCTCAATCGGGCCGTGGCCGTGGGCATGGCCGAGGGACCGCAGGCCGGCCTGGCGCTGGCCGACCTGCTGGCCGGCGAGGGCAAGCTGCAGGGCTACCACTGGCTGCCCAGCGTGCGCGCCGACCTGCTGGCCAAGCTCGGGCGCGGCAAGGAAGCGCGCGCCGAATTCGAACGCGCTGCCGCCATGACGGCCAACGCGGCCGAGCGCGCGCTGCTGCTGGCGCGCGCACGCGAACAAGGGACGTAAAAAAGCCCCGCAGGCCAAAAGCCCTGCGGGGCGCAATGCACGCGTGCCGGTCAGCGCACGATGCAGTCGACAGTGTTGGCGTCGGCCGGGCCGGTGGCGTTCGGTGTGCTCGGCCCGCTGGTGTTGAAGACCGGCGGCGGCGTGAACTTCAGGCCGGGGTTGTTCGGCACGAGCACCGGCGGCTGGGTCGGGTTCGACACGAAGCCGAACTGGCCGGCGGCGAAATTCAGCGCACCGCCCTGGTTGGTCACCACGATCATGCCATCGCTGACCTGCAGGTGCAGGCCGGGCGCCAGGACGGGAGCGCCGCCGGCCGGCAATCTGCCCTGCGGGTCCATGGGGCCGCCCGCTCCCACGTACTGCGCCACGAAGGTCGTGCCGCGGATGCCGATGGTGGCGCTGGGCGTCTTGAGCGAGAACTTCTCCTTGTTGCGCTTGCCCATCAGGCCGGTGATCGAGCGCAGCCCGCCCTTGACCAGGCTGAAGCTGGCGTTGTCCTCGTCCGGCTTGCCGGCGTCGTAGGCAAAATTCTCGACCTTGAAGGTGGTGCCCGGGCGCAGCGTGATCTCGCTGTTGTCGATGAACTTGATCTGGGCGTAGGTGTTCTTCTCGGACACCAGGGTGTCGCCGCTTTCGATTTCCGAACGCAGCGCCAGCACCTTGACGCTGCCATCGAGTTTTTTCGCCATCAGGGGGCCGCTCAGGCGCGCCACGACACCGGCCACCTGCGCCGCCCAGGCCGCGCTGCCGAGCATGAACAGCGCCGCGAACAGCGCCGCTTTAATTACAGTACATTTTTGCGACTGGTTTTTCATTCTTCACTCCTGGGGTGGTACCCGTTGCAGGACCGGCCTGCTGTTCCGTCTTGTCTGCCGCGGCCTCGCCGCCGCCCTTGGCGTCCCCGCTGCCTGCCGCCGAGGCGACCGGCGCGAGCACCGCCACAGGGGTGCGCGAGTTGATCAGGTTGACCGTGGTTTGCTGGGCCAGCGCCACCGGCGCCTGGGTCTCGCCACTGGCTGGCGGATTGATGACCTGGCAGGCCGGCAGCGACGGGTTGGCCACGCAGGCCGAGACGCTCGGCAGCACCGCCGCGCAACCCGACAGCGTCGGCGAGGCCGTGCATTGAGCCAGGGTCGGCAGCACCACCGTACAGCCCTGCAGCGTCGGGCTGCCGGTGCACTGGGCCAGCGTCGGCAGGGTCGCCGAGCAGCCTGGCAGCGACGAATTGCCGACGCATTGCGACAGCGTCGGCAGGGTCGCCGAGCAGCCTGGCGAGGATGGATTGGCGACGCACTGGCTCAGGGTCGGCAGCGTCACCGAGCAACCGGCCAGCGCCGGGCTGGCGACGCACTGCGCCAGGGTCGGCAGCACCACGCTGCAGCCTGGCGCGGCGCGGTTCACGACGCATTGCGACACGGTCGGCAGCACGCCGCTGCAGGACGCATCGCCTGGGTTCGACAGGCAGGCATTGAAGGTCAGCTGCAGCACCTGGGCGCAGCCCGGCAGGCCGGCGCTGGCCTTGCACACCGCCAGCGACGGCAGGATGGCCTGGCAGCCGCTGCCGGCCGGGTTGGCCACGCAGGCCTCGAAGGCGGCGCGCGCCGCCAGCACCGGGACGCAGCCCAGCTTGCCCGGCGTGGCCACGCACACTTCCAGCGCAGGCAGCACGGTGGCGCAGCCGGCGCCGGATGGTTCGGCGATACAGGCCAGCAGCGCCGCGCGTTCGAGCACGACCGCGCAGCCGTTGGTCGACGGGTTGGCGCGGCAGGCGGCTGGCAGAGGCAGCACCTGGGCGCAGTTCGGGCCGTCCGGGTTGGCGATGCAGGCCTGGGTCGCGCTTTGCAGCACCGGGCCGCAGCCCGGGGCGGCCGGGTTGGCGAGACAGGCCAGCAGGGTCGGCGCCGCCGGTTCGGCCGGGGCGTTCGGATTGGTGACGCTCAGCTTGTCCGGGCTGGCGACGAGGATGCTGCCCGGGGTGATGGCGGTGCTGCCGGCCGTCACCTGGACGTTGCCCGAAGCGGAGGCGATTTGCGCGCCCTGGCTCACGGTCAGCAGGCCGCTGTTGCCGGCGTCGAGGCGGATGTTGCCGCTGCCCGAGCTGACCTTGCCCTGGACCGTCAGGGGGCCCTGGGTCAGCAGGTTGATGGCGCCGCTGCCGGTCTTCACGCCCGGCCGCTCCGCGCCGCTTTCGGCGACGGTCAGGCCGGCGGCGCTGTCGATGGTAATGCCGCCGGTATTGGCGGCGCCCGCCTGCACGACATCCTGCAGGATGACGGCGCGGCTGCTCAGGATGTTGATCGGGGCATTCCCGGTGGCGGTGTTGGTGGCGCTGAGCACCTGTGCATTGGTGCGCAGCGGGGCGCTATTGGTGCCGATGCCGCCGCTGGAGGCCAGCGAGACGAAATTGGCGCCCAGGGTGCCGCTGCCCGAAATCGACGCGGCGTCGATGAACATTGCCAGGGCTTGCAGGTTGGCGTTCGCAGTGAAGGCGCCGCCGGCCAGGTCCAGCTCGGAACCGGCCTGGATGCCGGACACGCCGGCCACGGTGCCGACCTGCAGGGCGCCGGTCCAGCCGAAGCGGAAGTTGCCGGTGCTGGCGCCGCCGGCGAGCACGCCGACCTGGTTCGCGTATTTCATGTCGACGTGGCCGGCGTCGACCAGCAGGCTGCCCGCCTTCACGACCGAGCCATCGTGCTGGATGATGTCGGCGGTCGAACTCAGGGTCGTCAAGCCGCTCGAGGCGAGCACGCCGCCCAGCTTCATGCCTTCGCTGCCGGAGGCCAGCGCGATGGCGCCGGAGGTGAGCGCGCCGTCGACGACGATGCGGCCACCGGTGAGGGCGACCTTGCCCGGCGCGCTGATCGCGGCGCCCGGGCCGGTCACATTGATGGCGCCGCCGCCCAGGTGCGGGTGCAGGGTGCCGCCGAACTGGCTGGTGCTGCCGGTCAGGACTACCGGCGCGCCGATGTTGACGATGCCGGCGGAGTCGATCTGCAGGTGGCCCGGCATGGTCAGGGCGACGTCGATGTTGACCGCGCCCACATGGCCGCTGTTGCCGATATTGATCCCGAAGGCGCCGAATGCGCCCAGGCGCGCCGGATCGAGCGTGAGCACGCCGGCCGCTTCCAGCCCGCGGATGTTGATGCCGGTGGTGGTGTTGAAGGTATTGAACGAGATGACCGGCAGGGTGCCGCCGACGCCGCCGATGTTCCCGAGCAGGGTCATGCGCTCGGCCTTCAGGTCGATGAACTTCGGGCTGGCCAGCGCGCCGGCCGCGCCCAGGGTGAAGCGGTTGCCGGCCCGGAAATCGAGTTCGCCCCCGCTCGAGCTGACCTGCGCGTTGACGGTGAGGTTGTTGCCCGCCTCGGCGCGCACGCTCTCGACCGCGGCGAGGTTGTCGCTGAAGGTCAGGTCGTTCTGCGCCTGCAGGACGATGTTGGCATTGGTCGCCAGCAGCGTCGCCGGCGACACCACGGTGTCGCCGCTGCCCGGTGGCTTGGCGAAGACGTCGACCGCCGTGGCCGGCGCGGCGCCGTCGGCGCGCACGATGATGTTCCATGGGTCGAGCAGCCAGGTGCCGCTCTTGCCGCCGGCTGCGCCGGCATCCACCTTGATGCCGCTGGTATCCAGGTCGTGGCCCGAGGTTTCGACCAGGCCGCCTGCGCCAATGCCGGCGCCGCGCGCCGAGACGCTGCCATGGGCGCTGGTCGCGCCATCGGACCAGAGCACGATCTTGCCGCCGTCACCATGGGCCAGCGCATCGGCGCGGATGCTGGCGTCCTTGCCGAACCAGGTTTGCTGCGCATTGGGCAAGGCGCTGTTCTTACCTTGATAATCGCCGCCGACCAGCACCGCGCCGCCGCCCAGCGCGCCGCTGGCATCCACCGCGGCATTGCCGGCCAGGCCGACGCGCGCGCCCAGCAGCTGGACCTCGCCGCCCTTGCCCGCACCGGTGGCGGTGGTCACGCTGCCCGCTTCCAGGACGGTGTCGCCCCTAGCCTTCAGCACGATCCTGCCGTCCTGGCCCACCACCGCGCTGTTGGCGTTGACCACGCCGCGCTGGTTGACCAGGGCGCCGTAGATGCCGATGCGCCCGCCCTGCGCAACGACCTGGCCGAGATTGATCGCACCGTCGTTCGGGGCCGACACCACCACCTGCAGGTCGGGATTGTTCGAGTCGACCAGCTGCACGCTGCGTCCGGCCGCCAGCACCACCTCGCCACCCGGCGTGCTGATGATGCCGGTGTTCTCGACGTTCGGCGCCACCAGGAAGACCCTGCCGCCGGAAGGCGTCGTGATCGCGCCTTCGTTGCGCACGCTGCCTGCGTTCGGGCCGGCGGTGAAATGCTTTTTACCGGCCAGGAAGTCGGCGTCGCTCAGGTTCAGCGTCGACGCCACCAGGCCATTGACGTCCACCCGCGCGCCTTGCCCGAACACGACGCCGTTCGGGTTGATCAGGAAGACCTTGCCGTTCGATTGCAGCGCGCCGAGGATGCGGCTGGGGTCCTGGCCCAGGATGCGGTTGAGCACCGCGCTGTCGCCGCTTTGCTGCATGAAGCGCGTGATCTCGCCTGCGTTCACCGAGAAGCTCTGCCAGTTGATGATCGTGCCGGGCGTATTCGTGATCGAATACACGTTGCCATTCTGGGAGAAGCTGGCCTGGCCTGCCACCACCTGCGGCAGCGTTGGTGCGGCCTGCACGGCGGCGAAGCAGCCGGCCACGCACAGCGCCGCCTGGCTCAGCCTGATCAATCCGTTTCTCATCTTGCTCATGTGTTCTCCTAGTAGGCCAGGCCGACGCGTACGTGCAGCTTGCCCTTGCCGGCGCCGTTCAAGGCGCCCTCTTTCGCTACCCTGCCGTAATCGGCCTGCAGGCTGACGGCGCTGCCCAGCGCGACGCGCAGGCCCAGGCCCATGCTGGCGATGCCGGTGCTGCGCAGTTCGCCCGGCAGCGCATGATTGCGCCGGCCCCAGGCGGCGTCGTGGAAGGCCAGCAGGCGGCATTGCCAGCCGCCGCCGCTGCACAGATTCGGGGTGTACAGTTCCAGGTTCAGGCCCAGGCCTGAATCGAGCGACAGTTCGCGCTCGTCGAAGCCGCGCACGCTGGTCGAGCCGCCGGCGCCGAACTGCTCGCCCGGCACCAGCGCGTCCGGCGTGTACTGGCCATTGGCCAGCAGGCGGGTCTGCCAGTCGCTGCCGCCCACGGCACGGGCCCAGGCGCCGGCAAAGCGCAGCGCGCTGTAGCCATCCTTGGCGCCTGCGCGCGCGGCCGTGAAGGCCGCCTGGTCCCCGCGCGAGCCGCCCGAGACGTTGCGCAGCAGGGTCGCGCTGAAATTGGCTTCGCCGTTGTCCAGCGCCACGCGGCCCTGGTAGCCGATGCTGATCGGGCGTACGGTGACGTCGTTGCCGAAGTCCTGGTTGAAGAACACGACGCTGTTCTTGTAGGCCTTGACTTCGACGCCGTAGACGATGCGCCCTTCCAGCTCGCGGCCGGCCAGCAGGCGCTTGGCCAGGACCTTGCTGTAGCGCGCGCCGTAGACGGCGCCGCGGCCGCTGACGGCCAGGTCGAACAGGCCGGCCGTCACCAGGCCGGAGTCGACGTCCGAATAGCTGGCGTACAGGTCGAGCGCGGCTCCTTGCGCATACAGCGGCACGTGGTAGCCGGCGCCCCAGACCGCGACCTGCGAAGGCTCTTCCACCGTGGTGGTGTACTGCAGGCTGCCGACGTGGTCGCGCCCCCAGAGGTTCGCGTGCTGCAGCACCAGGCCGGCGTGGGTCTTGCCGGTGTCCTTCGTGCCCGTGTTGTCGAAGTTCGCCATGACGGTCCAGGGACGCTCGTCGAGCACGTCCACGCGCGCATCCACGGTGTCCTCGACCTGCCCGCTCTCCAGGCTCAATTTGATCTTCTTTGCCGGGTTTTCGTTGGCCAGTTTCAGGTTGTTGGAAACCTGCTCCAGGTTGGGCGTCGCGCCTTCGCGCAGCGACGGCAGGCTGCGCCGGATGTTCTCCACGCTGGCGTGGCGGTTGCCCTCGATCCTGAGCCGGCCGATGGTTGGCTGCACCACCACCAGGCGCACCACGCCGCCGTTGAGTTCCTGCTCGGGCAGCTGCACCGTCACCACCTTGTAGCCGCGCTCGTGGTACAGGGCTTCGAGCGCTTCCAGCGCACGCTGGACGTCGCCGAAGTCGCGGCCCGCGCCGGTGAAAGGCGCGACGGCGCGCTCGACTTGCGCAGCAGGCAGCAGCGTATTGCCGCTGACCTCGAAGCGGCTGATCTCGAAACGGACGATGTCGTCCGGCGCCGGTGCCGGCTCTTGGGCCCAGGCCGCGCTCGCGGCCAGGGCAAGCACGGAACCGAGCAACAGGCGTGCATAGCGTTGCTTCATTAGATTTGCTTTACAAATGATTGTTTTTATAAGGTTGTCTTCTGATCTGGCGATGAGCGGGCCCAGGGCCACAGCTCTGCAGTGTTGGAGTCTACCGATGTTTTTGTTGCAATGGAGAAAAATTGCATCAAAGTAAGCAATTTCCTTGACCGGACCGGGGAAAGCGCAAACCCGGCGTTGTGCGGACAACACACTCCGCCGCCCGCCGCGCCCTACTTGCTGTCGAAGTTGGTCACGCCGTCCCAGTCACGGCCGGGCGCATCAGCGCGCAAGTGATCGATGCGCTCCAGGTAGAGCCGGTACAGGGCGGTGTCCGGCCGGCTGGCCGCCAGGCGCTCGAGCGCGGCCTGCGCGCCATCCCACTGCCGGCTGCGCACCAGCCCAAGGGCTGCATCCCACGCGGCCAACTCGTCCAGCGTCCCGGGCGGGAGCGCGTCCGGCTTGCCGAGCGGCTCGTAGACCGCGACCGGCTCGGTCTTGCCTTTTACCCGCACCAGGTCGAGCTCGCGGTAAATGAATTCCGGCGCGCCCAGGCGGGTGGCGGCGCCCACCGCGATGCCCACGCCATAGACCTTGGTGATGCCTTCCAGGCGCGCGCCCAGGTTCACGGCGTCGCCCATGACGGTGTAGGCGCGCCGGATGTTCGAGCCCATGTCGCCCACGTGCATGACGCCGCTGTTCACGCCGATCCCGATGGCCAAGGATGGCCAGCCGCGCGCGCGGAAGTCCGCATCCAAGCGCGCCGCGCTCTGCTGCATCAGGAGCGCGGTCGCCACCGCGCGGCTGGCATGGTCCGTAAAGGCCACCGGCGCGCCCCAGAAAGCCATCACGGCGTCGCCGATGTATTTGTCGAGCGTGCCCTGGTGGCTGGAGCGGATGTCCTCGGACATCGCCGTCAGGTACAGGTTGATGTATTCGCGCAGGGCCTTCGGCTCCAGGCCCTCGGAGATGGTGGTGAAGCCGCGCACGTCGACGAACATCACGGTCAGCTCGCGGCTCTCGCCATCCATATTGTAGGCATGCGGGTCGTCGGCCATTTGTCGCACCAGCTCGGGCGCCACGTATTCGCCGAAGCGCGAGACCAGCGCCCTGCCCTTGCGGATCTCGAAAAAGTATCCCCAGCCGAGGTTCAGCACGAACAGGGTCGCGACCAGCAACAGGCAGGTGAATACGTTCAGGATGGCGTCGTGCTGGCTGTACATGTAGTAGTTGAAGGCGCCGCAGGCGGCAAAGGCCGCTGCCGCCAGCAGCACCGACCAGCCTGGGGTCAGCACCGCCAGCGCCACGCTCAACACCAGGCCCACCACCAGCAGCTGGATGGCCTCGACCGCCTGGGCCGACCAGTGGCGCGTCTTGAAGCGGCCGTCGAGCATCGACTTGATCATGTTGGCGTGGATCTCGACGCCCGGGTATTCGGCATTGACCGGCGTGGCCCGCAAGTCCTGCAGGCCGGGCGCGGTGGTGCCGACCAGGACGATGGTGCCGGCCAGGACGTCCTTGTCGACCCGGCCCGCCAGCACGTCGGCCGCCGACACGTAGCGGAAGGCGCCGCCCTCGGGCCCGCCGCGGCCGCGGAACTGCACCGTCGAGATCATTGCCTCGCCCACCGGGAACACCACCCGCCCGGCTTTTTTCGTGAACATTTGCAGGGTGTCGAAGGCCGAGGCCTGGCGCTCGTTCTCGCTCAGGGTATCGACCGTCCCGCTGAGCACCGGCTTGATCGAGCCGGTGTCCAGGAAAGCGGCCAGCGTCGCCAGCGACAGCGACGGGTAGTAGCCATCCTTGATGCGAAACAGCACCGGCGAGGAGCGCACGATGCCGTCGGCATCGGTCACGGCGGTGAAGATGCCGGCGCCGGCGGCGGCCTGCTGCAGGCGCGCGATATTGGCTTCGTAGCCCTTGGCGGTATAGGCATGGCCTTCGCGGCCATTCAGGAAGTCCGTGGTAAAGGCCGGTTCGGGCAAGAGGCCCTTGGCCTGGCTGTCCGAGATGTTATAACCCAGCACCACCGGCTGGCCCCGCAGCGCGCCGGCGAACATGCCGTCGTAGTCGAGCGAGGCTTCGAGCATGCCGAGCTGGCGCTGCAGGCCCGGCACGTCCTTCAGTTCGCGCGCCGCCAGGCGCGCCAGCACCTCGTAGCCGGAACTGGTATCGGGCTCGGGGAAGGACACGTCGAAGCCGACCGCGCCCACTTGGTAGTGGGTGGTGAGCTGGCCGACCAGCCTGGCCAGCACGTTGCGGCTCCAGGGGAAGCGCCCGACCTCGTCCAGGCTCTTGCTGTCGATGTCGACGATGACGATGGCCGGGTCGAGCTCGAAGGGTTCGAGGCGCATGCGCAGGTCGGAGATGATGGTGTCCTGGCGCGCGATGGTGTGACTGGTCCAGAAGTCGAGCGGGTACAGCACGGCGGCCAGCGTGAGCAGCAGGCCGAGCGCCCAGCGCGCGCCGTAGCGCGACAGCAGCTGCCGGAAGCGTTTCATGGCCGCCGCGGCTTACGGCCGGTAGCCGGGAATGGCCGACTCGTCCACGGCGTCGATCTGGTGCGCGTCCATGTTCTTGCGCGCGAACTCCATGTACACCTTGTTGCGCACAAAAATGTCGAACAGGTCCGGGTCGATGTGGCCGTTAAGCGCGAACTTGCCGAGGATGGCGAGCGACTCGGACAGCAGCTTGCCCTTCTTGTAGGGGCGGTCGGCCGCGGTCAGCGCCTCGAAGATGTCGGCGATGGCCATGATGCGGGCCTGCACCGACATCTGGTCGCGCGTCAGGCCGCGCGGATAGCCCTTGCCGTCCATGCGCTCGTGGTGGCCGCCCGCGTATTCCGGCACGTTCTTCAGGTGCTTGGGCCAGGGCAGCGACTCGAGCATGCGCACCGAGACGTCGATGTGGTTGTTGATGACCTTGCGCTCGGCCTCGGTCAGGGTGCCGAAGCGCACCGTCAGGTTGAGGATCTCGTTCTCGCTCAGGAAGTCCTGTTCCTGGCCGTCCGGGCCGGTCCAGCGGATCGCGGCGATGCGGCGCACCCGCGCCTGGTCGTGCTCGGACATGCCCTCGCCGCCCAGGTTGGCATGGCGCAGGAAGTCGCGGTCGGCGCGGATGTCCGCCTGCTCCTGCTGGCAGCGCGCTTCGATTGCAGCGTGGTCGGCGCCCGGCTGGCATCGTTCGCGCAGGGCGCGGATCTCGCAGTCGCGCAGCAGCACCTCGAAGCGGGTGTCGACCAGGTGGATGCGGTCGAAGATGGTCTCGAGCTTGGTGGCCTTGTCGACGATGTGCACCGGCGTGGTGATCTTGCCGCAGTCGTGCAGCAGGCCGGCCAGCCACAGCTCCTTGCGGTCGGCATCGGTCATGCGGAAGGCCGCCAGCGGCCCTTCGGAAGTCTGGTGCACCGCCTCGGCCAGCAGCATGGTCAGCTCGGGCACGAACTGGCAGTGGCGGCCGGTGTAGGGAGATTTTTCGTCGATGCCGATGTTGATCAGGTTGACCAGGGATTCGAGCAGGTTCTCGAGCTGCTGGATCAGCAGCTGCTTGGTCAGCGCCGACGCCGCCTGGGCCGCGAGCGCCTCGATGAAGCGCTGGTCGGTCTGGGTGAAGGCGCGGATCGCGCCCGTCTCCGGGTCCTTGGCGTTGATCAGCTGGAGCACGCCCACCAGCTCGCCTTCGTGGTCGGTCATCGGCACCGTCAGGAAGGACTGCGAGTGGTAGCCGAAGGTCGCATCGAAACTGCGCATGCCGGAAAAATTGAAGGCATCGGCCCGGTACACGTCGTCGATATTGACCGACTGGTTGCAGTTGGCCGCATACGCCGCGACCGAGGCCAGGTTCTTTTCGCCCTCTTCGTCGAACAGCGGCACCGGCGCGATGTCGATCGGCTGGCCGCTGACGCCGCCCTGGTGGATGCCCAGGCTGTCGTTGATCGAGATATGGAAGCACAGGCTCTGCCGGTCTTCGCTCGGGCGGTACAGGGTGCCGCCGTCGGCGTCGGTCATGCCCTTGGCCACGCGCAGGATGCGGTCGAGCAGCGCAGGGGTGCCGTGCATGTCACCGAGCGCGACGCTCACTTCCGTGAGCTGGTGCAGGCGTTGCGCGATTTGTGACGGATTCAGCTCTTGCATGGTGGTCGCTCGGGAACGGAAGCTTGCGTACGCGCCGGATGCGCGTGGAACAGCCTTTTTGCTGCATAGGAATTTCAGGAAGTGTAGCTTTGTTACGCCCGCCTGTATATGCCCTGTGGCAACACATCGCCAACCGATGGGAAAAATCGCGAGATTTGGACTATTTGCCACATAAACTCGCTATCATTGTCGACGCTCGTTAAAAAATAACAAACGTTTGGCTGGGAGTAGAGATGAAATTCCGCTTTTGGGGAGTGCGCGGTTCGATACCGTCCCCGGGTCCACGCACGGCGCGCTATGGCGGAAATACCACCTGCATCGAAGTGCGCACGGACGACGGCACCTTGCTCATCCTCGATGGCGGTACCGGGCTGTTCCCCCTGGCCCAGCACCTGCTGGCCCAGCCGCAGCGTGCGCCCATCAGCGCCAACATCTTCATCACCCACAGCCACTGGGACCACATCCACGGCCTGCCCTTCTTCACGCCGCTGTTCATCAAGGGCAGCCGGGTGCGCCTGCATGGCGCCTACGACACGGTGACCAACCGGGGGATCGAGCACGTGATGGGCGTGCAGCTCCAGAACAGCTATTTTCCAGTGAGCGAAACCCAGATGGACGCCACCATCGACTACCGCACCCTGGACATCGGGGTGCCGATCGAGGTGGGCGACGCCACGGTCGGCAACGTGGTGATGAACCACCCGGTGACCAACCTGGGCTACCGCATCGCTTGCCGCGGCCGCGCGCTGTTCTTCACCGGCGACCATGAACCCTGGCACAATCCCTACCCGCCGGGCGACCCCGCCTTCGATGCCTACGAAAAGCACCTGCACGAGCGCGAGCGCGCAATCGACGCCGCCATGGCCGGGGTCGACGCCTTGATCGTCGACTGCTCGTACACGCGCGAGGAATACCCGGCCCGTGCCGGCTGGGGCCACGGCACCTTCGATGCCGCCATCGACATGGCGCTGCGGGTCGGCGCGCGCGCCCTGTATTGCACCCACCACGAGCCCACCCGCAGCGACGACGACCTCGAGGCCGTGTTCGCGGCCGTGATGGCGCGCCACCGCGACCGCCTGGGCAGCCTGCAGGTGCACCTGGCCTACGAAGGGCTGGAAGTGGCGCTGTGAACGGCGCCTGGAACCTGGTGCTGGCTGATTACAGTTGAGTGACGATTTCCCTGTAAATCACGATTACAATCGTTCCTGCTATTGTTCGTCGATTGACGATCGATACACGATACCAGTCCATTTACAGGAGTTAGACCAACATGAAACCTGTCATCGCGGCCGCTGCTGCTGCCTGTGCCCTGCTTGCTGGCTGTGAGTCCACGCCGGCCGAGGGCGGTCACAAGCTGGCCCACGAAGAAACCTATGTGCCGACCGGGACCATCATCCCGCGCAAGAAGGGCCAGGGCGTGAGCGCTACCAATGTCGGCACCGTCAACAAGGACGATCTCGAGAACCAGCGCAACGTGAACTCGGGACAGCCCACCCCCACTGGCATCTAGAGGCCGCGCCGGTAGCTGGCCGGCGCCGCTCGCCGTACGGC
This sequence comes from Telluria sp. AZSoR62, assembly GCF_058111565.1. NCBI lineage: Bacteria > Pseudomonadati > Pseudomonadota > Betaproteobacteria > Burkholderiales > Oxalobacteraceae > Telluria > Telluria sp. AZSoR62. Next base: position 192,923 of record NZ_JBYTST010000003.1, read on the forward strand.
AAAAAGGCCGGCAACGCACCATGCGCTGCCGGCCTTTGTTTCACGGATGACCGCCTCAGTCGCCCGGGCCGCCTTCCACGAAGACCGCCGTGGTACGCGCCGGGATGGTGAAGCTGCCGCTCGCGTCCTGGTAGCTGGACGTCTTCACCACCGGGTCATCGGACTTGCGCTGCAGCTTGTGCAGCTTGAGCCCCAGCCCTTTCAGCGCCGGGATGGCGATGGTCTTCGCTTCCTTGTCCACGTTGAACAGCACCACCACGCTGCGGTAGCGCGCATCCGGATAGCGCGAAGGCGAGTCGCCGTCGATGCGCATCACCACCAGCCCCGGCACCTGGTCGGGCCCCGTGTTGTGGAACTTCAGGCGCTCGATCACGTCTTTCGCCGTGCGCAGGCGGAACAGGCTGCTGTCGGTGCGGATCGCCAGCAGTTCCTCGAAGGCGGCCTTGGCCGACAGGATCGCCTGCGTATCCGGCTTGATCAGCGGGTTGTTCAGCACCGGCGCCATCAGGCCCCAGTTGTCGCGGTTCTTGTCGCTCGATGGCAGGCCGACGCCGAAGTTGTTCGACTCGTAGCTGTAGTCCAGGCGGTTGAACCAGTCGCCGGCGTTATAGCTGTCGCGGTCCAGCGACTTGGAGCGCAGCAGTTCCTGTCCCGCATGGATGAACGGGATGCCCTGCGACAGCAGCACGATGGCCGCGCCCAGGTTCTGCACCCGCACCCGGTCCGCCGGCGACGTCGATTGCGGCAGGCGGAAGGCGTTGATGTCGAACAGGGTCTGGTTGTCGTGCTTTTCGACGTAGTTGATGGTTTCGCGAGGGCTGGCGGTGTAGCCGGCGCGCTGGCCGAAATAATCGATGTCCGCATTGCTGCGCAGCGAACCGAAACGATCGACGAAGCGATAGTCGCGCAGGGTGCCCGACAGGCCCACCCGCACCAGGTCGGCCAGGCGCAGCGCATCGTCGCGCGACTGGTTGGCCATGGCGTTCGGGTCGTACCACACGCCGTTGATGAAGCCCTGCTGCTTGATCAGGTCGTCGCCGCCGTCGCAGCAGCCGCCGCCACGCACCGTGTCGCGCAGGCGGTCGTTGAACGAGCCGATGCCGGTGCCGAACAGGTTGGCCTGGCGCGCCGTCACGAAGCGCTGGTCGTTGGCCACCGCGCCGAAGTTCCAGCCTTCGCCATACAGGTAGATCTCGCGGCCGGCGGCGCGGTTCACGCGTGCCTGCAGGTCCTTCATCACGTCCAGCGGCGCAAACGACATGATGTCGAAGCGGAAGCTGTCGACCTTGTATTCCGACGCCCACAGCGACACCGAATCGACCATGAGCTTGCCCATCATCGTGTGTTCGGCGGCGGTATCGGCGCAGCAGCTGTCGTTCAGGTTGCCGCCGTTGGCGCCCAGGCGGTAGTAATACGCCGGCACGATCTTGTCCAGTACCGACAAGGGTCCCTGCTGGGAGGAGCTGGTGTGGTTGTAGACCACGTCCATCGTCACCCGCAGCCCGGTTTCGTGCAGGCCCTGCACCATGGCGCGGAACTCGCGGATGCGCGCCGCGCCGTCGTTGGCGTTGGAGGCGTAGCTGCCTTCCGGCGCGTTGTAGTGCACAGGGTCGTAGCCCCAGTTGAAGCAGTCGGCGTCGCGCACCGCGTCGATGGCCGCCTGTTGCTCGCTGGAGTCCGGCGCCGCCGCCGGAATGACCGGCGTGGTGCAGCCGGCCTCGTTGACGCTGGCAAAATCGAAGGCCGGCAGCAGGTGCACATGGGTCAGGCCGGCCTTTTCCAGCGACTTCAGGTGGCGCATGCCGCGCGAATCGCGCTCGGTGAAGGCCAGGTATTTGCCGCGGTTGGCGGCGGCCACCGAGTCGTCGCCGACGCTGAAGTCGCGCACGTGCAGCTCGTAGAGCGAGATATCGGATGCATGGGCGAGCTTGGGCAGCTGGTGGTGATCCCAGCCGCGCGGCTTGAGCGCCGGGCTGTCGAGCGCGGCCACGAAGGAGCGGCCGCTGTTGGCGTTCAGGCTTACCGAATACGGATCGGTGACGGTATTGGTCACCAGGGTATTGTTGGCCCAGCGCGAGAGCACCTTGACGGTATAGGTGTAGTAGGCGCGGTTGGTCCAGGCGCCGTCGGGCGCGGTATAGCTCCAGATGCCGGTGGCGGCGTCGAAGCGCATCGGCACCTGGGTGGCGCGCGGGGCATTGGCGTCAGGGTAGACGTCCAGCGCCACCGATTTCGCGGTCGGCGCCCACAGGCGGAAGGTCGGCTTGCCGTTCGCGTCGAAGCTCACGCCCAGCTTCGCGTTGGCGGCGCGTTCGGCGAACACCTCGTCGAGCATGCCGGCGTTTTGCAGCGAGGTGACCTGCACCAGCTGGCCGCTCGTGTCGAACTGCGCCACCGCGAACTGCGCGCTGGCCAGGCCAGGGAGCCTGGCGGCGTCGGCGCTGGACAGCGCCAGGCCGGTGGCGCCGGCCAGGTGGCGGAATTTCTCGCGGCTTGCCTCGGGCAAGGCCGCGGGCGTGAGCGCCATGCTGCCGTCCGCTCCCGTCACGCCGGACGAATTCGAGCCCAGCCCGCCGTTGGCGGCGTAGTACAGCTTGTAGCTGCCGGCCGCAGGCACGCCCGGCCAGGCGATGGTTCTTGCCGCCAGCCAGTGCGCGCTGGCGTTGGCCAGGTTGCCGTAGCTGACCGCGGGCGGCGCGGTGTACACCGTGCAGTCGCCCTCGAGCAGCCAGATCTCGTGGCCGCGGGTCGCCACGTCCGGATTGAGCGGCGCGCCCTGGTCGGCGCCGCAGTTCTTGGTGCCGTTGCCGTCGGTGACGAGGAACCACAGCGCGGTCTTGCCGGCCGCCAAGGGGATGTCGACGTAGCCACCGAAGGCGTCTGTCTGATTAAACATGAAGCGGTCGGTGATCCAGGCCGAGCTCGGGTTGGCCGGGCCGTCCCACGAGTACACGCCCCACTGGCTGGTATCGTTCTGCACGCGGCGGAAGTGCACCCGGATCGTGCCGGGCGCGACCGGCGCCACGGCGCTGGCGCTCACCGCCTGGGCGCTGGCGCTGGACACCGGCAGGGCAAAGCCCGCCACCAGCATCATCGTTCCGCAGGCAGCCACGGTAAGGCGCAGGCGTGAAGTCAAACTACGTCTGTTGCGCATGTTGTCCCCTTTTTGTTTATTGTCATTGGCAGTCGCCCCTGATAAAGGATTACAGGCGGCAACGGTGGCGAGCGCCACCATGTAATATTACTACCAAGATTGCGCAATGTGCGCGCGCACGCAGACAAAAAGCGCACAGGAGCATGCTGTGCCGGGATAGCAACAGTATCGGAAGTTTGAGAATTGCCTGCTGGAATGTACGGCAGCGATGGAACTTGCCTTGGCGCCGGACAGGTTGCGGTATGGAAGGCGCAAGCGCAGCCAGGCACGCGGCCCGGCCTTGTCTTCAGCCCTGGTGCACCCGGTTGCGTCCCTCGGCCTTGGCGGCGTACAGGGCCTGGTCGGCGCTGGCGATCAGGTCTTCCGCCGAGTGCTCCGAAGCCGGCACGAGCGAAGCGACGCCGACCGAGATCGTCACCACGCCCGCCTCGGTGCAGGGATGCTCGAGCGCCAGCCCTGCCAGGCGGGCGCGGCAGGCTTCGGCCAGCTTCATGGCACCGTCGAGCTCGGTCTCGGGCAGGACGATGGCGAACTCCTCGCCGCCGTAGCGCGCGGCCAGGTCGGCCGGACGCTTGAGCTGCTCGGTCAGCACGGCGGCCACCTTCTTCAGGCACATGTCGCCCGCCTGGTGGCCGAACTCGTCGTTGTAGAGCTTGAAATGGTCGACGTCGCACAACAGCATCGACAGCGGTTTCCTGGTGCGCTGCCCGCGTTGCCATTCGCGCTGCAGGATGTCGTCGAAGGCGCGGCGATTGCCGATGCCGGTCAGGCCGTCCAGCGCCGCCAGCTTCTGCAACTGCAGGTTGGCGTCGGCCAGTTTCTGCTGGCTCTCGCGCAGGAAACGGAAGGCCTCGTCGCGTTCGAGGCGGCTGATATACGCGGCGGAGTGGTAGCGGATGCGCGCCAGCAGCTCCAGTGGATCGGGCAGCTTCACCAGGTAGTCGTTGGCGCCGACGGCGAAGCCGTGGGCCTTGAGCTTCGGGTCTTCCTTGGCCGACAGCACGATCACCGGCACCGGACGCAGTGCCGGCTCGATGCGGTACTGGCGGATCACGTCGAAGCCGTCGGACCCGGGCATGACCAGGTCCTGCAGGATCACGGTCGGCCGCAGCACGGCTGCGGCCGCGACGGCCCTGGCGGCATCGGTCACGAAGTGGAATTCGATGTCGGGCTCGGCGACGAGCATGCGCCGGATCGCTTCGACGATGATGAGCTGGTCGTCCACCAGCAAGACCCGGACGCGATGGCGTGGCGCGTCTTGCTGGTGGAAGTCCATGGAAATGGCTTCAGACATAATAAACTTGGCAATAAAAAAGTGAGAATCCGTGACAATGGACCCTGCAGTCAAGCGCGAATTCTATCGCGAATCGCAGCGTTGATTTTTCCGAGAGGCAAAATATTTACAGCAGCGCCGATTTCCGCTGCCGCGCGTGGCATGCCGTACACGGCACTGCTGGCCTGGTCCTGGGCAATGGTGGCGTGTCCGGCCTGGCGCATCGCCAGCAGGCCGGCGGCGCCGTCGCGTCCCATCCCGGTCAGCAGCACGCCGGTGGCCGTTCCCGCCCAGTGCGAGGCCACGCAGCCGAACAATACGTCCACCGACGGCCGGTAGGGATCATCGACGGGCTCGGCGCGGTAATGGAAGCGCTGGCTGGCGCTGAGCGTCAGGTGATCGTTGCTCTGCGCAATCTGCACCACCCCGCCCTGCAAGCTATCGTTTTCCGCGACCACCCGCACCGGCATGCCGAGCTGGTCGTCGAGCCAGCGCGCGAAATGCCCGGCAAAGCTGGCGTCGATGTGCTGCACCACCACGATGGCCGTGTCGGGCGGCGCCTGCCACCCGGCCAGGATGGCGGCGATCGCCACCGGGCCGCCGGTCGAGGCGCCGATGGCCAGCAGGTGCCGCACCTGCCCCGCCGGCGCGTGCGGACGGCCGTTGCCGGGGGCCGCGGCCGGGACGGTCCGGTCGAAGCGGATCAGCTTGCCGATGGTCTTGATCTTGGCCAGCAGTTCGGCCGCGCCGCTCCCGTCGCCGGCCAGCACCGGGGTGGCGGTGACGTCGAGCGCTCCCGCGCCGAGCGCGCGGAACACCTGGCCGACGTTGTCCTTGGGATGGCCGGTGACTACCAGCACCGCGCAGGGCGAGGCAAGCATGATGCGCCGGGTGGCCTCGACCCCGTCCAGGCCCGGCATGTTCAGGTCCATCAAGACCAGGTCCGGGCGGTCCTCGGCGCACAGGCGCACCGCGTCCACGCCGGTGCGCGCGATCCATGCGACGTCGTGCCCGGCCCCGGCCGTGACGACGCGGCGCAGGGCTTCCGCTGCCAGAACGACGTCGTTGGCAATGCCGATCCTCATGGCGCGGCCGGTCCGATCAGGTCGAACACGGCGTCGAGCAAGGTCGCGTCATGGAAGCTGCCCTTGGCAAGGTAGTAGTCGGCGCCCGCCTCCATCCCGCGCGCGCGGTCTTCCGGGCGGTCCTTGTACGACACGATCATCACCGGCAGCTTGCGCAGGCGCGAATCCTGGCGCACCAGAGCGACCAGCTCGATGCCGTCCATGCGCGGCATGTCGATGTCGGTTATCAGCAGATCGTAGTCGCCGGCACGCGCCATGTTCCAGCCGTCCATGCCGTCGACCGCGGTATCGACGCGGTAGCCGCGCGCGGCCAGCAGCTGGCGCTCCATTTCGCGCACCGTCAGCGAGTCGTCCACTACCAGCACATGGCGCGCCGCCCGCACCGCACCCTGGCCCTGGCGCGGCAGCTGCTGCAGGCCGCCGGCATGGAGCAGCCGGTCGATCGACACCAGCAGGTCGGCCACGTCCAGCACCAGCACCGGTGCGCCGTCGTCGAGCAGCGCGCCGGCCGCCACGTTGCGCAGCTTGCCGAATACCGGGTCGAGCGCCTGCACGGTCAGGCTTTGTTCGCCGGCGATGGCGTCGACCACCAGCGCGTAGCGTGCGGCGCCTTCGCCCAGCACCACCACCGACAGCTCGGCCGCCGGCGGCGCCTGGCCCAGTTCCAGCACCTGGGCCGCGGCCACCAGCCCGTAATGCACGCCGCCCAGCTCGAAGAACTGCTTGTCTTCCAGCGTGTGCATGGCGTCCTGCGCCACCCGCAGCACCTGCTGCACCTTGGCGATCGGGATGGCGTAGGCCTCGCCCGCCACCAGCACCACCAGCGCGCGCACGATCGACTGCGTCAGCGGCAGCGTGATCGCGGTGCGCATGCCTTGGCCCGGCTGGCTGGCGACGCGCACGCTGCCGTGATGCTCGCGCACCACCTGCTGGACCACGTCGAGGCCGACGCCGCGCCCGGAAATATCGGTCACGTCCGGTTTCAGGCTGAAACCGGGCAGGAACAGGAATTCCATCAGCTCGGCCGGCGACAGCGCCGCCGCCATGGCCGCGCTGCCCAGCCCGCGCTCGACCACGGCGCCGCGTACCCGCTCGGGATCGATGCCGCGGCCGTCGTCGCTGACCTCGATCACCAGCATGCCGCCGCGATGGCGCGCCGCCAGGCGGATCGTGCCCTGCGCCGGCTTGCCCGCCGCGGCGCGCTCTTCCGGGCTTTCCATGCCGTGGTCGAGCGCATTGCGCAGCAGGTGGTTGAGCGGATTCTCGATGCGCGCCAGGATCGCGCGGTCGACCGGTATCGCGCCGCCCTCGATGACCAGCTGCACCTCCTTGCCGAGCTTGCGCGCCAGGTCGCGCACCATGCGCGGGAAGGCGTGCACCCCGTCGCTGAACGGACCCATGCGCAGCGCCAGCACCTGGTCCACCATGCGCGTGGCGACCTGGGTCGCGCCGCGCTCATGGGTTTCGGCGTCGGCCATGTGCTGCTGCAGCAGCAGCTTGAGCGGCTCGGCGCGGGCCAGGACCAGCGCCGACTGCTCGGCCAGCGCGGGGTCGCCGCGGGCGGCGACGGCTTCGTGCAGCTGCGCCAGCGCGGCCAGCATGGCGGCCTGCTGGCGCTTGAAACGCTGCAGCCCTGCGTTCAAGCCGGCCAGCCTGTGGGCGTTGACGCGTGCCTGGCTGGCCTGCGCCAGCAAGGCGTCGGCGGCCGCGCCGGCGGCTCTAGCCGAGGCGGCCGGCGCCGCCGGCGCCGGATCGGGTGTGGGAGCGGCCGCTGGCGGCGCAGCCGCCGGCGGGACCTGTTCGGGCTCCGCCTGGACGCGCAGCGGTTCGCGCGGGACATGCACGGCCTGGGGCTTGTCGGCCGGCGCGCCCAGGCCGCGCATGGCCGTCACGGCCGCATCGATGGCGGGCCGGTGTGCCTGCACCCAGTCGTCCAGTCCAGCCTCGCCCAGGGCCGCGACCTGCGCGACCAGGTCCACCCCGCCCAGCAGCACGTCGATGGCGGCCGGCTGCAGCGCCAGCGCGCCCGCCTGGGCCGCGGTGAAGGCGTCTTCCATTGCATGCGCGAGCTCGACCACCACCTGCAGTCCGACGATGGCGGCCGCACCCTTGATCGAGTGCGCCGCCCGCATCAGGCCATCGAGCACCTCGGCGCCGCCGTCGCCACCACTCTCCAGGCGCAGCAAGCCCTGGGTCAGGTGGCGCACCTGGCCGTCGGCCTCCATCCGGAACAGGTCGAGCAGGGAAAACTGGCTCAGGTCCCCGGATTCGTGGCTCATCGCAGCAATTCCACGCAATGACCGGCCAGCAGGTCCGGGTCGAGCACGCCCACCAACAGGCCGTCGTGCGCCAGCACGCCCGCCAGCCGCCGCCCCAGGCCCTGGTCGATGGTGGCGGCCGGCGCCGCCAGGTGGGCGCTGGCATAGCGCACCAGTCCCTTGAGTTCGGCCACCGGCAAGGCACACGGCTGGCCCGTGCAGTCCAGCACCAGCAGCCGGGCGAACACATGGCGGCCACTGACCGCGACGTCCCTGCCCTCGTCGATGCCCAGCATGCTTGCCAGCGACAGCGCCGGCAGCAGGCGCCCGCCCACGTTCACGACACCCAGCAGCGCCCCGCCGCTGCGGTGCGGCACCCGGTGCACCGGGGCCACGGGGGCGACCGATTCCACCATCGACGCCGCCACCGCGAGCCACTCGGCGCCGACCCGGAACACCAGTGCCGAGGCATCCGGCGCTTCCACCTCGACGGGCGGCTGGCGCAGGCGCTCCGCCCAGTCGGCGCGGTAGCCGTCGTCGATCGCGCGTTCGAGGATGTTGCGCGCCGCGTGTTCAGGCAAGCTCATGCGCTCCTCCGTCCGGCCGGGCTGCGACCGAAGACACGCGCGGCGCGCTCCTGGTAGGCGTCGGCGCCGCGCGCGTCGCCGGCGCGCCGCGCCAGCAGGCTCAAGTGGCACAGCGCCTCGTAGTGGTCCGGCTGCAGGTAGACGCAGCGGCGCCAATGGTCGGCGGCGAGCTGCAGCTGCCCCGCGCACTGGCTGACCAGGCCGAGCAGGAAATAGGCGTCGGCCGAGGCCGGGTTGGCTGCCAGGAAGCCGTGGCAGAGCTGCGCCGCCGCCGCATGCTCGCCGGCATCGGCCAGCTGCCGCGCCTGGGCCAGCGCGTCGGACACCACCGCCGGGGCGGGCACGGGCCGGGCGCGCAGCGGCGCGTTACGGATCAGGGCCGGGGCCGGGGCCGGGGCGGCGACTGGCCGCACCGCCCGGGCGCGCCGCAGGGCGGGCAGCGGCAGCGCCGCCTGGGCCGCGCTTTTCTCGAGCGCGAAGGCGCCGGGCAGGCGCAGCGCCGTGAAGCCGTGGCGGCACAAGGCCGGCACTTCGGCATAGCCGGCGAACAGCAGGCCGTCGTCGGCCAGCAGGCGGTGCAGGACCTGCGCCGCCGCGTGCGCGGCAGGATCGTCGAAGTAGATCAGCAGGTTGCGGCAAAATACCAGGTCGTAGCATCCCGCGCTCAAGGCCGGGTCCGGCGCAAACAGGTTGCCCTGCCTGAAGCCGACCCTGGCGCGGATCGCGTCGCACAGGCGGTAGCCGTCGTCCTCGGCCCTGAAGTAGCGGTCGCGGAAGGCCAGGTCGGCGCCGCGGAAGGCGTTGCGCGTGTAGTAGCCGCCGATGGCGCGCCCGATCGACGCATGCGACAGGTCGACCGCGTCGATCCGTACCGATGCCGGCGCCACGCCCGCCATGTCGAGCGCCATCGCCATCGAATACGGCTCTTCGCCGCCGGCGCAGGGCAGCGACAGGATGCGCAGGGTGCGCGCGGGCTGCAGCGCCAGCGCACGCTGCACGAAATCGGTCGCCGCGCGGAAGGCGCCGGCGTCGCGGAACAGCCAGGACTCGGGCACCACCACCAGCTCGGTCAGCGCCTCGAGTTCGCCCGCGGGCAAGGCGTCCAGGTAGGCGTCGCGGTCGGCCAGGCCCAGCCTGGCCATCCGTTCGCGCACCGCGCGTTCGGCATCGGCCTGGGTGATGTTCAAGCCGGTGGCCTGGTGCAGCAGGCGGCGCGCGCTCACGCCTGCGCCTCGGGATACAGCAGGGTCCGCACTTCAGGCGTGAGCAGGGCGTCGACGTCGACCAGCTGCAGCATGGCGCCGTCCGTCGAAGCGACCTGGCCCAGGAAGGGCGCGCCGCGCACCCCGGCATCGAGCAGCCCGCCGGGCGCGATCTGGACCACGCCCTGGACGCGCGCGGCGAGCAGGCCGAGGGGCCGCAGGCTGCCGTCGTGCGCGGCATAGTCGGCCACCACGATGCGGGTATCGTAGTGCGCCGGCGATGGGGCGATGCCGGCCAGCCGGTCCAGGTCGATCACGGGTAGCGGCTCGCCGTGCAGGTCGAGCAGGCCGGCCACGCAGGGCGGCGCCAGCGGCAGCTCCCTGAGCGCCGCGGCCGGCAGCACCCGGCGAATGCACGCCAGGTGCAGGCCGTAGCGCTGGGCGCCGATGTGAAAGACCAGCACTTTCATCGCCGTATCAAGTATGGACCGAGAAGGTGGCCACCGACGACTGCAGGTCGCCGGCCGCGTACTGGAGCTGGCGCACCGCTTCGCTGGTCGCCTTCAGCGACTCGACCGTCTGCTGGGTCGCGTCGCTCAGCTGCAGCATGGTTTCGGAAATCTGCGAGGCGCCCACCGCCTGCGACTGCATCCCCTCGAGCACCAGGTCGAACTGCGGCGCGAGCTTCTGCACCTGGTCCATCACCGAGGACAGCTGTTCGGCCACCTGCCGCACCTCGCCCACGCTGCGCCGGATCTCTTCGGAAAACTTGTCCATCCCCATGACGCTGGCCGACACCGCCGACTGCATTTCCTTGACCATCTGCTCGATGTCCCAGGTCGATACCGAGGTCTGGTCGGCCAGGCGGCGGATCTCGGTGGCCACCACCGAGAAGCCGCGGCCGGCGTCGCCCGCCTTCTCGGCCTCGATCGCGGCGTTGAGCGACAGGATGTTGGTCTGGTCGGCCACCTTGGTGATCGTCACCAATACGCTGTTGATGTTGCCGGCCTTTTCCGACAGCGCCGCCAGCTTGGCGTTGATCGAGTCGGTCGCGCTGACCATGTGCTGCATGGTCGCGTCCATGCGCTTGAGGTTGCCCTGCGCTTCGGCGGTGGCGCTGGTGGTGAAGTCGGCGACCGCGGTGGCCTGCTCCATGGTGCGCAGCAACTGGGTAGTGTTGGCCGAGATTTCCCTGGTCGTGGACAGGATCTCGACGCTGGTCTGGGCCTGTTCGATACCGGTTGCCTCCTGCTGTTTCGACGAGGCGGCGATTTCGGTGGCCGAGGTGGTGACCTGGATGCCGGCCTTCTGCACATTGTTGAGGTGGCTTCGCAGGTTGTCGAACATGGTCGACAAGCCCTGGCCGAGCTGGCCGATGGCGTCCTTCCCCTCGATGGTGATGCGCCCGCCCAGGTCGCCGGCGGCGGCCCGCGAGACCACGGCCAGCAGCGCATCGACCTTGTCGCGCAGGTCGGTCGTGGCAGCCTGCTCCTTGGCCTGGCTGTCCTGGATGGCCTGCGCCATGCGGTTGAATTCGCGCGTCACCTTGCCCAGCTCGTCGTTCGAATCGATGCGGGCACGGGCCGACTGGTCGCCGGCGGCAATGCGCCCGAGCGTCTGGTTCAGGCTGTTGAGCGGCGCCAGCAAGGCCCGGATCAGCAGCCAGGCGATCAGCACCGCCAATGCGATGGTGGCGGCGCCGCCGACCGTGAGCAGCAGCGTCATGTTTTCCTGCAGCGCCGCCGATTCCTGCGAACGCAGGCTGATCAAGCGGTTTTCCTCGGCCGCGATCTGGTCGATCTGCTTGCGGATCGCAGCCACGGTGCGGGCGCCGGCCAGCACGGCGGCATCGGTGGCGGCCGTATCGGCGGGCCTGGCGCCGGCATCGCGGGCGCGGCGCAAGGTAATCTGCGGCAGCACCGCCTGGGCCATCCACTCGTCGAGCATGGGCCCGAGCTGCTTGACGCGGTCGTGCTGCTGCGGATTGTCGGCCGTCAGCCGGGTGGCCGTGGCCAGGTGGCCCTTCGCCTCGGCGAACTCGGCATTCAAGGGCGCGATCAGTCCTTCATTGCCGGTCAGCAGAAAGCCGCGGATGGCGGCCTGGACCTGCAGCACGGAGGTGGCGACGTGATTGGACTCGACCAGCACCTCGAGCGCATGGCGATCCCATCTGTTGGCGTCGGCCAGCTTTTGCGCATTGTTATAGGCCAGCGCCAGCAGGAACAGCATGATCGAGACGATGGCTCCCAGGCCAAGGATCAGTTTGTTCTTGATGCTCAAATCGTTCAACATGGGGACTCCGGCACGATGGGACTGTGACTGTAGCATTTCCCGGCTCCCGCACGGGTAAAAATAGTGCCAGAAACCAACAATCTCACCCTGAGGCCGTGGCGCGGCGCATGAAAAAACCCGGCGCTTGCCGGGTTCCGTGGAGCGATCCTGCCACAGGCTCTTACATGATCTTGGTGCCGACCCACCACGCCACCGCCGCCATGAAGGCCGACGCCGGAATGGTCACGACCCAGGCCATCACGATATTGCCCGCCACGCCCCAGCGCACGGCCGTAGCCTTCTGCGAGGCGCCCACGCCGACGATGGCGCCGGTGATGGTGTGGGTGGTCGAGACCGGGATGCCGAAGAAGCTCGCCATCAGCAGCGTCATGGCCCCGCCCGTCTCGGCGCAGAAGCCGCCGACCGGCTTGAGCTTGGTGATCTTCTGGCCCATGGTCTTGACGATGCGCCAGCCGCCGAACAGCGTGCCGAAGGCGATCGCCGCGTAGCAGGAGATGATCACCCACATCGGCGGCAGCGCGTCGGTCGGGCTGGTCACGCCGGCCGCGATCAGGAGCATCCAGATGATGCCCATGGTCTTCTGCGCGTCGTTGCCGCCGTGGCCGAGCGAATAGCCGGCCGCCGACACCAGCTGCAGGCGGCGGAACCAGACGTCGACCTTGCGCGGCGTGGATTTCACGAAGATCCAGGACACCATCAGCATGATGCTCGCGCCCAGCACGAAGCCCAGCAGCGGAGCCACCACGATGAAGGCCACGGTCTTCATCAGGCCGCCGGCGATCAGCGCGCCGGTGCCCGACTTGGCCACGGCCGCGCCTACCAGGCCGCCGATCAGCGCGTGCGAGGAAGAGGACGGGATGCCGTAGTACCAGGTGATCACGTTCCAGGTAATCGCCCCGACCAGGGCGCCGAAAATGACGTAATGGTCGACGATGTGCGGGTCGATGGTGCCCTTGCCGATGGTCTGCGCCACCTTCATGCTGACCACGAAGATCGCGATGAAGTTGAAGAAGGCCGCCATCGCCACCGCGGTCTGCGGTTTCAGCACGCCGGTCGAGACCACGGTGGCGATCGAGTTCGCCGAGTCGTGGAAGCCGTTCATGAAGTCGAACACCAGTGCGAGCAGCACCAGCATGCCCAGCACCCAAATGCTGATGTTAAGAGTTTCCATAATTATTCTTGTTCTGGGCGAGCCGTTACGCGTTCTCGACGATGATGCCTTCGATGATGTTGGCGACATCCTCGCAACGGTCGGTGACGGTCTCGAGGATCTCGTAGATCGCCTTCATCTTGATCAGGTTGCGCACGTCCGGCTCGTCGCGGAACAGTTTCGACATGGCCGCGCGCATCACGTGGTCGGCGTCGGATTCGAAGCGGTCGATCTCTTCGCAGATGTCGACGATCTTCTGGGCGTTGCCCATGTCGTGCAGCAGCGCGACGGCTTCCTGCACCTTCAGGCAGCACGACAGGCACAGCTCGGCCAGGCGCTTGGCTTCCGGGGTCACGGCGTGCAGGTCGTACAGCGAGACGGTCTGGGCGCCGTCTTCCATCATGTCGAGGATGTCGTCCATGCGGGTGATCAGCTTGTGGATGTCGTCGCGGTCGATCGGGGTGATGAAGGTCTTGTGCAGCAGGTCGACGCAGGCGTAGGTGATCTTGTCCGCCTCTTTCTCGATGCTTTCCACCGCATGGGTGCGGATTTCCAGGTCGTCGAAATTGGTCATCAGGCCGACCATTTCGTGTGCACCCTTCACGCACAATGCGGCGTGCTGGTTGAACAGGTCAAAAAACTTCCCCTCCTGGGGCATCAGGCGTCCAAACATGTAGTTCTCCGTTGTAAAACTCTGGGGTCTGCGAGGGTCCGCGGCAAGCCTGCCGTCGAGGCGTGCCGTCCGCGGCGCAATATCGGCTTAATCGCCTTGGTAGACGGCGAGATTACCGCTGTAGTTACCAAACTTGGTGTATTGGCCGATCCAGGTCAGGCGAATTGCCCCGATCGGACCGTTACGCTGCTTGCCGATGATGATTTCGGCCGTGCCTTTATCGGGCGAGTCGGGGTTATAGACCTCGTCGCGATACAGGAAAATGATCACGTCCGCATCCTGCTCGATTGCGCCGGATTCGCGCAGGTCGGACATGACGGGACGCTTGTTGGGGCGCTGCTCGAGCGAGCGGTTCAGCTGCGACAGCGCGATGACCGGGCAATGCAGTTCCTTGGCCAGGCCCTTGAGCGAGCGCGAGATCTCCGAGATCTCGGCGGTGCGGTTGTCGCCCGGCTGGCTACCCTGCATCAGCTGCAGGTAGTCGACGATGATCAGGCCGAGCTTGCCGCACTGGCGGGCCAGGCGGCGCGCGCGCGCGCGCATCTCGATCGGGTTCAGCGCCGGCGTCTCGTCGATGTAGAGCTGGGCGTCGTTCATCTTCTGGATGGCGTGCGTCAGGCGCGGCCAGTCCTCGTCGTTCAGGCGGCCGGTACGCAGGCGGTGCTGGTCGAGCTGGCCGACCGAGCCGAGCATACGCATGGCCAGCTGGGTGCCGCCCATCTCCATCGAGAACACGGCCACCGGCAGGCCCGCCTCGATCGCGACGTTCTCGCCGATGTTCACCGAGAAGGCGGTCTTGCCCATCGACGGACGGCCGGCGACGATCACCAGGTCGCCCGGCTGCAGGCCGGAGGTCATGCGGTCGAGGTCGATGAAACCGGTCGGCACGCCCGTGATCTCGCCCTGGTTCTCGCGCGAATACAGTTCGTCGATGCGCTCGACCACCTGGGTGAGCAGCGGCTGGATCGGGTTCCAGCCCTGGGCGCCGCGCGCGCCGGTTTCGGCAATCGCGAAGATCTTCGACTCGGCCTCGTCGAGCATCTGCTTGACTTCCTTGCCCTGCGGGTTGAAGGCATTGCCCGAGATCTCGTCGGCGACCGTGATGAGCTTACGCAGGATGCCGCGGTCGCGCACGATCTCGGCATAGCGGCGGATGTTGGCCGCCGACGGCGTGTTCTGCGCCATCGCGTTCAGGTACTGCAGGCCGCCCACGTCCTCGGCCTTGCCCAGCGAAACCATGGCCTCGTAGACCGTGATCACGTCGGCCGGCTTGCCGCCGTTGATCAGGCGGACCATCTGTTCGAAGATGATGCGGTGGTCGTAGCGGTAGAAGTCGTCCGCGTGCATGAAGTCGGCAATACGGTCCCACGCCGCGTTATCGCGCAGGAGGCCGCCGATGACGGACTGCTCTGCTTCGATGGAATGCGGGGGGATGCGCAGCGAGTCGACTTGCGGATCGGATGGGGAATTCATGGCGGGCATTATACCTTTTCCGGTCACACGGCTGACATAATTGGGTAGATTCTGGCAATAAAAAAAGCCGGGCGAACCCGGCTTTTTCATTTATGCAACATGTGCATTCAGCGACCGCTTAGGCAGCTTCGCCAACAACCGCAACCGTGATTTCCGACACGACATCGGTGTGCAGGGCGACTGCCACCGGGAATTCACCGGTGGTCTTCAGCGGGCCGGTCGGCAGGCGAACCTGCGACTTCTCCACTGCGAAACCTTGCTTGGTCAGGGCTTCGGCGATGTCGAAGTTGGTGACCGAACCGAACAGGCGGCCATCGACGCCGGCCTTCTGGCCGATGGTGACGGTCATGCCGCTCAGCTTGTCGCCTTGCGCCTGGGCAGCCGACAGCTTTTCAGCTGCTGCTTTTTCCAGTTCTGCGCGCTTGACTTCGAACTCGGCCACAGCGGCCTGGGTAGCACGGCGTGCCATCTTTTGCGGGATCAGGAAGTTACGTGCGTAACCGTCCTTGACCTTGACCACGTCGCCCAGGTTGCCGACGTTAACAACTTTTTCCAAAAGGATAACTTGCATATTTTTCTCCAGAAATTCTGATCTGTACGCCGCGGATTAACCGTGGTGCAGGTCGGTGTACGGCAGCAGCGCGAGGTAGCGTGCGCGCTTGATCGCGGTATCGACCTGGCGCTGGTAGTGCGCCTTGGTGCCGGTCAGGCGTGCCGGCATGATCTTGCCGTTTTCCTGGACGAAGTCCTTCAGGGTGTCGACGTCTTTGTAGTCGACCTGTTCCACGTTTGCAGCGGTGAAGCGGCAGAACTTCTTGCGCTTGAACAGCGGGTTCTGCTGTTTGCGCTTCAGTTTTTCTTTGGCTTTGTTTTTGTCGAACTTTTTACCGAATGCCATTTTAGGCTCCTGTATCTATCTAAATGAATGCCGCGTCAGGCGGCACTGAAATCAATGATGTGAAACACCAGGGCTTTACTGTTGCGGTTCTTCCGCGCCAGGAATCCGGTGAACCGGTAAGCCGCGCCGAGTTCGGCGCTGGCGAACCTGCCTGAAATCTCGCCCGCGGCCAGCGCGGTGACTTCAAACTCGACCAGCCTCGCTACCCTAGCCTCTTCCTGCTGCGAACTGTGCATCAGGATGGCGCCCACGATGGGGACACCGGCCGGGGTGTAACGCAACACGTCACGCTCGGCGATGGTCGCCACGAGCTGGAGCTGGTTCACTGGTGTGCTGGGATTCCCTGGAAAAACCGGATCAACAATTAGGCTGCTGCGGCTGGAGCGGCAGCTGGGGCTGCGGCTTCGGCGCGGTGGCTCTTGGCTGCGTCTTCGCGCTGGACCGACTTCATCATCGGCGACGGTGCGGTTTCAGCCTTCTTCATCTTGACGGTCAGGTGACGCAGGACGGCATCGTTGAACTTGAATGCGGTTTCCAGCTCGACCAGGGTCTCGTTGTCGCACTCGATGTTCATGCAGATGTAGTGGGCTTTCGGCAGCTTCTGGATCTGGTAAGCCATCTGGCGACGGCCCCAATCTTCCACGCGATGGATGTTACCGCCGCGGCTCGACACCGTGGCTTTGTAGCGCTCGATCATCGCCGGGACTTGCTCGCTTTGGTCCGGGTGGACGATAAAAACGATTTCATAATGACGCATGCATTACTCCTTAGGGACGTTTAAACAAATGCCCACCTCGGCGTCAAGACGAGTGTGGGAAGGGAAAGCCGGACATTATAGCCCGAGATTGGCCAGTTTGGAAAGCCGGGTGTGGTTCGCTATCGCGATGAGTCCGCCAGAGCGCGCGGTTTTTGCCACGCCCGGGACCGCGCTGCACAATTTTTTTACACATTTCCCGTGTTTTCCCTTGCGCACGGAGGAATACTGTACAAAAATACAGTCTACTCACACAACGGATTGCCTTAACACACCCATGCTCAAGCTCACTGCAAGGCAAGAACAGATCCTGAACCTGATCAGGGAAGCGATCGACAACACCGGTTTTCCCCCGACCCGCGCGGAAATCGCAGCCGAACTCGGCTTCAAATCGGCCAACGCCGCCGAAGAACACCTGCAGGCGCTGGCGCGCAAGGGCGCGATCGAGATTTCGCCGGGCACCTCGCGCGGCATCCGCCTGATCGGCGCGTCGGTCGAGCAGGTCCCGCTGGTACCGGCCGCGCTCATGATGGCGCTGCCGCTGGTCGGCCGCGTGGCCGCCGGTTCGCCGATCCTGGCCCAGGAACACGTCGAAGCCACCTATAACGTCGATGCGGCCATGTTCTCCGCGCGTCCGGACTTCCTGCTGAAGGTCAAGGGCTGGTCGATGCGCGATGCCGGGATCTGCGACGGCGACTTCCTGGCGGTCAAGAAGATCGACAGCGCCAAGAACGGCCAGATCGTCGTGGCCAGGCTGGGCGACGAAGTCACGGTCAAGCGCTACCGCAAGACCGGCAACATGGTCGAACTGTTGCCGGAAAACCCGGACTTCAAGGTCATCCAGGTCACGCCCGAGGACGAGTTTGCGCTCGAGGGTCTGGCGGTGGGCTTGATGCGCAGCTGGCACTAGTTCAGCGCCAGCGCTGCATTGCCTGACTTGGGTCCCGCCCTGCGCCGGGACCCAAGGTGTACTTCACCTACCCCATCATTTCAATTTCTTCGCATCCGAAGAACTCTTCACCATCGCATTGTGCTCGGCCACATAGGCCTCGGTCGCCTGGCGCCATGCGGCGAAATCGGCCAGCACCAGCTTCGAGCTCACTTTCGCTTCTTCGGTCAGGTTCGACTGCAGCTGGGTTAGGTAAGCGGTCGACTTCTCCGTTTCCTCCTTGGTCATGAGCTTGGCGATATCGGCCGGGATGCGCCTGGTCAGCGGCGTGGCCGCGTTCAGGTTGGTGACATACCTGTTGTAGCATTCCTGCCAGTTGGTGACGGCCGCGCCGATGCGGTCGATGTCGGCGTTCACCTTGGACATGGCCGGGATGCGCGGTGCAACGCAGCGGAATTCGCCTGATTTCAGGTCTTCGCCGTCGTAGCCCTTGATCCAGTAGTCGATGTCCTTGCGGCGCTTGACGCGCTGGTCCATCACCTCGAGCGAAGCGGCGGCGACCTTGTTGCCCTTGGCGGCGGATTTCCTGAACAGCGCTTCGGCCTTCGCTTCGTCGACCTGCCCTGCTTCGCCATACCAGTACATCTGGCCCAGCGCCTGCTGCGCCTCGGCGTTGCCGCCATTGGCCAGCTTGGTGTAGAGCTTCATGGCCTGGGCGTAGTCCTTCTTCGCGAACAAGGCGTGGGCGTCTTCCAGCTCACCGGCGACAGCGCCGGCACAGAACAGCAGGGACAGGCAAAACAGCGTGGTCTTCATGGTCGCTTACGGATGGGGAATCGAATCCCCATCATAGCGGCATCGCGCCGCGTGCTCAACCGTTGAAACAAAACGGCAGCCCGGAGGCTGCCGCTGTGCTTACGCGTCGAGCGCCTGGCGGAAGTCCGCCAGCAGATCCACGGTATCCTCGATGCCCACCGAGACCCGGATCAGGGATTCGGCGATGCCCATGCTGGCGCGCCGCTCGGCCCCCATCTCGAAGAAGATCGTGTGCGCGACCGGGATCACCAGGGTACGGGTGTCGCCCAGGTTGCTCGCCGGGATACCGAGCTCGAGCCGGTTCAGGTAGTCGAAGGGATCGATGCTGTCTACCAGTTCGAAGCTGAGCAGCGAACCGCCGGCGCGGAACAATTCACTGGTGATTGCATGCTGCGGGTGCGACGCCAGGCCCGGATAGTGGACGGCGCTGACCCGCGCGTCCGCCTCGAGCAGCTGCGCCAGGGCCAGCGCATTGCTGCTGGTGCGTTCCATGCGCAGGGCCAGGGTCTCGGCGCCCACCGCGATGTGGTGGGCCGCCTCCGGCCCCAGGGCCGCGCCGAAGTCGCGCAGCGCTTTCGCGCGCAGCTGGGCCAGGCCTTGCGCCTGGGCTGGCTGCTTGCGGAAGTTTGGCGCGATGTGCGGGTAGGCGCTCCAGTCGAACAGGCCGGTGTCGGTCAGGGCGCCGCCCAGCGCATTGCCATGGCCGCCGATGGACTTGGTCAGCGAATTGACCACCAGGCCGGCGCCGACCGCCTTCGGGCGGAACAGGTAGGGCGTGGTCATGGTGTTGTCGACCACGTAGAGGATGCCGCGCTCGCGGCACAGCTGGCCGATACGGGCCAGGTCGGCCACCTGCGTGCGCGGGTTGGCGATGGTCTCGACGAACACCATGCGCGTCGCGGGCGTCAGCGCCGCTTCGACATTGGCCACGTCGGTGGCGTCGACAAAAGCGACCTCCACGCCCTGCCCCGCCACGGTCTGCCACAGGCTGTTGGTGTTCCCGAACAGGAAGGACGAGGACACGATATGGTCGCCCGCCTTGAGCAGCGCCTGGAACAGCGCGCCGATGGCGCCCATGCCGGTGGCGAAACAGACGGTGCCGGCGCCGTCTTCCATCTTCGTGATCTTGTCCTCCAGCGCGCCGACCGTCGGGTTGCCCTGGCGGCCGTAGCGGAAGCCCGGCTCCTTGCCCTGGAAGACCGAGGCCAGCTGGCGCGCATCGTTGTAGCCGAAGGCCACCGAGGTGTGCACCGGCTTGTGCAGCGAGCCCTGCTCGATGCTCTTCCTGCGGTCGTTGTGCAGGATGGTGGTGGTGAAGCCGTACTTGGTAGCGCTCATGCAAAGTGCCTTATTCGGCGGCCGGAGCCTTCAGGTGCAGGTGCGTGGTCACGTCGTCCTCGTCGCGCTTCGGGCTCGGCTTGTGGCGGGCCGATTCCAGGCGGTCGAGGTATTCCGGGGTCACGTCGCCGGTCACGTAGACGCCATCGAAGCACGAGGCCTCGAAGTTCTTCAGCGCGGGATTGACGTCCGAGATGGCGCGCTTGAGCGCATCGACGTCCTGGTAGACCAGGCGGTCGGCGGTGATCTCGCGGCAGATTTCCTCGGTGGTGCGGCCGTGGGCGATCAGCTCGTCGCGGGTCGGCATGTCGATGCCGTACACGTTCGGATACAGCACCGGCGGCGCGGCGGACGCGAAGAACACCTTGCGCGCACCGGCTTCGCGGGCCATCTGGACGATCTCGCGGCTGGTGGTGCCGCGCACGATCGAGTCGTCCACCAGCAGCACGTTCTTGTCCTTGAATTCGGAGGCGATGGCGTTGAGCTTCTGGCGCACCGATTTCTTGCGCATGCCCTGGCCGGGCATGATGAAGGTGCGGCCGATGTAGCGGTTCTTGATGAAGCCTTCGCGGTACTCGATGCCGAGCTTCAGGGCCAGCTGGATCGCGGCCGGACGCGAGGAATCGGGAATCGGCATGACCACGTCGATCTCGCCGTCGGGGATCTCGGCGCGCACCTTGTCGGCCAGGTATTCGCCCATGCGCAGGCGGGTCGCATACACCGAGGCGCCGTCGATCACCGAGTCGGGCCGCGCCAGGTAGACGTACTCGAAGGCGCAGGGGTTGAGCGACGGGTTCTCGGCGCACTGCTGCTCCGACAAATTGCCGTCGTTGTCGATGAAGACCGCCTCGCCCGGCGCGATGTCGCGCACGAAGCGGAAACCCAGGCCCTCGAGCGCCACCGATTCGCTGGCCACCAGGTATTCGGTGCCGTTTTCGGTCTCGTTCATGCCGAGGCACAGCGGGCGGATGCCGAAGGGATCGCGGAAGGCCAGCATGCCGTGGCCGGAGATCTGCGCCACCACGGCGTAGGCGCCGCGCACGCGGCGGTGCACCGCGGCCACGGCCTTGAACACGGCGTCCTTGTTCAGGTTGTAGCCATCGGCCGCTTCCTGGATCTCGTGGGCCAGCACGTTGAGCAGCACCTCGGAATCGGAATCGGTGTTGATGTGGCGGCGGTCGTTGCGGAACAGTTCTTCCTTGAGCGCGGCCTGGTTGGTCAGGTTGCCGTTGTGGGCCAGCGTGATGCCGAACGGCGCGTTCACGTAGAACGGCTGCGCTTCTTCCTCGCTCGAGGAGCCGGCAGTCGGATAGCGGCAGTGGCCGATACCGGTATTGCCTTGAAGCGAGCGCATGTTGCGGGTGCGGAACACGTCACGGACCAGGCCATTGGCCTTGTACATCGAGAACATGCTGCTGTGATTGGTCGCAATGCCCGCAGCGTCCTGGCCGCGGTGCTGCAAGAGCAGCAACGCGTCATACAAGAGCTGGTTGACGGGATTGTGCGAGACGACGCCGACGATGCCACACATGGTGCGCTCCTAAAAACTGGCCTGCTGATTACAAAAAAGAATTCTATTCGGTGGTTCAATACTTCACATGCTGGGCAAGCGCTGCAGGCAGGAAAGGTTTCACCGTGCGCGCCCCGGTTTCGGCCATGGGCGAAAACAGCGCATTTCTCCAGAAATCCTGCTGCGGGATGGAAGTCATCCCACACAATATGACGGCGGCAAGCACGATTACAATGCCGCGCCCCAATCCGAACAATCCGCCCAGGCCGCGGTCGGCCAGGCTCAGGCCGCTTGCGGTGATGAGGGCGCCGATCGCCAGCGACAGCAGGCCCATCAATACGCGCACGCCGAGGAAGAGGATGACGAAGGCCGCGATCAGGCGCGTGGTCTCGCCGGGAACCAGGTCGGGCAGCATCGGCGCGAGCTTGGCGCCGTACATGTTGGCCACTACAAAGGCGACCACCCATCCCAGCAGCGACAGGATCTCTTTCACCAGGCCGCGCAGGGTGGAAATGATGACCGACGAAATCAGGACGAACAACACCAGGTAATCGAAAATCGTCACGCCGCGCTTCTCTCAACAGCGCCCTGCATCAGAGCGGGACCATCTTGCCCGACAGGCCGATGGCCATCAGTTTCGAGCGTACCTTGTCTGCTTCTTCCTTGCCGAACGGTCCGACCCGCACGCGGATCAGGTCACCGGATTTTTCGGTGAACGAGGACACGCCGGCGGCGCGCAGGCGGCCCTGCAGCTCGTTGACCTTTTCCGGAGTCGTCAGCGCGGCGACCTGCACCACGTATTTCTGCGACGGGCCCTCGACCTTCACGGCCGGCTTGTCCTCGAGGATGGCGATCGCGCGCGCGGCGTCTTCCCTGGGCTTCGGCTTGGCTGCCGGCTCGGCTTTCTTCAGGGCGAGGTCGGCGGCTTTCGGGTGCACCGCGTCGATGACGGGCGCGCGCTTGGGCTCAGGCTTGACCGGATCAAGCTTGGGCTCGGCCTTCGGCTCGGTTTTCAGCGCCGGCGCAGGCTCGGTGCGCGCGGTGTCGATGGTGCGCATCGGCGGCGGGTCCGATGGCGGGACCGCGATCGCGCCGCTTGGGGCGGGGGGCGTGGCCACGTCCACCGGCTCGACGATTTCCTCGCCGCTGTCCACCGTGGCCGCTGCCGGCACCGGCAGGGGCGCGGCCTTTTCCTTGTCCGGGATGTTGATGGCGATGTCGGCGCCGAGCGGCTTGGGCTCGGAATCGAGCAGCATCGGCAGCCCGACCGCCGCGGCCAGCGCCAGTGCGATCGCGCCGACCAGGCGGCGGCGTGCGCGTTTTTTCTCGGGGAGGACCGGGTCCGGGCCGCGACTGCGCCGTGCGCCTTCGCCGGCGTGCGACGCGCGCTTGGCGCGGGCCTGCTGACCATAGGCGGCGTCGTCATCCTTGACGTAGTGGCCGCTATCGCGGACGGTGTCTTGCTTGTTTTTGCTGCCTAACGAGAACAAGCCCATGCGTTTCAGGTATCAGTGTAGAGAGGATTTACGGGCCGCCATCACGCCGGCGACCGTGTAGAACGAACCAAAGACCACAATTCTATCATTCTCGCCTGCCCGGCTCACCGCATTCGCATAGGCCTCGGCCGGATTGGCAAAGGTAGTTACCGAAAAATCGTCGGCTTTTGCGCCGGCGGGCTTCAATGCTTCGAGCTTTTCCGCCAGCTGCGCAGGCTTGGCCGAGCGCGGCGACGGCAGCGGCGTCACGCACCAGTGGTCGATGTATTGCGCCATCGGTGCGATCACCGCATCGATGTCCTTGTCTTCCATGATGCCGAACACCGCATAGGTAAATCGGTGGAAGCCCATGTTGCCGAGGTTCTGGGCGAGCGTAGCGGCGGCATGCGGATTGTGGGCGACGTCGAGCACCTGGGTCGGGCGTCCCGGCAGCACCTGGAAGCGGCCCGGCAGCTCGACCAGCGCCAGGCCCGCGCGCACTTCCTGGGCGCCGCAGGGCAGCTGCATGCGCAGCACTTCGAGCGCGGCCAGCGCGGCCGAGGCGTTGAGCAGCTGGTTGGCGCCGCGAAGGGCCGGATAGGCCAGCGAATTGCGGCGCTGGCTGCGCCCGCCGTAGCTCCACTGCTGCTGGTCGCCCTGGTAGTTGAAGTCGCGCCCCAGCAGCCACAGGTCGGCGCCGATGCTTTCCGCATGCTCGACCAGCGATTGCGGCGGCACCGGGTCGCTGCAGATGGCTGTTTTACCTGCGCGGAAGATGCCGGCTTTTTCGAAGCCGATCTTCTCGCGCGTGTCGCCGAGGTAGTCGATATGGTCGATGTCGACGCTGGTGACGATCGCCACGTCGGCGTCGACCACGTTGACGGCGTCCAGGCGCCCGCCCAGGCCCACTTCCAGGATGGCCACGTCGACGTTCGACTGCGAGATCAGGTGCATGATCGCCAGCGTGGTGAATTCGAAGTAGGTCAGCGGCACGTCGCCGCGCACCGCTTCGACCGCATCGAAGGCAGCGACCAGTGCCTCGTTCGAGGCCATCTCGCCATTGATGCGGGCGCGCTCGTTAAAGTCGAGGAAGTGCGGCTTGATGTACAGGCCCACGCGGTAGCCGCACTGCAGCAGCACGCTCTCCAGCATGGCGCAGGTCGAGCCCTTGCCGTTGGTGCCGGCCACCATGATCACGGGGCAGGCAAAACTCAGCTGCAAGCGCTCCTTGACGGCGCGCACGCGGTCCAGGCCCATGTCGATATGGGTTTCGGCATGGCGTGACTCGAGCAGCGCCAGCCAATCTAGCAAGGTGGTCGGGGTAGTGGGCATGGGTGGACTTCGGTGGTGCGTGCAGGGCACGGTAGGCGTGCGCGATGAACGCACGTAGGCGAAAGTCGCGGAGCGGATGCGTGGCATCGGCTCCGCGAACGGGGTTCAGGCGAGGACTTCGACTGCCTGGTTCTGCAGCAGGGCCAGCAGGCGCGCGATTTCTTCGCGCATCTTGCGGCGATCGACGATCATGTCGACGGCGCCCTTCTGGACCAGGAACTCGGCGCGCTGGAAGCCTTCCGGCAGCTTCTCGCGCACGGTGTTCTCGATCACGCGCGGGCCGGCAAAGCCGATCAGCGCCTTCGGTTCGGCGATCACGACGTCGCCCATGAAGGCGAACGAGGCCGACACGCCGCCCATGGTCGGGTCGGTCAGCACGCTGATGAACGGCAGCTTCTTTTCCGACAGCTTGGTCAGCATCGATGTGGTCTTGGCCATCTGCAGCAGCGACAGCAGGCCTTCCTGCATGCGCGCGCCGCCGGTGGCGGTGATGCAGATGAAGGGAACCTTCTGCTCGAGCGCCACCTGGGCGCCGCGCACGAAACGCTCGCCGACGACCGAGCCCATCGAGCCGCCCATGAATTCGAATTCGAAACAGGCGACCACCACCGGCAGGCTCATGATGGAGCCGCCCTGGACGATCAGCGCATCGGTTTCGCCGGTGGCTTCCATGGCCGACTTCAGGCGGTCCGGGTATTTCTTGCTGTCCTTGAACTTCAGGGTATCGACCGGCAGGGTTTCCTGGCCGATTTCATAGCGGCCTTCCGCATCGAGCAGCCCATCGAGGCGCTCGCGCGCGCGGATGCGCATGTGGTGATCGCACTTCGGGCACACATGCAGGTTCGACTCCAAATCGGCACGGTACAGCACCGCTTCGCACGAGGGGCACTTGACCCACAGCCCTTCGGGCATGGTCTTGCGGTTGGCGGCATCGGAGCGCTGGATCCGTGGGGGCAGCAGTTTTTCTAGCCAACTCATCTTTTTCTCCTTGCGGCAGTTCTTCGAGGTGGCGGTAGTGTAGCCGCTCGGAACCCGCTTGTCGAATCATGTCGCCCTGCCAATTAGCATACTGACATCACTTCCCTTCTCCTTGGGGTCAGAGTCAAATTGTTGAGCAATTTCCTGGAATTTCCCACAATTCGACTCTGACCCTAATTGCTGGGCGGCAGCGATGTTGCAAAATAATGAGGGTCAGAGTCGAATTACAGGAAACTTTTCAATTTTTCCCGATAATTCGACTCTGACCCTAATTACGTCCTGATTACGTCCTGGCCTTCTGAGGCGGCTGCGGCAGCGCTTACACCCGCTCGGCTATCTCGCTTGTCGTGAATTCCAGTCCGCCGACCCGCCTGGCAACCAGGTTATATAGCAATGCGGTGCCAAGGAAAGCACCGGCAGCGTAAAGCAGCGGCAGGAAGATCAGGAAGACCAGGGATGACCACTGCCCGCTCACCAGTGCTATCGCTGCCAGAACAAGGACGACGGGAATCGATATGACCAGGTACAAGGCTGCAATGACTTTGGATGACTGGGCAATGGAGACGTTCACAACCTGTTTTTTGATCATCTGGTCCTCTCTGTTGAATGGTGGAAATACCCAGACAATGTAAGGCACGCTTCCCGGCAAAGGTGCGGCTTTGCACAAGCGTGACTATGAGACAAAGCAATTGTTCGACCGAAAGCGCTTCGCCAAAATAATGAGGGTCAGAGTCAAATTGTTGAGCAACTTTATAAAGTTTCCCAATAATTCGACTCTGACCCTAATTATCAGCAGGTGCGCTGGAGTGCTAATGCATGAGGGTCAGAGTCGAATTGCAGGAAATTTTTGAAAGTTTCCCGAAAATTCGACTCTGACCCCAGGGTCAAGCGTCGAGGGCGGTGCGGATGGTGGTCGTGAAGGCGCGGACGGCGTCGATGGCCTGGTCTTTCGGCACCGATTCGAGTTCCTGGATGATGCGGCTGCCGATCACCACCGCGTCGGCCACTTCGGCCACGGCCCGGGCGGTGGCGCCGTCGCGGATGCCGAAGCCGACGCCGATCGGCAGCTTGACGTGCTCGCGGATGGCGGCGACGCGGCGCGCCACCTCTTCCGTGTCGATGGTGCCGGCGCCGGTGACGCCTTTGAGCGAGACGTAGTAGCTAAAGCCGCTGCCATATTGCGCCACCTGCTGTACCCGCGCCGTGGTCGAGGTGGGTGCGAGCAGGAAGATCAGGTCCAGGCCGTTTGCACGCATCGCTTCGGCAAACGACGCGCACTCTTCCGGCGGGTAGTCGACGACGATGGCGCCGTCGGCGCCGGCTTCTTTCGCGAGGCGAATGAAGTTGTCGGGACCGATACGCTCGATCGGGTTGGCGTAGCCCATCAGGACCACCGGGGTGGTGCTGTCCGTCTGGCGGAATTCACGCACGAAGGCCAGGACGTCGGTCAGGCCGATGCCGAACTTCAGGGCGCGCTCGCAGGCGCGCTGGATGACCGGGCCCTCGGCCATCGGGTCGGAAAACGGAACGCCCAGTTCCAGCACGTTGGCGCCGCCCTCCACCAGGGCGTGCATCAAGGGTACGGTCAGTTCGGGCGCCGGGTCGCCGGCGGTGATGAAGGTGACCAGGCCGGTCTTGTCCTGCGCCTTGAGCGCAGCAAAGGTCGATTCGATACGGGACATGCGGTTCTTTCAATGGGTTTCACGAAGGGAGAGGAACGACAGGCTGAAACGGTTCAGCCGAAATCGAGCCCCATCCTTTGCGCCACCGTGTGCATGTCCTTGTCGCCGCGGCCCGACAAATTGACCAGGATGAGCTGGTCCTGCGGCAGCGTGGCGGCCAGCTTCACCGCATACGCGATCGCATGCGAGGATTCCAGCGCCGGAATGATTCCCTCGATGCGGCAGCAGTCGTGGAACGCCTGCAGCGCCTCGTCGTCGGTGATCGACACGTACTCGGCGCGCAGCGTGTCCTTCAGCCACGCATGCTCGGGCCCCACGCCCGGATAATCCAGGCCGGCGGACACCGAATGGGTCTCGATGATCTGGCCGTTCGCATCCTGCAGCAGATAGGTGCGGTTGCCGTGCAGGACGCCCGGCACGCCGGCGCTCAGGGAAGCCGCATGCTTGCCCGTCTCGATCCCCTCGCCAGCCGGCTCGACGCCGACCAGTTTGACACCCGGCTCGTCGATGTAGGGATAGAAGATGCCCATGGCGTTGGAGCCGCCGCCGACGCAGGCCAGCACGTAGTCGGGCTGCCGGCCGGTCATGGCCGGCATCTGCACGCGGCATTCCTCGCCGATCACCGACTGGAAATCACGCACCATCATCGGATACGGGTGCGGCCCTGCCACCGTGCCGATGATGTAGAAGGTATGTTCGATATTGGTGACCCAGTCGCGCATCGCCTCGTTGAGCGCATCCTTCAGGGTCTT
This sequence comes from Telluria sp. AZSoR62, assembly GCF_058111565.1. NCBI lineage: Bacteria > Pseudomonadati > Pseudomonadota > Betaproteobacteria > Burkholderiales > Oxalobacteraceae > Telluria > Telluria sp. AZSoR62. Next base: position 220,494 of record NZ_JBYTST010000003.1, read on the forward strand.
GGAGCCCGATTCCACCGGCACCACGGTCGCCCCCAGCAGCTTCATGCGGTAGACGTTCTGCGCCTGGCGCTTGACGTCTTCGCTGCCCATGTAGACCACGCACTCCATGCCGAAGCGCGCGCAGATGGTGGCGGTGGCCACGCCGTGCTGGCCGGCGCCGGTTTCGGCGATGATGCGCTTCTTACCCATGCGGCGCGCCAGCAGGGCCTGGCCGATCACGTTGTTGATCTTGTGCGCGCCGGTGTGGTTCAGGTCTTCGCGCTTGAAGAAGATCTGGGCGCCGCCGGCCTGCTCGGAGAAGCGGCGCGCGTGGTAGACGGGCGAGGGACGGCCGACGAAATGCGCCAGCTCGTAGCGGAATTCGTCGAGGAACTCGGGGTCTTGGGAATAGCGTGCGTAGGCCTCGTTCAGCTCGGCCAATGCATGCGACAGGGTTTCGGCGACGAAGCTGCCGCCATAGGGGCCGAAGTGCCCCGAGGTGTCGGGCAGCTGGTACGCGTTGTTCTTGAACAGGGCGGCGGTGCCGCGGCTAGGCAGTTCTTTCATGGGATGTCTCACTCGAAATGGTGGCGTCGGCCGCCCGCACCGCCTCGATGAAGTCGGCGAGCTTGCGGGCATCCTTGATGCCCTTCTGCGCTTCGACGCCACTGCTGACGTCGACCGCGAAGGGACGAACACGTACCACCGCGTCAGTCGCGTTTTGTACGCTCAAGCCACCACTCAAAACGACCCGAGGCGCGAGCTCTTTTGGAATGAGAGACCAATCGAAAACCTTTCCTGTGCCGCCGTAGGCATCGACCCAGGTATCGAGCAGGAGGCCCGAATACCAGGTGCTGGCGGCGCGGTATGCACGCTCGTATTCTAGCAGTTCGTCCGGAGTCGTGTCCGGCCGCACCCGGAAGACGCGGACAAAGGGGCGCTGCACGGCCGCCGCCAATGCCGCGCATTGCTCGGCCGTTTCGTCGCCATGGAACTGGATGAGCGACAGCGGGCCATGCGCCGCCACCGCCCGTACCTCGTCGATGGTCGCGTTGACGAACAGCGCCACTGCGCTCACATAGGGCGGCAGCGCGGCGCACAGCTCCCCTGCCCGCTCGGGCGTCACATAGCGCGGGCTCTTCGGGTAGAACACGAAGCCCAGCGCATCGGCGCCGGCGGCGACGGCCGCGCGCAGGTCTTCCTCGCGGGTGATGCCGCAGATTTTGATACGGGTGCGTTGCATGGCGATCCTACGTTAAACGAGCGTTCAACAAAGCCTTCAGGGCAAGGCGCTTCGTCGAAGGCAGTACTTTAGTACGGCAAGACGATGCAACGCCGCCATGGAGGTTTTGTTGGACGCTCAGAGCCAGGGTAGCGGAGACACTGCCTCTTGCGGCAGTCCCCAGCGTGGATCGTAATCGATTTTGGCCAGGTACAGGCCGTCCGGCATGAAGGTGGGCGCGGCGACGTCGCGCGAGCGGCTGGCCAGCACCTCGGCCATCCAGCCGGGCTGGTGACGCCCGGTGCCCACATAAACCAGCGAGCCGACGATGTTGCGCACCATGTGGTGCAGGAAGGCGCTGGCGCGCACGGTGAAGACGATCACGTCGCCGTAGCGCTGGATGGCGACTTCGTGCATCAGCTTGACCGGGGTATTGGCCTGGCAGCTGGCGGCGCGGAAGGCCGAGAAATCGTGCTCGCCCACCAGGTGGCGCGCCGCCTCGCGCATGGCGTCCAGGTCGAGCGGGCGAAATACCCACCCGGCACGGCCGGCCAGCAGCGCAGACGGGGTCGGGTGGTTGTAGAGCACGTAGTGATAGGTGCGCGCGCGCGCCGAGAAGCGGGCGTGGAATTCCAGGCCGTCGAGTTCCGGCAGGGTCTCGTGGGCCCAGCGTACGGCGATCGAATCGGGCAGGAAGGTGTTCACGCCGCGCACCCAGCTCTGGGTGGCGCGGTCGAGTTCCGTGTCGAAGTGGATGACCTGCTCCAGGCCGTGCACGCCGGCGTCGGTGCGGCCGGCGCAGGTCGTGGCCAGCGGCGTGCAGGCGAACTTCTCGAGCGCCATCTCGAGCCGGTCCTGGACGGTGTTCCGGTCGGGCTGTTTCTGGTAACCGTTCCAGCCCGTGCCGACGTACTGGAGACCTAGTGCAATGCGCCTCACGCGAGCAGGGAGCGCATCGAGCTGGCCTTGCTCACCTGTGCGCTGCTGCCGCCCTTGATGACTTCGTCGAGCAGCTCGCGCGCGCCTTCCTTGTCGCCGATCTCCTGGTAGGCAATGGCCAGATCGAGCTTGGTTTCCATTTCCATGTGCTCGGGCGACATCGCTCCGCCGGCCAGGGCTTCGCCCGGCTCGGGCAAGGCGGCGTCGGCCACCGCGGCATCGCTGGACGCCGGCAGGTCGAGGTCGATATCGGTCAGGTCGAAGGATGGCGCGGGCGCGGCGGGCGCGGCCATCGGCAGGTCCGGCAGCGCGAACGGATCGTCATCGGCCGCGAACTGCTGGTCGAAGGACTGCGCCGCTTCCTGTGGCTGGGCGGCGGCCGGCGGCGCGTCGAATTCGAAAGGCTCGACCGGGGCCGGGCTTGGGACAGGCGCAGCCTGGGCATAGTCGGACGGGCTGCCGAAGTCCATGGTGTCGAGGTCGAACAGCGGATCGTCCGCAACGCCCGACGCACCCGATGGCGCCGGGGCCGCGATGATCGCTGGCACCTCGTCATGGAAAGGCGTCGCCTCGGCCACGGCAGCCGGCGCGGCCGGGGTGGCCGGCATGCCGAAGTCCATCATGTCAAGGTCGAACAAGGGATCCGCATTGGCAGCCGGCGCCGCCTGGGACGCGGCCATCGGCACGTCCTCTTCGGTGACGGCAGGCAGCGGCGGCAGGTCGAATTCTGCGGCCAGGCCGGCCATGTCGACGTCCGCGCCCGGCGCAGTCATCGACGGCTGGCCAGCTTGCCCTTGTGGCGCGTCCGGCTCGCCGAAGCTCATGTCGAAGGCCATGTCGAAGGGCTCTTCCGATGCGGGGGCCGGGGCCGCCGTGATGTCGGCCGGGGTGACCGGATCGAGCGCGAAGTCGAGGTCGGGCACGGCGGTCTCGTCCTGCTGCGCGGAATAGGGGCCGCCCATGGCGATCGGCTCGCTGCTGGTCACCGGCTCGAAACTCAGGCCGCCCAGGTCGAAATCGAGCGCATTGTCTTCGGCGCGCTGCGCGGCCACGGGGCTCGCCGCCGGGACTGCGGTGGCATCCTGGTCGTGGTCCATGGCGGCATAGGCCGCGCCGCCGGCCAGCGCACCGGCTGCCGCGCCGGATACCGCGCCGGCGCCGAAGCCCGATGCCGGCCCGCTGCTGCGGAACGAATCTTCCAGCTGCTGCGAGAGCAGCGACTGCTGGTCGCGTTCCTGCGGGCTCGGCACGTGCGCCACGGGCGCCGCGCCGCCGGCGCTGGCATACAGCGGGTTGGATGGATCGATGCTCTGGCCCAGCGCCGCCGCCTGCGCCCATTCGTCGCCCTGGCGGCGGGTGATGCCCGACAGTTCGTTGGCCTGGCTCTCAAACGCACGCGTATCCTTGCGCGCGGCGTAGATTTCGAGGAGCTTGAGGCGCACCGCATGGCGCTCCGGATGATTGCGCAGCGCTTCCTTCAGGATCTCTTCGGCCTGGGCGTCGCGGCCGTAGGCGATATAGACGTCGGCTTCGGCGACCGGATCGACTTCGTTCGTGTCCAGCTGCGACGCCGACGGCGCGAAGCTGGAATTGAACACGCTGTTGCTGGTATCGACGCTCTGGCCGCCCGCTTCGGCGTACAGCGAATGCGCAGCCTTGGTCGGCACGCCCAGCACCGAGGGCTCGGCGTCCAGGATGCGTTCGTTGTCTTTCTTCTTCTTGCGGCGCGACAGCCCGAAGGCGCCCAGCAGCAGCACGGCAGCGCCGGCGGCAACCAGGTTGATGTTGTCCATCAGCGTGTCGGCCAGGGTCTTTTCTTCGGCCTTGACCTTTTTCTTCGGCTTGGCAGCGGCCTTGTCGGCCGGCTTGGCCACCGGCGCCGCCGTCGCCTCGACGGTCTTGCCGGCGGCGGCGCCTGCCGCTGCTCCGGCGGCAGTGCCGGCAGCGCCGGCTGCCGCGGCATTCTGGGTGTCGGTACCGGTGCGGCTCTTGACCGTCATCAGCGTTTCCAGCTCGCTGACATTGCGCTCGAGTTCCTTGACCCTGGCCTGGGCCAGCGCCAGTTCGCGCTCGCGCGCGATGCGGTCTTCGGCGCTCGCGGTATCGCCGGCGGCCCCGGCGGTGGCCTGGGTCGCCTTCGACAGGCGCAGCTGGTCCTGCGATTCGTTGGCGGCGGTCGCGCGTTCCTCGACCTTGGCGGTGATCTTGCCGGCCGCGCTCTGGCCGGCCTGCGGCGTGCGCTGCGGCGCGGCGCTGGCCACCTGGCCGGCGAGCTTGTTGCGGTAGGCGTTGAAATCGGCGGCATGGGCCACGACGACGGCGTTGGCCTCGCCTTCGCCGCTGCCGCGCAGCGCGCCGGCATCCGGCACGCTCAGGATCTGGCCCGATTTCAGGCGGTTCATGTTGTTGCCGATGAAGGCGTCCGGATTGGCGCGGTAGAGCGACACCAGCATCATGTCGAGCGAGATGTCGGCCGGCTTGAGCCGGGTCGCGATCTTGCTCAGGGTGTCGCCCGGGCGCACCCGGTAGCTCGACGGCGCATCGACGGCCGGCGTCGCGCGTGGGCTTGGCGCAGCCGTCTCGCGGCGCGGCTCCTGCACCGGGGCGGCCGGCGGCGGCGTGGCCGCGCGCGGCTGGGCGGCAGCTGCGGCTGCGGTTGCGGTTGCGGCGGCTGCGGCGGCCGGGCGCTGGGCCTCGGCGGCCACCTGGGCCGGCTGGGTGGCGCGCAGCTCGGCCGGGTCGAGCAGGAAGGTGTATTCGCGCACCAGGCGACCGTTACTCCACGACAGCTCGAGCAGCATGTCGACAAAAGGCTCGTTCAGCGGCTGGGTCGAGCTCAGGCGGATGAACTGGCGGCCGGCGCGGTTCTCGACGTTGAAGCGCAGCGACAGCAGCGCCGGATTGAATTCGATATTGGCCGCGCGGAAGGCTTCCGGCGAGGCCAGTTTCACTGCCAGGCTGGATGCGTCTTCGCCCGCCGTGGTCGTCAGTTCGATCTCGGCGCGCAGCGGCTGGCCGAGGGCCGACAATACCGTCAGTTTGCCGAGGCCGGCGGCCGCGGCGACAGGCGACAGGAGCACGGCACTGGCGACTGCCGCGGTGACTGTTTTCAGCGCGAATGCCATGAGCGGAGGACGATGGGAAAATGACATATTTGGCAGTGAAGATAGTTGGCTCTGAGCAAGAAACGCCCGGGGAGTCTCAACATAACACCATGCTTTGGAGCATGCAAGCATCCTGCGCACATCCATCGCGCAGCAGGGGATCATGTGTGGCCAGAACCACCCCCACGGGCCAATTTCGATAGCGTTTGATTACCAGCTCTTGGCATTCTTGCAGGAGGTTTGGCAAAGCTGCCAACATGCCCCGCTTGGGTAGCGGCAGGACGGGCCGGGGCCCGTCCCGCACCGGGTTTTACTTGTCCAGCACGATGCGCAGCATGCGGCGCAGCGGTTCGGCCGCGCCCCACAGCAGCTGGTCGCCCACCGTAAAGGCCGACAGGTAGTCGCCGCCCATCGACATCTTGCGCAAGCGTCCCACCGGGATGCCCAGGCCACCGGTCACGGCAGCCGGCGACAGCTCGCGCATCGAGGCTTCGCGCGTGTTCGGCACCACCTTCACCCACTGGTTGTGCGAGGCGATGATGTCGTTGATCTCATCCAGGGGCACGTCTTTCGTGAGCTTGATGGTCAGGGCCTGCGAATGGCAGCGCATGGCGCCGATGCGCACGCACAGGCCGTCCACCGGAATCGCGCGCGTGCCGAAACCCTCGCCGCGGCCGAGGATCTTGTTGGTCTCGGCGCCGGCCTTCCATTCTTCCTTGGACTGGCCATTGCCCAGGTCCTTGTCGATCCACGGAATCAGGTTGCCGGCCAGCGGCACGCCGAACTGCTTCGTTTCTTCGCCGGAGAGTCCATGCTGGGTGGCCAGCACGGTGCGGTCGATTTCCAGGATTGCCGAGGCCGGATTGTCCAGCAGCGGCTTGACGGCGCCGTTGATGGTGCCGAACTGGGTGAGGAGCTCGCGCATGTGCTGGGCGCCGCCGCCGGACGCGGCCTGGTAGGTCATGGACGTCATCCACTCGACCAGGCCCTGCTCGAACAGGCCGCCCAGGCCGATCAGCATGCACGACACGGTGCAGTTGCCGCCAATGTAGTTCTTCACGCCGCGCGACATGGCGTTCTTGATCACGTCCTGGTTGACCGGGTCGAGCACGATGACGGCGTCCTCGTTCATGCGCAGGGTCGAGGCGGCGTCGATCCAGTAGCCGTTCCAGCCGCTCGCGCGCAGTTGGGGGAAGACTTCGCTGGTGTAGTCGCCGCCCTGGCAGGAAATGATGATCTCGCATTTGGAGAGTTCGGCGATGTCGCTGGCGCTCTTCAGGGTGGTTTCGTTCCTGGCCATGCTCGGGGCCGCGCCGCCCGGGTTCGAGGTGGTGAAGAACACCGGCTCGATGTGGTCGAAATCGCCCTCCTCCTGCATGCGCTGCATCAGGACCGAACCCACCATGCCGCGCCAACCTACCAGGCCTACTAAAGTCATTGTTCTCTCTCAGGTATGAAAATTTTGCGAATATTTTACCGGAGGGCAGCGACCACCGCGTCGCCCATCTCGCGGGTGCCGACCCGCTGGGTGCCGGCCTCGAAAATGTCGGGGGTGCGCAGGCCCTGCGCCAGCACGCGCTTGACGGCGGCCTCGATGCGCTCGGCCTGCTCCACGCGCCCGAACGTAAAGCGCAGCATCATCGCGGCGGACAAGATGGTCGCCAGCGGATTGGCCACGCCCTTGCCCGCGATGTCGGGCGCCGAGCCGTGCGAAGGCTCGTACAGGCCCTTGTTGTTGGCGTCCAGCGAAGCCGAGGGCAGCATGCCGATCGAACCGGTCAGCATGGCGGCGGCATCGGACAGGATGTCGCCGAACATGTTGCCGGTAACGAGCACGTCGAATTTTTTCGGCGCGCGCACCAGCTGCATGGCGGCGTTATCGACATACATGTGCTCGAGCTCGACGTCCGGGTATTCCCGGTGGACCTCGGTAACGATGTCGCGCCAGAACTGGAAGGTTTCCAGCACATTGGCCTTGTCGACGCTGGTCACGCGGCGACTCCGTTTGCGCGCGGCCTGGAAGGCGACGTGGGCGATGCGGCGGATCTCGCCTTCGGCGTAGCGCATGGTGTCGAAGCCTTCGCGCTGGCCCGCAAACGGGCCGTCCGGGCATTCGCGCACGCCGCGCGGCTTGCCGAAATAGATGTCGCCGGTGAGCTCGCGGATGATCAGGATATCCAGGCCCGCGACCACTTCCGGCTTGAGGGTCGAGGCGCCGGCCAATTCCGGATACAGGATGGCCGGGCGCAGGTTGGCGAACAGCCCGAGTTCGCGGCGCAGCCCGAGGATGGCCTGCTCGGGACGCAGCGCGCGCTCGAGCGCGTCGTACCGGTAATCGCCCACCGCCCCGAACAGCACCGCATCGGCCTGTTTCGCCAGCGTCAGGGTCGATTCCGGCAGCGGGTGGCCGTGCGCGGCATAGCCGGCGCCGCCCACTTGCGCGGCCTGCATTTCGAAGGGCTCGCCCAGCGCATCGAGCACCTTCACGGCCTCGTTCATGATCTCGGGGCCGATACCGTCGCCCGGCAGGATTGCGATGTTCATGCAGGCTCTTTCAGATCGTGTTGGCCAGCCAGGGCTGGGCCGCCAGGTGACGTTGTTCGAAGCCGCGGATCTCGTCGGCATGGCGCAGGGTCAGGCCGATGTCGTCCAGGCCGTTCAAGAGGCAGTATTTGCGGAAGTCGTCGATGGCGAAGCCGTAGGACAGGCTGCCGTCGATGCTCCCCACCAGCTGCTGCTCCAGGTCGACCACCAGACTGAAACCCGGCGTGCGCGCCACTGCCTGGAACAGCTCCTCGACTGCGCTTTCTTCCAGCACGATCGGCAGCAGGCCGCTCTTGTAGCAGTTATTGAAGAAGATGTCGGCGAAGCTCGGCGCCACGATGGCGCGAAACCCGTACTGCTGCAGGGCCCAGGGCGCATGCTCGCGCGAGGAGCCGCAGCCGAAATTCTTGCGCGCCAGCAGGATCGAGGCCCCGGCGTAACGCGGCTGGTTCAGCACGAAGTCCGGGTTGAGCGGACGGTTCGTACAATCCTGGCCCGGCTCGCCGTGGTCGAGGTAGCGCCATTCGTCGAACAGGTTGGGGCCGAAGCCGGTGCGGCGGATCGACTTCAGGAACTGCTTCGGGATGATGGCATCGGTATCGACATTGGCGCGGTCGAGCGGCGCTACCAGTCCTGCGTGTACGGTGAATGTGTCCATCTGCCTTGCCTTATCGTGCCCGTGCGGGCTGGTTTTCTTATTTGCCGCCGGCGCCGGTGACGACCTGGCCGACCTTCTGCACGTCCCGGCCAATGCCCGAGATGGTGTTGCAGCCGGTGAGGACGAAGGCTGCCAGTGCTGCGAGTGCGATTGCTTTTTTCATGATGATCCAGTGTTGATAGAACGGTTAAAACGGTATTAACGCATCAGAGTGCGCGTACGTCGACAAAGTGGCCGGCGATTCCTGCCGCCGCCGCCATCGCGGGCGAGACCAGGTGGGTGCGGCCGCCCTGCCCCTGGCGTCCCTCGAAGTTGCGGTTCGAGGTCGAGGCGCAGCGCTCGCCCGGTTCGAGGCGGTCGGCATTCATGGCCAGGCACATCGAGCAGCCCGGTTCGCGCCATTCGAAGCCGGCGTCGAGGAAGATGCGGTCCAGTCCTTCGCGCTCGGCCTGCTCCTTCACGAGGCCCGAGCCCGGCACCACCATGGCCAGCTTGACGCTGGCCGCGCGCTGGCGGCCGCGCACGACGTCGGCTGCGGCGCGCAGGTCTTCAATGCGCGAATTGGTGCAGGAGCCGATGAAGACCTTGTCGATCATGATTCTCTCGATCGGCGTGTTCGGCGCCAGGTCCATGTAGGCCAGCGCCTTTTCCATGGCGCCGCGGCGCACGGCGTCCGGTTCCAGGCTCGGGTCGGGTACGCGGCCGTCGACCGAGGTGACCATTTCCGGCGATGTGCCCCAGGTGACCTGGGGGCGGATGGCCGAGGCATCGAGCGTCACGACGGTGTCAAAAGCCGCGCCCTGGTCCGAGTGCAGGGTGCGCCAGTAGGCCACGGCCTGCTCCCATTGTTCGGCTGCCGGCGAGAACGGGCGGCCCTTCACGTAGTCGATCGTGGTGTCGTCCACCGCGACCATGCCGGCGCGGGCGCCCGCTTCGATCGCCATGTTACAGACCGTCATGCGCCCTTCCATCGACAGCGCGCGGATGGTCGAGCCGCCGAATTCGATGGCGTAGCCGGTGCCCCCGGCGGTGCCGATTTCGCCGATCACGGCCAGCACGATGTCCTTCGCAGTCACGCCCGGACCCAGGAGGCCGTCGACCTGCACCAGCATCGATCTCGATTTCTTGGCCAGCAGGGTCTGGGTGGCCAGTACGTGCTCGACTTCCGAGGTGCCGATGCCGTGCGCCAGGCAGCCGAAGGCGCCGTGGGTGGAGGTGTGCGAATCGCCGCAGACCACCGTCATGCCGGGCAAGGTGGCGCCCTGCTCCGGCCCGATCACGTGGACGATGCCCTGGCGCTTGTCGTTCATGTCGAAATAGGTCAGGCCGAAGCTCCTGGCGTTGCCGTCCAGGGTCTCGACCTGCAGGCGCGAGGTGGGATCCAGGATGCCCTGGGCGCGGTCGGTGGTCGGCACGTTGTGGTCGGCCACTGCCAGGTTGGCGGACGTGCGCCACAGTCCGCGTCCCGCTTCGCGCAGGCCTTCGAAGGCCTGGGGGCTGGTCACTTCGTGCACCAGGTGGCGGTCGATGTACAGGACGGTGGTGCCGTCAGGGTCGGCACGCACGACATGGGAATCCCAGAGTTTGTCGTAGAGCGTTTTTGGCATGGTCAATCCGTAAGCGTGCTCCGCTGATGCGGGGCCGGATTTTGATTATGCCATAATTGTGCACTGCCGCACCAAGAGGGGGCGGCGCATTTTTCTGCCAATCAACGGTAACTCATGCAAATATAATTTGCATAGACAACTCAACGTGCAAATAAAAAAAGCCTGCGCGGCGTGCACAGGCTTTTGTATGCGCTTTTGTCACACTACGGGGGAAGCCCCGCATGGCGCACTGCGTCAGAATGGTTTATGCCGCCACGCGCAAATTGCTGCGGCATCCATCCATCAGGAAGGACAGGCCCACCACCAGCACCAGTTCGCCCTCGGCCGAACGCGCGGTACCCGTGATGCCTTCGACGCTCAAGGCCGTCATCGGCTTGATCACCAGGTCGGCCGTGCCATCGACCGCTTCCACCGCCAGGATATACGGCTGCGGTGCGTTGATGACGATGCCCACGCGTTCCGAGCAGGCTTCGTAACCCAGCGCCAGGGCCAGCGAACGCACCGGCAGCGGGCGGCCCTGATCTTTCAGCACCGGGGCGCCGCCGACGCACTGGAACTCTTCCGGCAGCTCGACCACGCGCTCGACGACGGCCATCGGCAGCGCCAGCGAGGCGCTCGAGGTCGACACCAGCATGGTCGGCACGATCGACAGTTCGATCGGCAGGCGGATCGCGAACTTGGTGCCGTGGCCCAGCGAGGAATCGATGCGGATCGCGCCGCGGTTCTTTTCCACCGCCGTCTTCACCACGTCCATGCCCACGCCGCGGCCCGAGACCGACGAGGCGACTTCCTTGGTCGAGAAGCCCGGCAGGAACACCAGCTGGTAGGCGTCTTCGTCGCTCTGGGCGCCGTTTTCGCCGATCAGGCCCTTGTCGATCGCCTTCTTGCGCAGCTTGATCGGGTCCATGCCCTTGCCGTCGTCCTGCAGCACGATCATGACGCTGTTGGCTTCCTGCCAGGCTTTGAGCAAGATGAAGGCCTTGGCCGGCTTGCCGTTGGCGACGCGCTCTTCCGGCGACTCGACGCCGTGGTCGAGCGCGTTGCGCAGCATGTGCACCAGCGGATCGTACAGGCTGTCCACCACGACGCGGTCGACTTCGGTCTCGGCGCCTTCGATGGTCAGCTCGACGTCCTTGCCGAGGTCCTTGGCCAGCTCGCGCACCAGGCGCGGGAATTTCTGGAACAGGCGGCCCACCGGCTGCATGCGGGTCGCCAGCGTGGCGCGCTGCAGTTCGGCCGAATAGCGCGAGGCGCGTTCCAGCGTTTCGGTCAGCGTGGCCATCAGGGCGGCGGCAGGCCCCTCGAACTTGAACTGCTGCAGGCGCTCGAGCAGCACGGCGGCCTGGTTGGCGGCCTGCACCGACTCGCCCGCCACTTCCAGCAGCGCGTCGAGCTTGACCGCATCGATGCGGATGCTTTCGTCTTTCGCAGGGGCCGCTGCGGCGCGCGCATCGGCCACCTTGTCGCTGCGGCGGTCGACGCCATCCCAGCCGCCCGCGCGTGCCGGCGCGGCGGCCTCGCCCTGCGCTGCCGGTGCAGCGGCTGCGGGAACGGCAGCCGGCGCGGCATCGGCGGAGCCGGCGGCGATGGCGGCGCTGGCCGGCACCACGGCGTTGTACATTGCGGTCCAGTCCAGGCCATCGTCGCCGGCGGCGACCGGGGCCGCGGCCGCTGCAACCGGGGCGGCGGCGACAGCGGCAGGCGCCGGCGCTGCAGCAGCTGCCGGAGCAGGCGCGGCGGCCGCCTTGCCTTCGATCGCGTCCGTGAGGATGCGCTCGAGGGCGGCCGGCATTTGCGCCAGGCCTTCCGGCGGCGTGCCGTTGTTCAGGTCATTGAGCTGGTCGGCCACGAAGCCCGAGGCTTCGAGCGCCGCTTCGATCGCCAGCGGCGTGACCGGCGCCTGGCCGGTGCGCAGGGCATCGAACAGGTTCTCGGTCAGGTGGCAGGCCGCGACCAGCGCGGGCAGGCCCATGAAGCCGGCGCCGCCCTTGATCGTGTGGAAGGAGCGGAAGACCGCATTGAGCGTTTCCTTGTTGTCCGGATCGCGTTCGAGGCGCAGTAAATGTTCTTCAACATTGACTGCAAGGTCCATCGCCTCGACGACGAAGTCCTTGAGCATATCGTCCATTAGAACCCCAGATCGGCGAGAAGGTCGTCAACGTTGTCTTGATTCAGTGCCGACTCCGGCACCGACGGGCCCGACATCAGCGGCGCCGGTGGCGGCGGCGCTTCTTTCTTGGCCAGCTTTTCCTTCAGGTCGGCCGGCGCGTGGTCGCGCAGCAGCTGCGCCAGTTCCGATTCCACGGTCTGGGTGATCTTGACCACTTTCTTGATCAGCTGGCCGGTGATGTCCTGGAAGTCCTGGGCCATCATGATTTCGAGCAGGCGCGCCTTTTCGGCTTCGGTCGCTTCGTTCACGGTGGCGGCGAACTGACGCGAGTCGCCGGCCAGGGCCTTGAATTCGTCCAGGCTCAGCTTGCCGGAATACAAATCGGCCCAGCGCGATTCCATGTCCTTGGCCTGCTTCGACAGCAGGTCCTGGGCCGGCATGCCGTCATCCAGGGTGTTGAGCACCTTGTTGGCGGCCTGTTCGGTCAGGGTGGCGACGTATTCCAGGCGGTCCTGGGCGTCGACGATGGCCGACGAGGCTTCGGTCAGCGCCTTGTCGTAGCCCAGTTCGCGCAGCGAATCGTGCAGCAGGCGCACGATGCCGCCGAGGCGTTCGAACATGCCATGCTCTGCTTCGCCGGCAGCGCCGGCCGGGGCCTGGACCGCGGCGGGTGCGGCAGCCGGGGCCGGGGCGGCAGCGGCCACCGGAGCGGCGCTGGACGAGACCTGGTCGAACAGCGACTCGAGGTCGTCCTCGTCGATGGCGGGTGCGGCAGCGGGCGCAGGTTCGGCGGCAGGCGCGCTGGCGCGCTGCGCCGCCACTTCCTCGAATAGTGCGTCGAAATCGTCAGCGGCGTCGGTCATAATCCCTGCTTCTCCATGGTGTTGTGTTCGCAATGAGCATTGCAATTCGGTCGGTGCTGCGGCCATCGGACCGCGCAAACGCGCGCGGTGGCAGATGGTAAGAGTCTGCACGGGAGTGTAGCAGCGTGGTTGCCGTAGGTAAATGTCGGCGAGGGCAGTGCAACAAAATGGACAAGGAATCTTAATTCCGCGACAATCAAAATGCACGGTTCCTGAATGTTTACACAAGGTTGGTGTTGTTTTTCGTAATCGCGATAGCCGGATTCCTGGAAGTTGTTGTCTGCCTGGAAGCGGCCTGATGTTTGATCGAGCTCAACAGTTTGCGTTCCCGCAATAGCCGCCACGTCCCGGACAGCACAGAATGGCGTGGCCATTGGAGGAGTCAACCATGTACCGCAAAATCCTGATCACTACCGACGGCTCGGCGGTGTCGCAGCATACGGCCTGCGCCGGTGTCAAATTTGCGCAACAGATGGGCGCCGAGGTACTGGCCCTGTTTGTCGCGCCCGATTACCAATACCCCGTGTATGTAGAGATCATTCCTCCGTCCTACCCCAGCGAAGAAGAATACATCGCGCAAATGCGCCGCCTGGGCGAGGACTACATGGGGAGAATCATGCGCTCGTGCGCTGACGCCAGCCTCAAGCATGCCTGCATGACCGCCTTCTCCGATACCGCGGCCCTGAAGATCGTCGACGTCGCCGAGCAGGAAGGCTGCGACCTGATCTTCATGGGCTCGCACGGCCGCAGCGGCTGGGGCCAGCTGCTGCTGGGCAGCGTCACCAACAAGGTGTTGTCGCATACGGCCAAGCCGGTGCTGGTGCACCGCCTGATCAGCGAGCCGGCCCAGAAATGACGCCAGGGCCCGGATAGATTCGATGACAATTTGACTTGTCATACTGTGTTAGCCTTGCTTGCTTACTGTCGCTCCCGCTGGAAGGGTGATTTATGATCCGAATTGTCATTGCCGACGACCACACCATCATGCGCGAGGGCCTCAAGCGCATCCTCGACGGCGCGCCCGATATCGAGATTGCCGGCGAGGCCACCAATGGCTTCGAAGTGCTGGCCCAGGTGCGCCAGGGCGGGTTCGACCTGCTGCTGCTCGATTTGTCGATGCCGGGCCGCAGCGGGGTCGACCTGATCCGCCAGGTGCGCAGCGAAGCGCCCAAGCTGGCTATCCTGATCCTGACCATGCACGAAGAAGAGCAATACGCGGTGCGCGCCATCCGCGCCGGCGCCCAGGGCTACCTGACCAAGGAGAGCGCGGGCACGCAACTGGTGGGGGCGATCCGCAAGGTGGCTTCGGGGCGTCCTTATATTAGTACCGAAGTGGCCGAGCAGCTGGCGCTGAATATCATGGCGCCGAATGAGCAATTGCTCCATAAACAGCTGTCGGACCGCGAATTCGAGGTCTTTTCGCTACTTGTCGGCGGCAAGTCGATCACGGAAATCGCGAACGGCCTGCATTTATCCGTGAAAACGGTCAGCACCCACAAGACCCGCATCATGCAGAAGATGGGCATGACGTCCTTGTCGGAAATGGTGCAGTACGCAGTCGCCCATCGCCTGCTCTCCCCGATGAAGGCGTAGGACCATCTGATTTAGACACGCGGTCGCGGTTTTTGTGCCACTGTCCGGCGCAAACCGCCGCCTGCGCCCCGCCCTTGCCCCTCCCCCGCTTTTCCTGTTCCGCCCCTGCCTCTCCCTCTCACGCTCCTGTCGAGCGTCAGACGATTCCTACAAAGCCGTAATCCGTCCTACCTACATATTCAGTAGTCGCTGATATCCGTGCCGGACTCGTGTTGGCATACTGAATTCAACGTTTCGACTTGCCTGCGATCCAAGTCCCAGCGTGAGCCAGCCTGCGGCGGGGTCCGCCTCTACAGTGCCGGTTGGGTCTCCGCCCTGTGGTCGCCGCCTGAAACCCAAGATTTTTCACCTGGAGATGAGCATGCAGTCCCAGCCAACGTCAGAACAACGCAACGTCAATACGCCTACCCTGCACTCGCCCATGGAAGCTGGCCGCCAGCGCCAGGGACGTCTCTGGTCCAACCTCAAGGAAGTCTGCGACCTGCTGCGCATTCCCGCCAGCGTGTCGGTCACCTCCGAAGAACTGCTGTTCCAGCACGTGCAATTCAAGACCGGCCAGCGCGTCCACACCATCGGCCAGGCCTTCGACACCCTCTACATCGTCAACTCGGGCTTCCTCAAGACCGTGCTGATCGACGAATTCGGCAACGAGCAGGTGCTGAGCTTCCCGATGAAGGGCGACATGCTCGGCGTCGACGGCATCCATACCCGCCACTACGCGTCCGAAGCCGTCGCGCTGTCGGACTGCGACCTGATCCTGCTGCCGTTCAAGAAACTCACGGCCCTGGGCCGCGTGCACGCCGAACTCGAAAACATGATGTACGGCGTCATGAGCCGCGAACTGGTGCGCGAGCAAACCATGATCGGCATGCTCGGCGCCCTGTCGGCCGAAGCCCGGGTGGCCCGCTTCCTGGTCTCGCTGGCCGACCGCTTCGCCGCAATGGGTTATTCCAGCAAGCTGTTCAACCTGCGCATGACCCGCCACGAGATCGGCAGCTACCTGGGCCTCACGCTGGAAACCGTCAGCCGCACGCTGTCGGCCTTCAACGAAATCGGCCTGATCACCGTCGACCAGCGCACCATCGGCATCAAGGATGCCGAAGCGCTCAAGACCCTGCGCCGCCTGCCGCCCTCGCGCTCGCGCACCAAGGGCGCGGCCAAGAAGGCCGAGCTCGACCAGGCCGGCGACAGCCAGGTGCTGGCCACGGCCTGAAGTTCCCATCCATATAAAAAGGCCGGCTCCCGCAAGGAAGCCGGCCTTCGTCATTGGGCGGCCGAGCGCCCCGCTTGACTATTTACTGGTCACGCACCAGCACGTTATCGTTCACGCGCACGCGGTCGCCCTGGCGGAAGCCCGGATCGTTCTCGTACTGCAGGGTCTGGGTGCCGCCGTTGGCATAGCGCACCACGACCTCGAAGCGCTGGGCCTTGTTCATGTTGCGCTGGATGTTGCGTCCGGCCAGGCCGCCGGCCACTGCGCCGGCCACCGAGGCTGCCGTGCGGCCGCTGCCGCTGCCGACCTGGTTGCCCAGCAGGCCGCCGACCACGGCGCCGCCGACGGTGCCCAGGTAGTTGCCGTTACCCGACACTTCGATCACGTTGACCGCTTCCACGGTGGCGCAGTTGGTGCAGTAACGCGCCACGCGCGCCTGCTCGCCGCGGGTTTCCATCAGCAGCGGACGGGCCAGCACCGAAGTGGTGTAGCGGCCGTTGGCGCGAATGGTGGCGGTCACGCGGCTGTTCGGGGTGACGGCGTCACGGTTGCGCACCGTGTAGATGGCTTCGTATTCGCCCGGACGCACTTCCGGCAGGAAGAACACGCCGCGGGTGCCGGCGATCGCCACTTCGACGCGGGCGCCGGGCGTGCCGACGACCATGAAGCGCAGTTCGTTGCCCGGGCCGAGATCCGGCGCGCCCTGCACGTCGAAGCGCTGGATTACCAGGTTCGAGGCGATCTGGCCGCGGCGGTCGGCGCGCGGGGCGTTGGCGGACATCACCGATTCGCTCAGCAGGCTGGTGGCGACCTGGTTACCCAGGCGCAGGTTGGCGGTGACGCCGCTGCTGGCCGTGATGCGGTCGCGGGTGCCGATGGTATAGGTGCCGGTGTACTGGCCTGGCTCGACTTCGGTCAGGTTCAGGTTGCGGGTGGCGCCGTCGATGCGCAGGGTGGCGTTGCCGCCCGGGCTGCCGTACATGTCGAAATGCAGCTCGACGCCCGGCGTCAGGCGGCGCACTTCCTCGACGTTGAAGCCGTTGATGACCGGGCCATAGGCACGGCTGTCGCGAACATCGCGGTTTTGGTATTGCTGGGCCTGGACGGCGGCGCCGCCCAGGGCGACGGGGCCGAATGCCACGAGGGTGGCGAAGACGGCTTGTAACAGTTTACGACATTGCATGATATTTCCTCCGTTTTGAATGCAGGCACGAGCTTCTACGTCAATACGTGCAAGGTACGCCCTGGCCCAGCAGGAGTCCGTTCGCTAACGAACGCAGTGGACGGCGTCCCCGGAGGTGACATAGATGGTGTCCCCGTCTTCGCGGCGGATCGCATGCCCGCCGGTGAAGGAACCGAAGGAAGGCAGGATCATGCGCTCGCGCCCGACCACGAAGCACGGCAGGCGCAGCGCGTCGAAACGGGTGGCCAGCACATAGACCGGATGGATGTGGCCGGCCAGGGCATAGCCCGGCGTGTCGAGGTCGGGGTGGTGGCAAAACGCGAAGGGCCCGAGCGCATGCGGCTCGTCCACCAGCGCGATACCGAGCGCCTTGGCCGGATCCCCCGCGTGGCGGTCGTGGTTGCCGCGCACGAGGATCAGGTCGAGCTCGCGCCGGCGCTCGCGCCAGGCCAGCATCGCCTGCTGGGTGGCGCTGGCATGGGCGGCGCGCGCATGCAGGAAGTCCCCGAGGAAGGCGACCTGGCGCGCGCCATGCGCGTCGATCAGCGCGTCCAGCCCCGCCAGGTTCTCGGTGGTGGTCCCGCGCGGCACCGGCACCCCGAGCGCGCGGAAGGCCGCCGCCTTGCCGAAGTGGATGTCGGCGATGACCAGCATCTTCTCGGCCGGCCAGTACAGGGCTTTCTCGGGCAGCAGCAGCATGCTCTCGCCGGCGATGTCCACCCTCAGGCTGGTCGTTCCTGTCGTGGTGCTCATACGGCCGCCGCTTTTTCCAGTTCGCGCACCATGCGCGCGACACGGTCGTTGAGCTTTTCGGTGCTGACCTTTTCGCGGAAGCGCTCGACCATCAGCGCAAAGCCGAAGGGCGTGGCGCGCTTGACTTCGCGGTAGGCCACGCGCCGCCCATGCAGCTCGCCGAGTGTCTCGCGCAGCCGGGTCAGTTCCAGCTCCTGCTCCAGCACTTCGCGCTGGGCTTGCGTGAGCAGCAGGTTGCCGGAGTCGTGCTTGCGGAAGACCTCGAAGAACAGCGAGGACGAGGCCTGCAGCTGGCGGTTCGACTTCGGCTGGCCCGGATAGCCCTGGAAGATCAGGCCGGCGATGCGCGCCACCTCGCGGAAGCGCTGTTGCGACAACTGGGTCGCGTTCAGGCTGCCCAGCACGTCCTCGAGCAGGCAGTCGGTGGAAAACAGGTCCACCTCCGCGCCCACTCCGGACTCGAAGATGCCCGGCCAGTCGACCGGCTCCGGGCTCATGAGCTCGAAGCCGTAGTCGTTGATCGCGATCGAGAAGGTCGAGGGCTGCATGCGCCCCACCCGATACGCGAACAGCGAGGCCAGGCCCATGTGCACCGAGCGTCCCGCGAACGGGTAGACGAACAGGTGGTAGCCTTCGCGGCTCTTCATGTGCTCGAGCACCAGGGTCTCGCTCGAGGGCAGCGCCGACCAGCGGCACTGGATCTCGATCAGCGGGCGGATCGCTTCCATCTCCGGGCTGTCGTAGATGCCCTGGGAGGCCAGGCGCAGTTCTTCCAATGCGGCAGCCGCCAGCTCCGACGACATCGGCATCTTGGCCCCGCCCCAGCGCGCGATCGCGCCGCGGCTGCCGGTGGCGCGTTTCACAAACGCCGTCATCTCGTGCACCCGGATGAATTCGAGGATGCGCCCGCCGAACAGGAAGTGGTCGCCCTGCTTCATGCGGGAGATGAACGATTCCTCGACGCTGCCGATGCGGCCCCCGCTCATGTATTTCACCGAGATCGAGGCGTCCGACACGATGGTGCCGATGCCCATGCGGTGGCGCCGGCCGATGGCGCTGTCCGGCACCCGGTAGACGCCCTCCTCGTCGGGCAGCACGCGGCGGTATTCCGGATACACCGTCAGGCTCTGGCCGCCGCGCGCAACGAAGTCCAGCGCCCACTGCCACTCTTCCTCGTCCAGGTGGCGGTAGGACCAGGCCTGCCTTACTTCTTCGTACAAGTCCTTGGACACGAAGCCGCCGCCCAGCGCCACCGTCACCAGGTGCTGCACCAGCACGTCGAAGGGCTTGTTCGGCACGTAGCGGCCCTCGATGCGGCGCGCCGCCACCGCTTTTTTCGCGCCGGCCGCTTCCAGCAATTCGAGGCTATTGGTCGGCACCAGGGTCACGCGCGAGATGCGCCCCGGCGCGTGGCCGCTGCGTCCGGCCCGCTGCAGCAGGCGCGCGATGCCCTTGGCGCTGCCGATCTGCAGTACACGCTCGACCGGCAAGAAGTCCACGCCGAGGTCCAGGCTCGCGGTGCAGATCACGGCCTTCAACTCGCCTTTTTTCAGTCCCTGCTCCACCCATTCGCGCACCTCGCGGTCGAGCGAGCCGTGATGCAGCGCGATCACGCCGGCCCAGTCGGGCCGCGCCTCCAGGATGTTCTGGTACCAGATCTCGGACTGGGCGCGGGTATTGGTGAACACCAGGGTCGCGTTGTAATGCTCGATCTCCTTGATCACCGGCTGCAGCATCTGCAGGCCCATGTGCCCGCCCCAGGGGAAGCGCGCCACGTTCTCGGGGATCAGGCAATCGACCTGGATCTGCTTGCGCATGTCGCCCTCGACCAGCACCCCGGTGTCGCCCCCCAGCAGCACCTGGCGCGCCAGGTCGAGGTTGCCCATGGTGGCCGACACGCCCCAGACCAGCAATTCGGGGCGCCAGTGGCGCAGCCGCGCCAGCGCCAGCTGCACCTGTACGCCGCGCTTGCTGCCCATCAGTTCGTGCCATTCGTCGATGACGATCATGTCGAGGTGCTTGAACTGCTCGCTGGCAGCTGCGTGGCTGAGCATCAGGGACAGGCTTTCGGGCGTGGTCACCAGGGTCGCCGGCATCTTGCGCGTCTGGCGCGCACGCTCGGCCGAACCGGTGTCGCCGGTGCGGGCGCCCACGGCCCATTCGGGCATGAGCTGGCTCGCGGTTTCTTCGAGCGCGCGCATGGTGTCGGCGGCCAGCGCGCGCATCGGGGTGATCCACAGCACGCGCAGGCCGGCCGTATGACGCCCGCTCTTGAGGCCCGCGCGCTGCAGGGCCGCGAACCAGACGGCGAAGGTCTTGCCCGCGCCCGTATTCGCATGCAGCAAGCCCGATTCGCCCTTGAGCGCGGCCTTCCAGACGTTGCGCTGGAAGGGGAAGACCTTCCAGCCTTTGTCGGCGAACCAGGCGTCGACGCGTTCGGTAACAGGATTGGCTTTACTCATGCACTGGCTGCGGCCAGCAGGCCTTTCAGGGTGTCGAGGGTATCGGCTTCGTCGACCGGCTTGTCCTGGCGCCGGCGCAGGATGCGCGGGAAGCGCACCGCGACCCCGGCCTTGTGGCGGGTCGAGAGCGCGATGCCCTCGAAGCCGAGCTCGAACACCATCGTGGGTTTGACCGAGCGCACCGGCCCGAATTTCTCGATCGTGGTCTTGCGCACGGCATTGTCGACCTGGGCGATCTCGGCATCGGTCAGGCCGGAATAGGCTTTCGCAAACGGCACCAGCTTGCGCTCCTCGCCCTCGCCGTCCCACACGGCGAAGGTGTAGTCGGTGTACAGCGAAGCGCGGCGCCCGCTGCCGGCCTGGGCGTAGATCAGCACCGCATCGACGGTGTAGGGGTCGACCTTCCACTTCCACCAGGTGCCGACATCCTTGGTGCGGCCCACGCCGTATTGCGCGCTGCGCGCCTTGACCATCATGCCCTCGACGCCGCGCTGGCGCGATTCCTCGCGCAGGCTCGCCAGTTCGGTCCAGCTGTCGGCCTTGATGACGGGCGAGGGGCGCAGCTGCGGCGACTCGGCCGCGGCCACCTCGGTTTCCATCAGGGCGCGCCGCTCGTGCTGGGGCAGCGCGCGCAGGTCGACGCCGCCGAATTCCAGCAGATCGTAGCAGCACAGTACTGCCGGCAGTTCGCCCAGCAGCTTGGCGCTGAGCGTCTTGCGGCCGATGCGCTTTTGCAGGTCGGCGAACGGCGCCGGTGCGTCGCAGCCGGGCTGCCAGATCAGCACTTCGCCGTCCAGCACCGTGCCTTCCGGGATACGCACGGCGGCCAGTTCCGGGAAGCGCTCGGTAATCAGGTCTTCGCCGCGCGACCAGAGGTAGTTCTGGCCGCCGCGCCGCACCAGCTGGGCGCGGATGCCGTCGTACTTCCACTCGACCTGCCAGTCGTCGACTTCGCCCAAGGCTGCGGGGTCGCCTTGAAGCTGGTGCGCCAGGAAGAAGGGATAGGGCTGGCCGCCGCGCAGCTTGTGTTCTTCGTCCGATTGTTCGGCGATGAGCTGCAGGAAGCTGGTGGCCGTGGGCCGCACCGAATTGTCGGTCCAGCCCATCAGGCGCTGGGCAATGAGCTTGCTGTCCACCGCGGCAATGGCCGCCAGCGCGCGCGTGACCAGGAGGCGCGAGACGCCGACCCGGAAACCGCCGCCGATCAGCTTCACGAACAGGAAGCGCTCGCGCCAGTCCAGTTCATCCCAGGATGCGAACAGCGCTTCGCGGATGGTCCCGGGGTCGGCGCCGCGCAAGGGGCCGATGCGTTCTTCCATCCACTGCGCCAGGCCGACGTCGCTGCGGCGGCTCGGCGGCGGCAGGATGTGGGCGATGGTTTCGGCCATGTCGCCGACCGCATGGTAGGACTCGTCGAACAGCCAGTCGTCCAGCCCCGCGTATTCGATCGCGTACTGGCGCAGCAGCTTGGTCGGCACCGCCTGACGCGGCTTGCCGCCGGCCAGGAAGTAGACGGCCCAGGCGGCGTTTTCCGGCGCGGCGTTGGAAAAATACTGCTGCAGGGCGTCGAGCTTGCGGGTGGTGGAGGTGGTTTCGTCCAGTTCGGCGTAGAGGCGGGCGAATTCACGCATCGGGCTCTCCCGCCGGCGCTTCAAGCTCCCCTTCCGCCTTTGCTGTGGGCGCGGTTCCAACGCCCGGCGGCGCCGACTCGTCTTCCTCCTCGTCCCCGTATTCGGTATCGAAGCCCTTGGCGTCCAACCCGTTCTGGCACAGCCAGCGCACCATGGTGGGAATCGAGCCGTGGGTGACGATCACGCGTTCGGCCTCGGTCGCCTTGATGGCGCTCATCAGGCCGGGCCAGTCGGCGTGGTCGGACAGCACGAAGCCGCGGTCCACGCCGCGGCGGCGGCGCGCGCCGCGCAGCAGCATCCAGCCGCTGGCAAACGAGTCGCTGTAGTCGCCGAAGCGCTTCATCCAGGGCGAGCCGCCGGCCGAGGGCGGCGCGATCACGATGGCGCGCCGCAGCGCCGCCTTGTCGATGTCGCTGACCATCACGGTCTCGGGCAGCTCGACCCCGCCGGCCCGGTAGACGCGGTTGAGCGGCTCGACTGCGCCATGGCAGACGATCGGGCCGATGGAGGCGTCCAGGCGCGAGAGGATGCGCTGGGCCTTGCCGAAGGCATAGGCAAAGACCACGCTGCAGCGCCCGTCGTCGGCGTTCTTGCGCCACCAGGCGTTGATCTCGTCGATGGTCTGCTGCTCGGGCTCCCAGCGGTAGATCGGCAGCCCGAAGGTGGATTCGGTAATGAAGGTGTCGCACACCACCGGCTCGAAGGGCGCGCAGGTCTTGTCGGGTTCGACCTTGTAGTCGCCCGAGGCGACCCAGACTTCGCCGCCGCATTCCATGCGCACCTGGCTCGATCCCAGCACGTGGCCGGCCGGGTGCAGCGAGATGGCCACGCCGTTATGGGTGACCGTCTCGCCGTATTCGATGCCGTCGATGTGGATGTCGCCGCCCAGGCGCGACTTGAGCACGTTCACGCCGGCGGACGTCGACAGGTAGTGGCCATGGCCGACCCGCGCATGGTCGGCATGGGCGTGCGTGATCACGGCCCGGTCCACCGGGCGCCAGGGGTCGATATAGAACTGGCCGGGCACGCAATACAGCCCTTCCTTGCGCACGACTACCATGTCTCCCATGCGGTCCTTTCTCTCCGGGGCGCGGCTCAAGCCGGCTGTGCTTGGGAACCCTGCAACGGCTGCAGGAACTCGGCCAGGAAAGTGTGCGGTTCTTCCTGGTCCGCGAAGGCCAGCGTCACCTGGTCGCCGGCCACGGCAATGACCGTGCCTTCGCCATATTTCGCGGCCATTGCGCGCCCGCCCACTTCGTACTGCGGCTTGAGCGGCTCGGGCGCCGGCTCGCGGTCGAACTCGTCGTCGCGGATCTCGATGCCTTCCGTCAGCGATTGCGCCGGCGGGTGGAGGCAGTTATCGCATTTGCAGCACTTCTCGAAGCCGTCGACCTCGTCGCCAAAATAGTCCAGCAGCAGTTTCCAGCGGCAAAAGCCACTTACGGCATAGCCTACCATTTGCTCGAGCGACTCGCGGTCCCGTTCGGATTTCTGGACATAGACCCCGGCCAGCTCCTCGAAGATGCCGGGCTTCGGTTCCTTGCTCGACGGTAGAAATTCGAGCTTGCGGTTCTGGCGCAGCAGCTTGCCGTCCTTGAGCAGCTTCAGGCATACCTTGAGCTTGGCTTCGCCGGCTTCTTCCAGCGCCGCTTCCAGGCGCCCGGCGATGACGGCGCCCTCTTCGGCCAGTTCCTGCACCACCGTGTACACCGTCTGCAGCTCGGCCGCGGACGGGTAGTGCTTGACCAGGAAGAATTGCTGGATGCGCTTGTCGTCCTGCAGGAACAGCAGCGTGCACTGGGCGTCGAGCCCGTCACGCCCTGCCCGGCCCGATTCCTGGTAATAGGATTCGAGGTTGGCCGGGATCTGCAGGTGGATTACGAAGCGGGTATCGCTCTTGTCGATGCCCATGCCGAAGGCATTGGTGGCGACCATGACGCGCCGCTCGCCGTTCATGAACATGTCCTGGTTCTGCTTGCGCTCGGCCGCCGTCAGCTTGCCGTGGTAGATCGTGACCGACTCGCCGGCTTCTTCCAGCACGGCCAGCATTTCCTCGGCCACCTTGACCGTGGCGGCATAGACAATGCCGACGCCGCTGGACTGCTGCACCAGCTCCAGCGCCCGAGTCAGTTTGTCCTGGCGGTTGGTCACCTGCACCACGTTGTAGTGCAGGTTGGGCCGGTAGATGCCGGTGTTGATGACGTTGAGCTTGCGGCCCAGCTGCTTGCCGATGTCGGCGATGACCTCGTCGGTGGCGGTCGCGGTCAACGCCAGCACCGGCGGCTTGCCGAGTGCGTCGATGGCGCTGCCCAGGCCGATGTAGGCGGTGCGGAAATCATGGCCCCATTGCGAAATGCAATGGGCCTCGTCGATGACGACGATGTCGAGCTTGACGGTGTTGAGCAGGGCGATGAATTCGGGCGAGACCAGCCGCTCCGGTGTGCAGAACACGATCTCGCACGAATTGTTGGCGATGGCCTCGAGCGCCGCGGCCTCGTCGGCGGCATTCAGGGTGCTGTTGACCTGCACCGAGCGGATACCGAGCTCTTCCAGCTTCTCGAGCTGGTCCTTCATCAGCGAGATCAGGGGCGAGACCACGATGGTCATCCCCTCGAGCATCTTGGCGGGAATCTGGTAGCACAGCGACTTGCCGGCGCCCGTCGGCATGATGGCCAGGGTGTCCTTTCCATCAAGGACACTATCGATAATCATTTTTTGGCCATCACGCAATTGCTCGATCCCGAAGGTCGAACGGAGCAGGCGCTGGATGGAAGTGCGGCGCGCGGCGAGCAGTCCGCGGTTCAGGAGGGTGGGTTCGAGTCTTGTCATGGTGCTAAGGACTGTAGTCCCCGCCCCCTGCGCACACTATAGGACAGGGCCTAGCTCCACCGTAGGAGCGCCCCTTAACAGGCGTGGTGAAAATGTCACAGCGTAAACTCCTACAGGTCCACGGAGTTTATACCGATAGTTACCGCTGGGCTTGGGACGTAAGATGACTCCATCAACAACACATTCAACCGATCAGGAGAACATCATGTCGCGCCACAATCCCATGACGTGGACCGCAGTCCACCTGGCGCTGGCCAGCGCAGCAACCTGGTTGCTGCTGGAAACCGAAGCGCTGAGCGGCGCCATGATGGTGGCTTTCCACTGATCGGGCGCGTGCGGCGGGCGCTGCACGCACCATAGCAAAAAAACGCCGACCGCGGCCACGCGGTTGGCGTTTTTCGTTTGTGGAGGAACGGGCCCTGCGGCCCGTTCTGCTTTCTCAGGCTGCCTTGGCTTCCTGGACCGTTTCTTCCACCGGCTGTCGCATCAGGTAGTCGAAGGCAGCCAGCGACGCCTTGGCACCCTCGCCCACCGCGATCACGATCTGCTTGAACGGCACCGTGGTGACGTCGCCGGCCGCGAACACACCCGGGACCGAGGTCATGCCGCGTGCATCGACTTCGATCTCGCCATGGGCCGACAGGTCCATCGTGCCCTTGAGCCACTCCGCGTTCGGAATCAAGCCGATCTGCACGAACACGCCCTCCAGGTCGATGCGGTGCGTTTCGCCGTTGTTACGGTCCTTGTAGGCCAGGCCGTTGACGATCTGGCCGTCGCCATGGACCTCGGTCGTCTGGGCCGACTTGATCACCGTGACGTTCTTGAGCGAATACAGCTTGCGCTGCAGGACTGCATCGGCGCGCAGCTCCGCGCCGAACTCGATCAGGGTGACTTTCTTGACGATGCCGGCCAGGTCGATCGCCGCTTCCACGCCCGAGTTGCCGCCGCCGATCACCGCCACGCGCTTGCCCTTGAACAGCGGGCCGTCGCAGTGCGGGCAATAGGCGACACCCTTGTTGCGGTATTCCTTCTCGCCCGGCACGTTGATCTCGCGCCAGCGGGCGCCGGTGGCGATGATCACCGACTTCGACTGCAGCACCGCGCCGCTCTCGGTATGCACCTCGATCAGCTTGCCCTCGACCAGCTTGCTGGCGCGCTGGGTATTCATGATGTCGACTTCGTAGTGCTTGACGTGTTCTTCCAGGGCGACGGCAAACTTCGGACCGTCGGTTTCCTTCATCGACACGAAATTCTCGATGGCGAGGGTATCCAGTACCTGGCCGCCGAAGCGGTCCGACAGCACGCCGGTGCGGATGCCCTTGCGGGCGGCATAGATCGCCGCGGCCGCGCCGGCAGGCCCACCGCCGACGATCAGCACGTCGAACGGGTCTTTCTTGTTCAGTTCTTCCGCCTTGCGGGCGCCGGCCTTGGTGTCGATCTTGGCCAGGATTTCTTCCACGCTGGTGCGGCCCTGGCCGAAATGCTGGCCGTTCACGAACATCATCGGCACCGCCATGATCTGGCGTGCTTCGACTTCGCTCTTGAACACGCCGCCATCGATGGCGACGACCTTGATGCGCGGGTTGATCACCGCCATCGAGTTCAGGGCCTGCACGACTTCCGGGCAGTTGTGGCAGGACAGCGAGATGAAGGTCTCGAAGACGTAGTCGCCTTCCAGGTTCTTGATCTGCTCGACGACGGCGGCGTCGAGCTTGATCGGGTGGCCGCCAACCTGCAGCAGGGCCAGCACCAGAGACGAGAATTCGTGGCCGAGCGGGATGCCGGCGAAGCGCACGCCGATGTCGGTGCCGACGCGGTTGATGGCGAACGAGGGCTTGCGCTCGTCATTGCCGTCCTGGCGCACGGTGATCTTGTCGCTCAACGCGGCGATTTCGCGGAGCAGTTCATCCATTTCGCGCGCTTTCGGCGAATCATCCAGCGATGCAACAAGCTCAATGGGCTGCACCACTTTTTCCAGATAGGCTTGCAATTGCTTCTTGAGGGTTGCGTCCAGCATGATGTTGTTCCTTGAATGGCAGTGAATCGGACGTCGGAAAACAAGCGGGCCGCCGCGGCGGCCCGGCAGGGTACTACGCGACTACTGGTTTAGATCTTGCCGACCAGGTCCAGCGACGGGGTCAGGGTTTCAGCGCCTTCGGTCCACTTGGCCGGGCAGACTTCGCCTGGGTGCGATGCGACGTACTGGGCAGCCTTGACCTTGCGCATCAGTTCCGATGCGTCGCGGCCGATACCGTTGTCGTGCACTTCCATGATCTTGATCTGGCCTTCAGGATTGATCACGAAGGTACCGCGCAGCGCCATGCCTTCTTCTTCGATCATGACTTCGAAATTGCGCGACAGGGTGCCCGTCGGGTCGCCGATCAGCGGGTAGTTGACTTTCTTGATGGCGTCCGAGGTGTCGTGCCATGCCTTGTGTGCGAAGTGGCTGTCGGTCGACACGCCGTACACGTTCACGCCCATTTTTGCGAATTCAGGCTGGAATGCAGCCAGGTCTTCCAGTTCGGTCGGGCAGACGAAGGTGAAGTCGGCCGGGTAGAACATGACAACCGACCAGGTGCCCTTGAAGTTTTCTTCGGTCAGATCGATGAACTTGCCATTGGCGTAAGCGGTTGCCTTGAATGGCTTGATCTGGGTATTGATAAGGGACATGTAATCTCCTGTTAAGGGTTGAAAGTTGATAGACGCCAGTGTACGGCTCTGCTCGTCTTTTGTGAAATTGATTGATTCGATACGCGTTATAGATTTTAACTATCGAACAAGTTTGATCTAGGTCAAACTAAGACCATATTGCCGGGGAACCGACAAGTCGTGCAGTGTGGACGAATTGACAGCGGCGTGCAACCGGTGTCCCGGTTGCTCCAGAGCTGGCCGTCTAGGCGCTGGCAGTGGCGGCCGCCACGGTCTGTTCGCAGCAAGGCAGCACCAGGGTAAAGGTGGATCCTTCACCCGGCTTGCTGGTCACGCGCAGTTCCCCGCCATGCGACATGGCCAGCTGGCGCGAGATGTACAGTCCCAGGCCCAGCCCTTTCGGCTCGCCGTTGCGCGCGCCCCGTTCGTAGGGCTCGAAGATGCGGTCCAGGTCGCCCGGAGAAATGCCCTTGCCCTCATCGCGCACGTCGATGCGCACCGTGTCCTCGCTGTACTGCACGCTGACCTCGACCGGCCCGCCGCCGCCGTAGCGCATCGCATTGGTCAGCAAATTCACCACCACCTGCTCGATGCGGAACTCGTCCCAGCAGCCCTGGACCGGATGGTGCTCGCGCAGCGACAGGCTGGTGCCGGTGGCCGCGGCCTGCAGCGACAAATCGCTGACGATCCGCTCGAGCAAATTCATGAGCTCGACCTGGCCCGGGCGGATCGAGAGCTGGCCGCTGCGCATGCGCGAGACGTCGAGCATGTCGTCGATCAGGCGGATCATGGCCTTGATCTGGCGCTCGTCGCGCTTGATCATCGCGTCGAACTGCTCGGGGCCGACGGCGGCGAGGGTGCCGCGCTTGAGCTGCAGGCTGCGCATCTGCGTTTCCAGGAACAGCGTGTTGAGCGGCGTGCGCAGCTCGTGCGCGACCAGCGACATGAATTCGTCGCGCATGCGCAGCGAACGCTGGAGCTCTTCCTGGGTCTGGTTCAGTTCGCGCAGCAGGGTTTCCTGCTCCTGGCGGCTGCGCTCGAGCGCGGCCATCTGGCGACGCATCTCGCGGCGCTGCTGGTCGAGCGTGACGAACACGTTGACCTTGCTGCGCACGGCGTCCGGGTCGAGCGGCTTGTAAAGAAAATCGACCGCGCCGGTCTCGTAGCCCTTGAAGGCGTAATTGAGTTCGCGCCCGGCGGCCGAGACGAACACGATCGGGATGTCGCGGGTGCGCGAGGTGGAGCGCATCATCTCGGCCAGCTCGAAGCCGTCCATGTCCGGCATCTGCACGTCGAGGATGGCCAGCGCGAACTCGTGCTCGAGCATCAGCGCCAGCGCCGCCTCGCCCGACGACGCCTGGAACACGAGGCGCTCTTCGCCGCGGATCAGGGCGTCGAGGGCGCGCAGGTTTTCCGGCAAATCGTCGACGATCAGGAGTTTGCTTGGGTCATGGACGCTCATGGGGTCTCCAACAGGGGAAGCAATGCCCGGATACCGGACAGGGGCAGCACGAGATGCGGCGCACAGCGCCGGATGGCCTCGACCGGCATGGCGCTGGCCTGGGCCTCGCTTGGCTCCTGCACCACCGTCAACCCGCCGCGCTCGCGGATCCGGCGCATGCCCTCGGCGCCATCGTGGTTGGCGCCGGTGAGCAGGATGCCGGCCAGCGCCGGGCCGTAGGCGTCGGCGGCGGACTCCATCAACAGGTCGATCGCCGGGCGCGCGAACTGCACCGGGGGTTCGCAGCTCAGGGAAAAGGTCCGGTCGCGTTCCACCGACAGATGATAGCCCGAACCGGCAAAGAAGATGACGCCGGGTGCGACGGTTTCCTTGTCGCGCGCCTCGCGCGCCGGCAAGCCCGAACGCAGGTGGAACAGTTCGGCCAGCCGGCTTTCGCGGTCGGCCGGCACGTGCAGGATGCACACCACGGCCGAACGGAAGCCCCCCGGCAGCGCCGGCAGCAGGCCGACCAGCGCATCGACCCCGCCGGCCGAGCCGCCGATGACGACCAGCTCGATGCGGCGGCCGGCCAGCGCTTCGCGCGCCTGTGCGGGAATGCTCACAGCGCCCCCTTGCGGAACAGGCGCTCGCGCTTGGCCAGCACGTCGAAGCGGCCGGCGTAGGCCGAGAAGTCGATGCTTTCCTTGCTGCCCAGGCCCAGGAAGCCGCGATAGCAGAGCGACTCGTGGAACAGCCCGAGCACGCGGTCCTGCAGGCGGCGGTTGAAGTAGATCAGCACGTTGCGGCAGCTGACGAAATGGGTTTCCGAGAACACGCTGTCGGTCGCCAGGCTGTGGTCGGCGAAGGTCACGTTCTCGATCAGGGCGCGGTTGAACAGGGCTCCGTCGTAGGCCGCCGTGTAATAGTCCGAAAAGGCTTCCTTGCCGCCGGCCTTCTGGTAGTTCTCGGTGTACAGGCGCATGCGCTCGAGCGCGAACACTCCGCGCCGCGCCGCGTCCAGCGATTCCGGATTGATGTCGGTGGCGTAGATGATGGCGCGCTCGAGCAGGCCTTCTTCCTGCAGCAAAATCGCCAGCGAATACACTTCTTCGCCGGTGCTGCAGCCGGCCACCCACAGCTTGAGCGAAGGGTAGGTCTTCAGGAAGGGCACGACCTGCTCGCGGATCGCGACCCAGTATTCCGGATCGCGGAACATCTCGGTCACGGGAATGGTCAGGTATTGCAGCAGCTGGGCAAAGCCGTCGGGCTGGTGCATTACCTTGGCCTGCAGGCTCGACACCGACTCGCAATCCATCTCGCGCATCGCCACCAGGATGCGGCGCTTCTGCGAGGCGCCGGTATAGTCCCGGAAGTCATAGTTGTACTTCAGGTAGACCGCCTCGACCAGCATCTTGAGCTCGATGTCGAAGTCGTCCGGCGGCACCAGGGGCGCCGGCGGCAGGTTGTCGGGAATACTCAAATCCGCTCCAGTGCCGGCATCCACACCCGCAGCAGCGAATACAGGCGGCTCAGGTCGATCGGCTTGGCCAGGTAATCGTTGGCCCCGGCGGCCAGGCACTGCTCCTGGTCGTCCTTCATCGCCTTGGCCGTGATCGCGATGATCGGCAGGCGGTCGAAGCGCCCGTCGGCGCGGATGCGGCGCGTCGCTTCCAGCCCGTCCATCCCCGGCATCATCACGTCCATCAGCACCAGGTCGATGCTTGGCACTTCGTCGAGCTTGGCGATGGCTTCGAAGCCGTTGCGGCCCACTTCGACTTTCGCGCCGCGCGACTCGAGCGCGCTGGTGAGCGCAAACACGTTGCGCACGTCGTCGTCCACCAGCAAGATGGTGCGGCCTTCGAACACGCGGTCGCGCCCGCGCACGGTTTTCAGCATGCTCTGGCGCTCGGACGACAGCTCGCTTTCCACCTTGTGCAGGAACAGGGTGACTTCGTCGAGCAGGCGCTCGGGCGAGCGCGCGCCCTTGATGATGATCGAGCGCGAATACTTGAGCAGCTCGGCTTCTTCGTCGCGCGTCAGGTTGCGGCCGGTATAGACGATCACCGGCGGGAAGGAGCACAGCTCTTCCTGCGACATGCGCTCGAGCAGCTCCCTGCCCTGCATGTCGGGCAGCTTCAGGTCGATGATCATGCAGTCGTAGACCTGGCTTTGCAGCAGCGCGAGGGCTTCGCTGCCGGTGCCGACCGCATTGATCTCCACGTCGGCGTCGGCGATGAGCTTGACCACGCTGTCGCGCTGGCGCTCGTCGTCCTCGACCAGCAGCACCCGCTTGATCTTCTGCGACGATTTTTCCTGCAGCTTGCGGAACACGTCTTCGAGCTGCTCGCGCGAGGTGGGTTTGAGGGCATAGCCGATCGCGCCCAGGTGCAGGGCTTCGCCGCCGTTCTCGATGCTCGAGACGATGTGCACCGGGATGTGGCGGGTGGCGGGGTTGTCCTTCAGTTGCTGCAGCACCGACAGGCCGGAGCCGTCCGGCAGGCGCACGTCGAGCAGCACGGCGTCGGGCTTCTGGGCGCCGGCCAGCGCCAGGCCTTCGCCGGCGGTGAGCGCCACCAGGCAGCGGTAGTCGAGTTCGTGCGCCAGGTCGAACAGGATGCGGGCAAACTCGGGGTCGTCCTCGACCACCAGTACGGTACGCGTGCCCGCGGCCGGCTTGTCGCGGTCGTCCGCGAAGCTGGCGGCCGGCGCCGCATCGGGCGCCGTATCGGGCGCCGTATCGGGCGCCGCATCGGGCGCCGGCGCGGCCGCAGGCACGGCCACCGGCTGGACCGGCTGGAAGACCTGGGCCGGCTGCACCACCGGCGGCGGGCTGGCCGGCACGGTGCCGTTGCGCGGCAGGCTCAGGGTGAACAGGCTGCCCTCGCCCGGCACGCTTGCCACCGTCAGGCTGCCGCCCAGCAGGTTGGTCAGGTCGCGCGAGATCGACAGTCCGAGGCCGGTGCCGCCGAAGCGGCGGCTGGTGGTGCCGTCGGCCTGGTGGAAGGCGTCGAAGATCTTGTCCTGCTGCTCCTGCGGGATGCCGATGCCCGAGTCGCGCACGGCGAACTGCACCCAGCCTTCGGGCGTGACCGACACCTTCATGCTGACCGCGCCCGCATCGGTGAACTTGACCGCGTTCGACATCAGGTTCTTGAGGATCTGCTCGACGCGCTGGCGGTCGGTGACGATCGTGGCCGGCACGCTCGGCTCGACCGTCACGGAAAAGTCGAGCCCCTTCTGGCGCGCCAGCGGGTCGAAGCTGCGGGACATGCCCTCGACCATGCGGCGCAGCGGCACGTCTTCGGGAACCAGTTCGAGCTTGCCGGCTTCGACCTTCGAGATGTCGAGGATGTCGTTGATCAGGTGCAGCAGGTCGTTGCCGGCCGAGTAGATGGTCTGGGCGAAGCGCACCTGCTCTTCGTTCAGGTTGCCGGGCACGTTGTCGGACAGGAGCTTGGCCAGGATCAGCGAACTGTTGAGCGGCGTGCGCAGCTCGTGCGACATATTGGCGAGGAATTCGGATTTGTAGCGGCTGGCGCGTTCCAGCTCCAGCGCGCGCTCGCGCAGCTGTTCCTGGGCGCCGGTGAGGGCCGCGTTCTTCATGTCGAGGTTGAGCGCCTGCTCGGCCAGCTGGTCGTTGGTGGCGCGCAGTTCCGACTGCTGGTTTTCCAGCGCCGACTGCGATTCTTCCAGCGCCGACTGCGATTCTTCCAGCGCGCGCGACTGCTCTTCGAGTTCCTCGTTGGCGGTGCGCAGCTCTTCCTGCTGCACCTGCAGTTCTTCGTTCAGGGTCTGGGTCTCTTCCAGCGCATGCTGCAGGCGCAGGCGGTACAGCACCGCCGCGATCGAGGCGCCGACGGCAGGCGCGATCAGCGCCATGAATTCGCGGTCGCGGTCCGCCACCTCGCGCAGGAAACCGATTTCGATCACGCCCTTGATCTTGCCGTGGTTGTGGACCGGCGCGATCAAGAGTTCGCGCGGCGGCGCCTCGCCCAGGCTCGATGCGATCCTGATATACCCGGGCGGCAGGTCCTTCAGCACCACGATGCGGTTTTCCAGCACGGCGCGGCCGGCCAGCGAATCGCGCGGCATCAGCACTTGCGCGTCGTCGGCCGCGTCGAAGGCAAAGCCATAGGCGCCGATCCGGCGCAACACCCCGTCCTCGCCGTGCGAATACATCGCTGCCACCACGCCATCGAGGTAGCCGGTCACCTGGCGCAACACCGCATCGGCCAGTGGCTCGAGCGTATGGATGCCGGTGCTCAGCGCAGCCAGCTCGGTCTGGCCGGAGCGCAGCCAGTCCTGGTGGCGCAGCTGGGCATTGTGCTCGGCTTCGTGCTCGAGCGTTTCCTGGTACGAATTCGACAGGGACACGAGCTGGCGGCGCCCGAACAGGGCCAGGCCGATGCCGACCAGGAGGCTGAGCAGCAGGAAGCTCACCACAGACCAGGTCGTCACACGGCGCGCCTGCTCGTTACGATCCTGCAGCAGGCGCCGCTCGACATCGAGGAATTGTTCGAAGGTGCGGCGCACGTCGTCGGTAAGGCTCTTGCCGCGCCCGGCGCGCACCGGCCCGACGAAATCGCCGTCCGCACGGCGCACGGCGATCATCTCGGTGGCGAACTGCTCCCACTGGGTCTGCACCGACTGGATGCGGCGCACGCGGTCGCTCTGCTCCGGATTGTCCGCCACCAGCCGCCCCAGGTCCTGCAAGCCGTCCTGCATGCGGCGCCGCGCCAGCATGTAGGGCGACAGGAAGGCTTCGTCGTCGGCGATCATATAGCCGCGCAGCCCGGTCTCCATTTCGGCCGAGAGCTTGCTGACCTCCTGGGCATTGCCGATCACCCGTTCGGAGTGCTCGACCCAGTTCAGCACACTGATCAGGTAGGCGATGATGCCGACGAAGACAATTGCCGTCACGACGCTCATTGCCAGGGGCAAGGCGACGTTGCGGGTCAGGATGCGGCGGAACTGGGAATTGTCGATGGTTGAGCCGGGCATGCGCGTGGAAAAGTTAGGAGAAAAATATCCTAAGTGTAACGTACGCACCGAATTTCATTCGCACAATTGGATAGTCGAATTGCTACAAAGCTTGTCATGATGAAATCGACTCTCCGCCTGCGTGCAGGTATCACTGGCCGCGCGCCGGCCAGGCCAGGTGCGCCGCCAGGTAGGGCGCCGTCCGGCTCGCCTTGCATTCCGCCACCTCGGCAGGCGGCCCCGCGCACACCACGGTGCCGCCATTGTCGCCCGCCCCCGGTCCCACGTCGATCACCCAGTCGCAGCCGGCCACCACCCGCATCGTGTGCTCGACCACGATCACCGTATTGCCGGCGTCGACCAGGCGGTTGAGCTGCACCACCAGGCGGTCGGCGTCGCGCGGGTGCAGGCCCGTGGTCGGCTCGTCCAGCACGTACAGAGTGTTGCCGCGGCCGGCGCGCTGCAGTTCCGATGCCAGCTTGATGCGCTGCGCCTCGCCGCCCGACAGCTCGGTGGCCGGCTGGCCCAGGCGCAGGTAGTCCAGCCCCACTTCGCGCAGCACTTCGAGCGCGCGCCCGACCAGCGGCTCGCCCTCGAAGAAATCGATCGCCTCCCCCACCGTCATGCCCAGCACCTGGGCGATGTTGCGCCCGCGGTAGGTCACTTCCAGCGTCTTGGCGTTGTAGCGCGCGCCTTCGCAGGTCGGGCATGGCGCATACACGCTGGGCAGGAACAGCAGCTCGACCATCACGAAGCCTTCGCCGGCGCAGTGCTCGCAGCGGCCCTTGGCCACGTTGAACGAGAAGCGCCCGGCATCGTAGCGGCGCTTCTTCGCGTCCGGCGTGGCCGCGAACAGCTTGCGCACGCCGTCGAACAGGCCGGTATAGGTGGCCAGGTTCGAGCGCGGGGTGCGGCCGATCGGCTTCTGGTCGACCCGCACCATGCGCCGCACGCCTTCCATGCCGGAGACGATGCGCCCTTCCAGCGGCAGCGCTGCTTCCTGCTCCAGCCCGGGCTCCTCGCCCTCGCCTGCTTCCAGCTCCGGCGCTGCATGGCCGAGCGCCGCGGCCACCAGCTCCACCAGCACCTGGCTGACCAGGCTGGATTTGCCGGAACCGGAGACCCCGGTCACCGCGCTCAACACGCCGAGCGGGAATTCGGCGTCGAGCTTGTCAAGGTTGTTGCGGCTGACCCCTTCCAGCCGCAGCCAGCCGGACGGTTCGCGCGGCGTGCGCGGCGCCAGCGGCAATTCGTCGAACAGGTAGCTGCGGGTCTGCGAGGCCGCGACGCCTTTCAGGCCGGCCGGCGCCCCGCTGTACAGCACCTGGCCGCCCTTCTCGCCCGCGGCCGGGCCGACATCGACGATCCAGTCGGCCTGGCGGATCACGTCCAGCGCATGCTCGACCACGAACAGCGAGTTGCCGGCGCTTTTCAACTGGGCCAGCGCATCGAGCAGGGCCTCGGTATCGGCCGGGTGCAGGCCGGCCGAAGGTTCGTCCAGCACGTACACCACGCCAAACAGGTTCGAGCGCACCTGGGTGGCCAGGCGCAGACGCTGCAGTTCGCCCGGCGACAGGGTCGGGGTGCTGCGCTCCAGCGCCAGGTAGCCCAGGCCCAGGTCGAGCAGCACGCCAAGGCGCGCGCACAGGTCCTGCGCGATGCGCTGAGTGACGATCATCTGCTCGGGATGCTCCCTGGCGCGGCGCTTGTCCTTCAGGGCTTCGCCTGCCGCATACGGCTTCATGAGTTCACTGAGCCGCGCCAGCGGCGTGCGCGACATCTCGGTGATGTCCATGCCGGCAAAGGTCACCGACAGTGCTTCCTGGCGCAGCCGCTTGCCGCGGCACAGCGGGCATTCGGTACTGACCATGTAGCGCGCGACGCGCTTTTTCATGGACGCGCTCTCGGTATTGGCAAAGGTCTGCAGCACGTAGCGGCGCGCACCGGTGAAGGTGCCCTGGTAGCTGGGCGTCTCCTTGCGCTTGAGCGCCGCCTTGGTTTCCTTGGGCGTGAGGCCGGCATACACGGGAACGGTCGGCGTCTCGTCGGTGAACAGGATCCAGTCGCGGTCCTTTTTCGGCAGCTCGCGCCACGGGGTATCGACGTCGTAGCCCATGGTCACCAGGATGTCGCGCAGGTTCTGGCCATGCCAGGCCGGCGGCCAGGCGGCGACTGCGCGCTCGCGGATGGTGAGCGTATCGTCCGGCACCAGCGACTGTTCGGTCACTTCATACGCGCGGCCCAGGCCCGAGCACTGGGTGCAGGCGCCTTCCGGAGTATTCGGCGAGAACGACTCGGCATACAGCAGCTCCTGCCCTTGCGGATAGTCGCCGGCGCGCGAGTACAGCATGCGCAGGGAATTGGACAGGGTGCTGACGCTGCCGACCGAGGAGCGCGCGGTGGGCGAGCCGCGCTGCTGCTGCAGGGCGACGGCCGGCGGCAGGCCTTCGATCTCGTCGACTTCCGGCACCGGCATCTGGTGGAACAGGCGGCGCGCATAGGGCGAGACCGACTCCAGGTAGCGCCGCTGGGCTTCCGCGTACAGCGTGCCGAAGGCCAGCGAGGATTTACCGGAACCCGACACGCCGGTGAACACCACCAGCGCGCCGCGCGGGATGTCGACATCGACGTTCTTCAGGTTGTGCTCGCGCGCACCGCGCACCCTTACGTAGCCGACCGCGCCATCGTCGGCATCCAGCATCCTTTTATTTTGTTTGCGCATGCCCATTCCATCCTCATGGTCGATGCGCCATTGTCGCGCGCCTCGGGCGCGCCGACCGTGCGCTCACGAACAATAGTGCTAGCCCGTGGCGGCAAGGGTCAGCAGGCGGTCGCATAGCTGTGCCAGGCCGTCCGGGCCGTCGAACCGGGCGCTGGCCTGCCTGGCGCGCAAGGCCACGTCTTCCCGGCCCACCCGGCGCAGCGCGGCCGTGAGACGCCTTGGTGTCAGGCGCGCGGCGTGCAGGCTGGCGCCCACGCCGAGCCTGTCCACCCGCGCCGCATTGTCGAATTGGTCGTGCGCCAGCGGTACGACCAATTGCGGCGTGCCCGCGCGCAGTGCTTCGGCGGTGGTGCCGATGCCCCCGTGATGCACCAGCGCGGCGACGTGCGGCAGCAGGACGCGCAGCGGCACATAGTCCTGCCACAGCACGGGCGACGGCAGGTGGACCGGCAGCTGCTTGCGGTGCGGCGTCAGGAAGATCGCGCGCAGGCCGAGGCGTGCGCACGCGTCCAGCGCGCAGCGGAAATAATGGGCGGCCTGGCGGTTGCCGGTACCCGGCGTGAACACGACCGGCGGCGTGCCCTCTTCGATGAAGCGGGCAATACCGGGCGCCAGTTGCGCATCCGGCGTCGGGTCGTACAGGGGAAAGTCGCCGCGTGCCAAGGGCTGCGGCCAGTCCGGCTGGGTCGGGGCGAACCATTCGGGGAACAGGGTGACCGACAGGTCCGGTACCGCCACGATGTGGTCGATGAGGTCTGCGACCGGCGCCAGGCCATGCCGGCTGCGCGCCGCATTCACATCCGGCAGCGCCACCGGGTTGACGAGCGCATTGCCGATGCGGCGCCACAGCCAGCGGCGCGCACCCAGGGGCACCCAGCGCGGCACCGCATACGGCCCGAGCATGAGCGGGTCGTGCACGGTGGGCAGGTTCGACGGCGCCAGGTAGGCCGCCGCCACCTTCAGGCCGGGCCGGCGCGTGCGGCACAGGTCCGCCTCCGGCAGGGCCAGCGGATGGGCCAGCAGCACCACCTGCTCGCCGGGCGGCAGGGCGGCCACGAAGCCGGGTAGCTGCGCCATGGCGGCGCGCGTCGCACCCCACACGACGGCAAAGCCGCGCGTCGGATGCCACAGGTCGGGATGGTCGAGCACCGCTTCGTCCGCCGGCAGGCCGTGAAAAGGCAAGCCGGCGCCTTCCACGAAGGGCGCATGCTGCACCGGCCCGAGCAGGGTGACGCGCTGCCCGGTCTGTTTCAGCGCCAGGGCCAGGCGCATGAAGGGAAACAGGTCGCCGGCCGACCCGATGGTGACCACTACGAAGTGCGCTGGCGAGATCGGCATGGGGCGGAACCGCCGGTCAGAAGCTCAGCGTGCCTTCGATCGAATCGTCCAGCGTCTTGCCGAGCACCGCGCCGACCACGATCTTGGCGCCGGCCACCGCGTCGCCGTGCTTGTTGTCCCAGTAGTAGCCCTGGCGCGGGATCACGCGGATGGCGGTGATGCGCGGATCGTCTTCGCCTTCGGTGAACCAGGTCTTGAGCATGAAATTCCACAACTGCTTGATGCGCGCGCGGTCGGTCACGATCTCGGCATAGCCTTCGACTTCCAAAAAGCCGGCATGGGCGTTCTTCTGGAAGTAGAGCTTGACCGCCGGGTTGGCCGCCAGTTCGGCGTTCTTGTGGCTGTCGTTGGCGCTGAGGAACCACAGCTGGCCGGCGTCGTCGGCCTCGCGCACGCTCATCGGGCGCACGCCACGGCTCGGGCCGATGCCGTTCTGCGTGATGAAGAAGCACGATTCGGCATCGTCCACCATCTCCTTGAGGCGGGCGATGGCGCCGCTGCCGGTCAGGTCGAGCCGGTTGATTTCAGGTTGGTTGCGGTTGATCGAGTCCATGGCAGCTCCTGCAGGTCGGATTGGGAATGGACCGACTCTACCCGCAGGCCAGGGCTGCGTATGTGGGCGCGCGTACGCTATCCGTCGATCGGGCGCGCCCGGCCGGGTCAATCCTGCTTCGGCGGCGCGTGGCCGGCTTACAGGAAACGGTCGAGGATCTTGCGCGAGTGCTTGTCGATGCGGAAGATGTCGCGCACCAGGAAGTTGATGCCGTGGTTGTCCGCCACCAAGAGCGAAGCCTCGCCGACACGCCGGATGTCTTCGTCCACCTTGAGCACGAACTCGGTGTCGCCGCGGTCGGTCTTCACATACCAGGTGCAGGGCGTGGCGAAGCTCGAGACGTCCTTGATGTGCAGGATCTCGGGAATGAATTCGCGGCCTTCGATTTCTTCCTGCACCAGGCTGCGCACCTGCTCCGGCAGCGCGTCCAGGTCGTCGATCCAGGCCGCTTCCTTGCCCCCGTCGCGCACCAGCGAGATGCCGCGGGTCGGGGCCTGGATCGGGAAGGCGCGTACCGGAATCACGCCCACGTGCTCTTCACCTTCGGCGGTGGTGAGCACCAGCTTGCCAAAGCTGTCGCGGCGTAGTTGAAATGTCGTGCTCATTCAATCGTCCTTGTCGTCTGGATCCTGGTCCACGTTGCGCGCCTGCGCTTCGTAGAGGCGGTGGTAAGCGCCTTCGCGCGCCATCAGGTCGTCGTGGTTGCCTTCTTCGACCACCACGCCGCGGTCCAGCACCACCAGGCGGTCGGCGCGGTGCAGCGTCGACAGTCGGTGGGCGATCGCGATCGTGGTACGGCCCTTGACCAGGTTGTCGAGCGCCTTCTGGATTTCCTTCTCGGTTTCCGAGTCCACCGAGGACGTCGCTTCGTCCAGGATCAGGATCGGCGGGTCGATCAGCAGCGCGCGCGCGATCGAGATGCGCTGGCGCTCGCCGCCGGACAGGCCCTGGCCGCGCTCGCCCACCATCGAGTCGTAGCCCTGTGGCAGGCGCAGGATGAATTCGTGGGCGTGGGCCGCGCGCGCCGAGGCGATGATTTCTTCGCGCGTCGCGCCCGGCTTGCCGTAGGCGATGTTCTCGGCAATCGTCCCGAAGAACAGGAAAGGCTCCTGCAGCACCAGCCCGATGTGGCGGCGGTAGTCGGCCACCGCGAAGCTGCGGATGTCGACGCCGTCCAGCAGGATCGCGCCTTCGGCCACGTCGTAGAAGCGGCAGATCAGGTTCACCAGCGTGCTCTTGCCCGAACCGGAATGCCCGACCAGGCCGACCATCTCGCCGGCCTTGATCTTCAGGGAGATGCCGCGGTTCACGGCCCGGTTACCGTAGCGGAAACCGACTTCGCGCAGCTCGATGTTGCCGGCCACCCTGGGCACCGTGACCGGGTTGACCGGGTCCGGCACGCTCGAGACGTGGTCGAGGATGTCGAAGATGCGCTTGGCCGCCGACGCCGATTTCTGGGTAACCGACACGATGCGGCTCATGGAATCGAGCTTCACGTAGAAGCGGCCGCTATAGGCGATGAAGGCCGACAGCGTGCCCACCGTGATGTCGCCTTGCGACACCTGCCAGATGCCGAAGCACCAGATCACGAGCAAGCCCAGCTCGGTCAGCAGCGAGACGGTGGGCGAGAACAGCGACCAGACCTTGTTCAACTTGTCGTTGACGATCAGGTTGTGGCGGTTGGCTTCGCGGAAGCGGTTCGCTTCGCGCTTTTCCTGGGCAAACGCCTTCACCACGCGGATGCCGGGAATCGTATCGGCCAGCACGTTGGTGACCTCGCCCCACACGCGGTCGATCTTCTCGAACCCGGTGCGCAGCCGGTCGCGCACCACGTGGATCATCCAGGCGATGAAGGGCAGCGGCACCAGGGTGACCAGGGCCAGCCAAGGGTCCATGCTGAACAGGATCACGCCGGTCATGATGATCAGGAGGACGTCCGACAGGAAGTCGAGCAGGTGCAGCGACAGGAACACACTGATCCGGTCGGAACCGCTGCCGATGCGCGACATCAGGTCGCCCGTGCGTTTGCCCCCGAAAAATTCAAGCGAGAGCCGCAGCAGGTGCTCGTAGGTGGTCGAGCGCAGGTCGGCGCTGATGCGCTCCGACGCCAGCGCCAGCACATAGGTCTTGCCCCAGCCGAGCGCCCAGGCCAGCAGGGAGGCGCCGAACAGCCCTCCCATATACAAATAGACGAGCGACACGTCGATGGTCTGGCCGTTCTGGTACGGGATCAGGACATTGTCCATCAGCGGCTTGGTGAGATACGGCGGGATCATGTGCGCCGCCGTCGAACCGAGCATCAGGAGGAAGCCGAGCAGCAGCTGCCCCTTGTAGGGCCGGGCGAAGCGCCACAGGCGGAACAGGGTCCAGGTGGAAGGCGGCGTGTGCAGCACCTTGGCGCACACCGCGCACTCGGCGTCGTCGGCCTCGAGCGGCGCCTTGCAGCTCGGGCAGGCATGCTGGTCGGGTTTCGACACCGGCACGCCCGAGAGGTGGCTCTTGAGCTGGTCGGCAAACGCATCGGCCACGCGCACCGCGTGCAGGTTCTGCCCCAGCGTGAAGCGCCAGGATGCCAGCAAGCCTTCCGTATCGACCAGCTCCAGGTGGCCGACACCGGCGTGGTCGTGGTGGCGCAGCGCCAAACCGGCGCGCCAGCCCCAGTCGCGCCAGTTGCTCTCGCCCGGCGCACGGGCCAGCAGGCGGCGGTCGGTGACCACCACCAGGCCTTTCGTGAAACGTAATTTCGCATCGAGGTCAACCTCGACACTGTTTAAAACGTTTTCCCCTGGTGCAAGCTGTTTCGTAACGTCATTTTGCCAATGTTCAGGCAACACGCCGGCGGTGACCGCCAGGGACGACGGAATAGCAAGTTGTTGAGTTGTCATGTAATGCGCCCGACATCAGGCAATGGGTTCTGGTGGGGTGTGTAACAGGGCCGCCTTGACAGCGCACAGGTCTGCCGGCGCGTCCGTTTGCGTGAAATGCTCCACAAACAGATATAACGTTTCTGCGTATCTTTTGGATGACAGGAACGAAGCTTGGCAGAAAACGTTGCGGCACGGTAAGCTTCGGGCCGGCAAGTATACATGATGTGCGCTGCGGAACCCCGGCTTTCGGTACCGTAGTGACAGGCAGGCAAACATAGGTAAAGGCACGCGGCATGCGAGCAGCGGCGGCCGGCAAAGACATTTTTTCATGAACAAGAAGAACGACATCAAGTTCCTCCGCGTGAACCACCTGCGCGGTCCGAACATCTGGACCTACCGCCCGGTCATCGAAGCCTGGCTCGACATCGGCGAACTCGAAGACTACCCCTCGCACACCTTGCCCGGCTTCACCGACCGCCTGCTCGCCTGGCTGCCCGGCCTGATGGCCCACCATTGCGGCGTCGGCCACCATGGCGGCTTCGTCGAGCGTCTGCACGAAGGCACCTGGGCCGGCCACATCCTCGAGCACATCGTGCTCGAGCTGCAGAACCTGGCCGGCATGAAGACCGGCTTCGGCAAGACCCGCTCGACCGGCGAGCTTGGCGTGTACAAGATGGCCTTCCGCACGCGCGACCCCGTCGTCGGCCGCGCCGCGCTGGACGCCGGCCACGCCCTGATCATGGCCGCCATCAACGACACGCCCTTCGACATGGCCGCCACGGTCCGGCACCTGACCGACCTGGTCGACCGCTTTTGCCTCGGCCCCTCCACCGCGCACATCGTCGACGGCGCCACCAGCCGCGGCATCCCGTCGATCCGCCTTACCGAAGGCAACCTGGTGCAGCTCGGCCACGGCGCCGCGCAGCGCCGCATCTGGACCGCAGAGACCGACCGCACCAGCGCCATCGGCGAAGGCATCGCCAGCGACAAGGACCTGACCAAGACCCTGCTGTCCTCGTGCGGCGTGCCGGTGCCGGAAGGCGCCCTGGTACGCAGCGCCGAACAGGCATGGGAAGAAGCCCAGGACATCGGCCTGCCGGTGGTGGTCAAACCGGTCGACGGCAACCACGGGCGCGGCGTGACCCTGAACCTCATGACCGAGGCCGAAGTCACCACCGCCTACGCGATCGCCTCGGAAGCCGGCGACAGCAGCGCTGTGCTGGTCGAGCGCTTCATCCCGGGCAACGAGCACCGCCTGCTGGTGGTCGGGCGCAAGGTCGTCGCCGCCGCCAAGGGGGACTCGCTGTGGGTCACGGGCGATGGCGAATCGACCGTCACCCAGCTGTGCGACAGCCAGATCAACACCGACCCGCGCCGCGGCGACAGCGAAGAGCACCCGCTGGGGCGCGTCACCCCGCAGGACGACGAGATCCTGCTCGACCTGAAGCGCCAGGGCCTCACGCCCGATTCCGTGCCGCAGGCCGGCCAGAAAGTGCTGATCCAGGTGAACGGCAACGTCGCCGACGACGTCACCGACCAGATGCATCCGTCGGTGGCGCATGCCGCGGCACTGGCCGCGCGCATCGTCGGCCTGGACATCGCCGGCATCGACCTGGTCACCAGCGACATCAGCCGCCCGCTGGAGGAACAGCGCGGCGCCATCATCGAAGTCAATTCGAGCCCGGGGCTGCTGGCGCACATCAAGCCGGCCAGCGGCGAGCCGCGCAATGTCGGCAAGGCGATCGTCGACCACCTGTTCCCGGAAACGGAAACCGGCCGTATCCCCGTGGTCGGCGTCACCGGCACGCTGGGCACCAGCCTGATCGCGCGCCTGGTCGGCTGCCTGGTGCACATCACGGGCAAGCACGTGGGCGTGGCCAACGGCGAAGGCCTGTACCTGGATGCGCGCAAGGTCACCGCGAAAGACGCTACCGGCTTCGACGCCGGCCAGCGCATCCTGATCAACCGCACCGTGCAGACCGCCGTGTTCGAGTCGAATGCGCGCTCGATCCTGGCGGAGGGCCTGCCCTACGACCGCTGCACGGTGGGCATCGTGACCGACATGGAAGGCTTGGACGATCTGGCCGAGTTCTACATCCGCGACCAGGACGCGCTGCATAACGTCGTGCGCAGCCAGGTCGACGTCATCCTGCCGGAAGGCGCCGCCGTGCTCAACGCCGCCAATGAAGCCGTGGCGGCGCTGGCCGAACTGTCCGACGGCCGCGTGATCTTCTACGCGCTCGACGAAGAGAACCAGGTCATCGCCAGCCACCGCGCCGAAGGCGAGCGCGTCGTCTTCGTGCGCGACAACCGCATCATCCTGGCCGAGGGCTTCGATGAGGAAACCGCGCTGCTGGAGCTGTCGAAGATCCCGCCGGCGACGGTCAAGCATCCGGACAGCGTGCTGGCGGCAGTGGCCGCGGCGTGGGCGCTGGGCGTACCGCCGGACCTGATCTGCGGCGGCCTGCGCGCCTTCGACGCCACCCCTAAAAAGACGCATCACTAATACAAGCATGGCCCGGCCGCCGCGCCGGGCCCTGGCGCCCGCACTGCTCGACGAGCATGCGGCGCCGCGAAAGGACTGACGGTTTATGGAAGTATCTCGCGTACGGGCCCTGCGTGGCCCCAACCTCTGGAGCCACCACACCTCGGTGGAGGCGATCGTCGCCTGCACCCCGGACGAAGAATCGATCGGCACGCTCGACGGCTTCGAAGCGCGCCTGCGCGCCCGCTTTCCGCAGGTAGGCTACCTGCAGCCGACCGGCCATGTCGACACCGTGTCG
Source organism: Telluria sp. AZSoR62 (assembly GCF_058111565.1). Classification (NCBI taxonomy): domain Bacteria; kingdom Pseudomonadati; phylum Pseudomonadota; class Betaproteobacteria; order Burkholderiales; family Oxalobacteraceae; genus Telluria; species Telluria sp. AZSoR62. Next base: position 264,517 of record NZ_JBYTST010000003.1, read on the forward strand.
ATGGCCCAGGTGCTCGAGCGCGCGACGCTGTCGCTGCAGGCCGAAGCCGGCTGCCCCGTCACCTTCAGCCGCACCACCGCCACGCTCGAACCGGGCATCTACCAGGTGGTGGTCGAATACAGCGAGGAAGAGGTCGGCCGCCTGGCCATCGAACTGGCCCAGCAACTGTGCGAGGCTGCCCGCAACGACACCGCCTTCGACCTGGCAGGCGCCCTCGCCCGCCTGCGCGAAGTCGACGAAGACGTGCGTCTTGGTCCGTCCACCGGTTCGATCGTGCAGGCGGCAGTGGCGCGCAATATTCCCTTCCGCCGCCTGACCGAGGGCAGCCTCGTCATGTTCGGCTGGGGCAGCCGCCAGCGCCGCATCCAGGCCGCCGAGATCGACGCCACCGGCGCGATTGCCGAGACCATCGCGCAGGACAAGGAACTGACCAAGAAGCTGCTCGACGCCGCCGGCGTGCCGGTGCCGCAAGGCCGCAGCGTCAGCGACCCCGACGACGCCTGGGCCGCCGCCCAGGAGATCGGCCTGCCGGTCGTGATCAAGCCGAAGGACGGCAACCAGGGCAAGGGCGTGACGGTCAACGTCACCACCAGGGAACAGCTCACGGCCGGTTTCCACACCGCGTCGGAATTCCGCGACGACATCCTGGTCGAGCGCTACCTGCCCGGCTACGACTACCGCCTGCTCGTCATCGGCGACAAGCTGGTGGCCGCCGCGCGCCGCGACCCGCCCTTCGTGGTCGGCGACGGCGTGCACACGGTGCGCGAACTGGTCGAGCAGGTCAACCGCGACCCGCGCCGCGGCGAAGGCCATTCGACTTCGCTGACCAAGATCCGTTTCGACGACATCGCCCTGGCCACGCTGGCCGCAAGCGGCATGAACGCCGATTCCAGGCCGGCCCAGGGCCAGCGCGTCGTGCTGCGCAATAACGCCAACCTGTCGACCGGCGGCACCGCCACCGACGTCACCGACGACGTGCACCCGGAAGTCGCCGAGCGCTGCATCGCGGCCGCCCACATGGTGGGCCTGGACATCTGCGGCGTCGACCTGGTCTGCGACAGCGTGCTCAAACCCATCGAAGAACAGAACGGCGGCATCGTCGAAGTCAATGCCGCGCCGGGCCTGCGCATGCACCTGTCGCCTTCGTTCGGCAAGAGCCGCCCGATCGGCGAGGCCATCGTCTCGACCCTGTTCGCGGACGGCGACGACGGCCGCATCCCGGTGGTGGCCGTGACCGGCACCAACGGCAAGACCACGACCGTGCGCCTGATCGCCCACCTGCTCACCGCTTCCGGCCTGCGCACGGGCATGACCAACACCGACGGCGTCTACATCGAAGGCCGCCGCATCGACAGCGGCGACTGCTCCGGCCCGCGCAGCGCGCGCAACGTGCTGCTGCACCCGGATGTCGACGCCGCCGTGTTCGAAACGGCGCGCGGCGGCCTGCTGCGCGAAGGCCTGGCTTTCGACCGCTGCCAGGTAGCGGTGGTCACCAACATCGGCGCAGGCGACCACCTCGGCCTGAACTACATCACCACGCTGGAAGACCTTGCGGTACTCAAGCGCGTGATCGTCCAGAACGTGGCCGTGGGCGGCATGGCCGTGCTCAATGCCGCCGACCCGGTGGTGGCCGCGATGGCCGAGAACACCCATGGCGACGTCACCTTCTTCGCGCTCGACGTCAACAACCCCCTGATGGCCATGCACCGCGCCCAGGGCCGCCGCGTCGTCTTCGTCGAAGACGGCCAGCTGGTCGCGGCCCAGGGCAAGGTCGAGCACCGCGTGCCGCTCGCCGACGTACCGATCACCCGCGGCGGCGCCGTCGGCTTCCAGGTCGAGAACGTGATGGCCTCGGTGGCTGCCGCCTGGGCGGTCGACATCTCGTGGGACGTTATCCGCGCCGGCCTGCGTACCTTTGTCGGCGAGAGCGACAACGCGCCGGGCCGCTTCAACGTGTTCGACTACCGCGGCGCCACCCTCATCGCCGACTACGGCCACAACCCGGACGCGATCGCCGCCCTGGTCAATGCCGTCGAAGCGATGCCGGCGAAACGCCGCTCGGTGGTGATCAGCGGCGCGGGCGATCGCCGCGACCAGGACATCACCCAGCAGACCGAGATCCTCGGCCGGGCTTTCGACGATGTGCTGCTCTACCAGGACCAGTGCCAGCGCGGCCGTCCGGACGGCGAAGTCGTGGCGCTCCTGCGCAAGGGCCTCGATGGCGCCACCCGCACCAGCCACGTCGAGGAAATCAACGGCGAATTCGTCGCCATCGACCGCGCCCTGTCGCGCCTGGAAGCGGGCGATTTGTGCCTGATTCTGATCGACCAGGTCGACGAAGCGCTGGCGCACATTGCGCGCCGGGTCGCCGAAGGCTGATGTCGTTTTCTGCGCCGGCCCTGCCGGCGATGGGTTTGCCTACCCTGCTGCGGGCGCTGCTGAAGTTTCCAGGGCAGCGCCCGCAGTCATGTCCGGACGGGGCGATGCCGGAACTCGTCACCGCGTACCGGCTGGATAGCCTTCCCGTCGAAGACATCGCCCGCTACCGCGCGGCTTTTGGTTTCATGGAAGGGCGTGTCCCGCTCACGTGGTGGTACGTGCTTGCGCAGCGCGCGCACCTGGCCACGATGCTGGACCCGCGCTTTGCTTTCCGGATCGTGGGCATGGTGCATATGGAGAATGCGCTGACCGAACATGGCCGGGTCGAGCCCGGGCAGCCGCTCCTCCTGCGTACCAGCCTGCGCTTGTTACCGACGTCAAGCAGCGGCGCCCTGCGCTGCGTCCTGGAGACCATCGGCAGTGCGAACGATGCTCCGGTATTTGCCTGCACCAGCACCTATCTGATCAAGCGCGGAACCCGACGCGATGGAAAGCCAGCGCAGGAAGCCGCGCCCTCGCCTGGGAAGATCGTCACGGATTGGACACTCGACGCCGCCGCAGGCCGCCGCTATGCGCGCCTGTCCGGCGACTGGAATCCCATTCACCTGTACCGTTGGAGTGCCCGCCTCATGGGTATGCGCGCACCGATCATCCACGGCATGCACACACTCGCAGCCAGCTGCGCCGCGCTGGAAAAGCATGCCGGGCGCCATGCCACGTCCATCGCCTGCCGCTTCCGCGCACCGGTTGCGCTGGGAACGACCCTCGCATTGCGGGCGGAAATGGAATCGGGGGATTTTGTGGTGGAAGCCGGCGGCAAGCCGGCCGTGACGGGACACTGCACGCTGGCCTAGCGGCAGTAGAACTGCAGACCCGGGGTCAAGAACTGCAGACCCGGGGTCAGGTCTGACATTCGGACACGGCCTCAACCGTAAGCGCATCCTGGCCTTCAGGGGTAGCGGTTCTGCACAGCCCAAACCTCAAACTCAATGCCGAGCTCGTGTCCAAATGTCAGACCTGACCCCGAATTGTGTGCGTGACCCCGAATTGTGTGCGCTGGCGTGATGCCAGCCGCACGATTACTTCTGCTTGCGCAGGCGGCGGCGCGTCGCGGCCAGCCCGAGCAGGCCGGCGCCGAACACCAGAACGCTGGCCGGCTCCGGAACGTCCGTGCCTGGTGTGCCCAGCTGCCCGGTGAACACCAGGCGCGAGCCATATATCTCGAACGGGTCGTAGCGCTTGGTATCCTCGAAATACAGCTGCCAGTGGCCGAACATGTCCATGCCGTCGAACAGGGAGAGCGATTCCACCGGGCGGAAGGAGCCCGCCGCCACGCGCCGCCCGAGCGCCGCGCCTTTGTCGTCGAAGTTCGCGGTGACGCGGCCAATGCCGCCGGTGTCGCCCTGGTCATAGGTGTTTTCGTTGACCAGGCGGACGACGCGGCCATCCGGCCCGATGAGGCGGATGACGATTTCGTTCTCGAAGGGTTTGTTTTCGCTGAGGCAGGCCTGGCCGTTCATGCTCAGGTAGGGGTTGTCGCATTTCGAGAAGGTGATCGCGACATCCAGGTCCATGATGAGGCCGTGCGTCGTGATGTCGAAACCGACGTAACCGGATGAGGCGTCGAATGCGCGGTAATCGGTATCGACTGCGATCACGCCGGCCTTGGCCGACACGGCAGCAAGGCCGAGCACGGCGTATCCGATCAATCTGGCGAATGCTTTCATCTTGAACTCCCTGTTTTTCTCAAAGACAAGCAAGTTTCGCACCAGAAATATCAGTTTTCTTTGATTTCAAGCAGTTAGCTGGTCAAAACGCCAGGTCGGCAACAACACTTGTTAAGTTTTCCGACAGCTAAGTCGTACTTTCGGTCACAGCGCAGCGTCACTGCCCTGGGCAGCTTATTTTTGTTCGACCGGCCTTGCATTCGCGCTTTTTCGCATCTGCGCCTCGGTCTCCTTCAACACCTTGCGATGGCGTACCCACAACCAGATCGCATACCCCGCGGTCAGCGGCATCGCCAGCACAGCGCCACCGAACACGCCCAGGCGAAGCCGCAGCGAATCGATCTCGCTTGCCGTCGTATTCAAGGGCAATGCGCCGAATTCCACAAACTGGAAATACACCAGGCTGGCTAGTAGAGAAGCGGCCACCAGGATGCCGGACCGGGCGAGGCTTTGCTTCCCGGTTGGATACTTGTATTTCGCCCTGGTGCGGACAAAAGCCTCCCAGTACGCCGCATCGACACCTTTGGGAGCCTTGCCTGCATCGTTTGAACTGTTCACTTTCTATCCTCGTCGCGTGTTGTTGGATGTCGCCCCACTGACAGCGGAAGCCGGCGTCATTGTAGGGCTGGAAACCGCTTCGCCGGGAGCAAATTTTCTCGTTGCCGTGACCGGCCGGGCGATCACGCACCTGGCGCCACGCTGACTTGTCCCTTTTACAGCTCGCCACCCGATCGCGGTAAAATGACAAGTCCAGGCTTTGCACCCGCCCTGCCGCACGACCATCGACTACATGACCACCGCTCCAATGGAAATCAACGCCGCCGCCCTCAAGAACAGCACGGCGGAAAAGCTTACCCCCATGATGCATAGGCGTGTTCTACTATGAAGAAATGCTTGTTCTGTTGAAACTTACGCCATAAGCTACGCCAGCAGCCAGATGTTTTGTGCGATCTAAGTATTGCCTGATCAGAAGTATACGTATAATCGTGTCACTTTATTATCAGGACTACTATGTTGACCGACGTTAAAATTTGGCTATACGAGCTTCCCAAGTGCGGCTACTTCACCTTTCGCGGCAATACACCAGCTTTGTTCGGTGGCATCTCCCAAACTTTTGACGCGCTTACTTCTTGGGCGAGCGGCAAGCAACTTGGGGAGACATCGACCTTCTCGACCGAAGAGCCCGATGGAACAGTAGTAGGTGGGGCTTACTTTCTCGATATAGCCAAGCACACGAACGGTGATTTCCTGATCGGCATCTGGAATCGCCTTCCGGGCAACAAGAACAACATCACTTCAGTGGGTGTTGGTGACGTTGTAGGGAGCGCTTCGGCGGCCGAGACTGTCATCGATAGAAATCGAATCCCGGGTTTCGCAACTTATTTCTGGGTCATGCCGGCAGAGCAACGCATCGCATGTCTTCGGTTGAAACATGAGACTCAAGGCCTCGATGCTTTCAAGAAGTACATGCTTTCGTTCCTTAAAAACGTCAATCCGCAGAACGTGATTCAGGGCCCGCCAGGTCCAAATGGCGAGATCAACATTGTGGGCTATCGCCCGGACACGACGACCACTACACCAACTGCGGGCGCTTTTCCTAAACTTTCTGTAAAATCCATTGTGCTCTCTGGGGACATCACCTACCTTAGACACAACGCAGCCGCGATTGACAAAGTGCTCAGCAAGACCACGTTGTCGTCCGAGTCTCCTGGAGATTTTCAACGCTGGCAAAAAGTGATGGACATCTCCCGCTTTCTGCGCAAACCTCCGCCGCTACGCGAAGAGTCATTGATACGGCTAGAGTTTCCGATGAGCTTCACCACTCAGGAGCTAGATGCTGCCATTTCTAGCTGGCAGGACCGGGAGGGAAATAGTGATGCCAGCGATCAAGATGACCTAGGTTTTCATCTGCGCACTGGTGAAACGAAATGGCTTAGCAAAAGTCAGGCTCGAGTCGGCTATCAAATTGATGTGATATGGACTGACGCCGAGCTGGTCAATGTGACTACCCTGCTTTCACAACTGCAGGTTCACCGCAGTGCAGTACTTGCTCTAGGATGATATGAACTTTTTCCGCTTTGGGATTGTTGTCGTAATAGCCTGGCTAGGCTATTACTTCGGCGCGCCCATAGCGCTTAAAGATCAGTGGCCGCTATACGACACGCTTCGAAATACGACCTCAATCGTGTTCGGGATCATGGGCGCGTTGATTGCATTAGTCTATCCCGATGCAGTCAAGAATGCCTTACGTGGCGGGCAGCCGGCGCAAGCAGTCGATGGAGGGCTCGGGAAACTGATCACTCCTTGTGGTCACTCAGCCCTACTTCTGATCATGCTTGTCTTGCTCGCACCAGTTATCGCTTGGGTTGCGACCTTTGAGCCAGCTACACGAGCTGCAGACATAACGACCCTCCAAAAAGTTTCGTTCTCACTATTCTGTGTGTTGTCTTATTGGCAGGTGGTGATTCTTCTGATGGTGCTTATCCCGTTTGATGAGATGTACTCAAAGGTGCACGATGACATCAGACGGGCTAGGCTGCGTCGCAACTTGCATAGTAACGGCCCTGGCTGATCGTTCGGACATCGATTGCCGACGGAACGACGCCCATATCGTAAGCTTGGGAAGCTGCATAAGGAATGGCTCAACCATGCGGGCCAACGAGCCGTTTCCGCTCCACAAAACGGCAGAGCAAGCGCTTCTACAACCTACTACCCATGCGGACAATCAGAAATTTGTGGAGCGTATTTAGGCTGCCGGCGGTAACCGCGGGAACTCCTTCACGCATGGCTCGTCGACCAATTTCTTCCGAAGCGAATCGAGAAGATCTCCCTGCTGACTAGGCAACGTGTTGATCATACGCTGAAGCTGGTCCGTGTAGAGCACCAGGGACCGCAACCGCGCGACTCCACAGAAGGGCCTGCACGTCGCAATCGCCGGGGTTTCGATCCTGGATCGCCCGTAGTTCAAAGCGTGTGAGGCAGGCTTGAAGCGCATAGCACGTCAGTATAACAACTGCTCCATCCGATGAGGTATATGGAGCCGAAGCGGCAAGATTTGTTGCCAAAGGTTAAGAGTTTCTGTAATGTATGTCCCAAACTTTTTTGCAAAAAAATGGGAATATCATGAGAATTCTGGCCGCGCTAAGAGTATGGTTCGAACGCTTGTATCCCGCGCATAAATGGGAGTACGACGGCTACGAAAAGCGAACATGCACCATCTGTGGCTGCGGTCAGGAGCTCGACATGGGCGGCGGGCACTCCGGTTCCACGTGGGACGAGCTGATTAAAGGTGACCGCACCGCGCATGTGACCGCGGTATCGCCCGTTGTTGGCGGGCATATTCAGCTAGTCGAGACGCCGGCATTATCGGGGAATGAAATCCTGCGCTAATCACCATACGGCCACCCAAATTGACTTGGCTCTTAAATTGGTCGCTCTCCGCGGTGTAGCCGCCTGCGCCAGCGCGCTTGTCGAGCAGGGTGTCCCGCTTGACGTGCCCGAACGGGTACTGATTCACCCGTCAGCGAGCCAGCTATACACATGACGAACGCGCCTGTCGAATGTGTGATCTAACGCTGATTCACTGCGTGACAGGCCTCGAAGCGCTCGACGACGCGCTCGTATCGCCGCACGAGTCCAGCAACGTCTGAGGCGACGCCGAGAAGGTCTGCAGCAGCTTCCGGCACAATTGCCGGTCCTCCGACGTCACTGCCAGGTCCAGCGGCAATGGATCGATCGCCGGCCGCGGCGGTTGTTGGTACTTGCCCGGCGGGGCAGCGCAGGCGGTCGTCGCCAGTACGCATGCGACGCTGAGCGACTTCAAGAGATATTTCATATGTACGCTCCATTGTCTGTGCATTGAGATCTTTCTCGCGCAGCTGCGCGCGCAGGCTCGACTCGGTTTTCCGGGCGGCCGCCACGTTGCGTTCAAACTCCGCTTTGCCTGCGGCAACCGCAGCGGCGTGGCCGGCATCGTACTTGGCGGTCCCATAATGGCGCACACCAAACCAGGCAGCGAGGATCAAGCACACCCCGACCAGGATGCGGAACAGTAGCCGCTCGAGCGCGCTCATGCCAGCACCGCCTTGCACATCTGTGCACCGATCAAGCGGTCGTGGTAGCCGATCGCATCGCCCACGCGATCAGTCTGCCGACCGATGTTGATGATGTCCGACACGGCGTCCACATCGTCGCGGTCAGCAAGTTCGTTCAAGCCATGCTTGCGCCAGAACCATCCGGCCGACAGCGCGCCGCCAGACGGCGTCGACAGCCACTGCCCTGCTACGCTCGGATGGACATCGAAGAAGTCTGCGCACTCCAGCTGCGAATCCTTGCCGGTCAGCTGGATCCAGCCCGCGCCCCGGTACTTCCACCCGTCGCCGCTGGCTACATCTCCGTTTCCCATCCGCTTTGCGTAGGCGATATTGGCGATCATCTGTTGATCCGCTTGGTGCGCGGGCGTCCGGCCGTACTGCTCCGCCTCCGCCGGCGTGAAGCGCTTCACCTTCTGGTTGAAGGTGGCCATGATCGCGCTCGGGGTGTAATTCAAGTTTTCCCGGGTGCGGGTGAACTGCCCGCTTTCGTGCACCAGTTGCGCCAGGAAGTGGGCGGCGCGGCGCTGGGTGTTGATGCCGAAGCGCGCCATCGCCGCATTCAGCGCGGGCACGATGTGATCGACGGATCCCGCTGAACGTGGGGCGATCTTCCGTATCTGTTCGTTAGTGACCGCCATTACAAACTGCCCTTCACTTCCCTGACAATCTCCATCAGGTCAGCGTCCTTTTTCTTCTCCATGAACTTGAACCAAGCGCGCACCAGGCCCCACGCCGGCAGCCCACAGGCAAACACCAATGCAAGCATGGCAATCATCCCAAATATGTCTTGGACCCAATGCTGAATTTCGAGATATCGGACCAGGGCCGCCCCGCCGCCGATGGAGCCAACAAGCGTTGATACCAGAGCGACACGCCACTCTTGGTCGGACTTCGGCTTTGTCATCGACATCACCACGAACGTAGCAAGGCCTGCGCCGATAGCGCCCATGCCAGCAAGGCCGCCGATGATCTTCCAGCCGGCGACACCCACCGCCGCACCTGAAATGGGCTCGCTCATTAAGTTTTCTCTCATAGTCGGTAAGTTCCCGCGAAGTCCATAGTGTCGCGTTGCCGTTGTCTCATTTCTAGGAAAGTTGAGACTATTTCGCACACTCCGTGCGCTATTTGACGGAAGCGTTTGAGAGACCTGCCAACAAAAAAACCCGCTAGTAAGCGGGTCGATTAAGCAGCGTCAGCGCGCTGGCCAGCGTGCTAGGGTCGTACCGCCAAGGCTCGGGAATTCCGAGTGCGGCAGCAACCGCTTCTGAGCAGAACCAGCAGTCCCTGTTTTGCGGGACCGCTGCGATCACGAACTGGATGTTTCCCATCAAATCGTACTTAGCCCCACGATGTGCTTGGAACCAGGCTAAGGCACCCTGCTCGAGATGCGCGGGCAAGTTGACCTGGTGCCACTTGGCCGGATCGAAGTCGATCAGCTTGGAGCGCACTCCGCCGTCTTCGAATGAGGATGACCAGGCGCGGCCGGTCGACATCACCAGTTCGACATGCGAGTAATCGGAATTCGTCCACCACCGGACGAGGCGGTTGTACACGCCAGCGATGCCTGGGCGAGTGCCTTTGTAGAACGCAATGCGCATCACAACCCCGCTGCCGTGATGAACAGCTGATCGAGCTCCGCGGCATCCAAGCCCAGCGCGGCGCCGATCTGAATCACCAGAGGTCGCGAACGAACGAACTCAAGAGAGTCTTCCCACTCAATCTGCGCCATACGGCGCGCAGTCAGGTCGGGAATTACCGCGATCGCCGCAGGCACGTTGTCCAGCAGGCCGGCCAGCAGCAGCGCCTGCCGTGCCTGGCGGCGAGTGACCGTCTGCGGCACGGCAGGCGCTGGTGGCTCGGCAGGCGGGAGCAGTTCGAGCCCGGCGCGCGCAGCATTGGCACGGTACGTGGCCCAGCTGAGGCGCTGCTCGTCGCTGACCTCGATATGGCAGTGAGCATGTTCCGCCCGCAGCTCCTGCTGGTATGCGCCGGTCAGGCCGCCGTCCGCATCGTAGGTGACGTAAGAGATGTTCTTCATCATGCGACCTTTCTGAAAAGTGCCTCGGCGTACGTTGCATTGCTGCCGTCGCTCGGCGATTGCCCGCCGCCAGCGCTGTTCCCGTAATGGCGGACCTCGAAGACCTTGGCCGCTGCGATGGTGAACCGTCCTTGTGCGCGGCTCGGGATGCCGTCGGAATATTGGTTTGGACCGGCATAAGAGCTGTTACCGATTGCGACCACGGCACCGTCGGTCACGTTGTACACCTTGATCCGGTTGGCGGTACCGTTCGACAGCAAGGTGGCGGTGGCGTCAACATCGTAGGTGCCTGCGGGCAAGGTCACCTGATTCGATGCGAGCGACGCACCGGTGATGCTGTTGGAGAGCACGGTGTTTAGTACGCGCGCTGCGCCGCTGCCGGCGCTTGGCGCGTTTGTGCCCTGCCCATACTCCTCGCGCACATGCAGCAGAGGCACGTTGAAGGTGGCGGGACCGGTGTCGCCCTTATCGCCCGTTCGCTGGAAGAACAGCAGGAGCGGCTCGCCGTTGACGAACGGATTCGCCTCGCTGCCGGCACCGTTTGAGATCGTCAGCGTGCGATAGCCCGCCGGGCTGGTGCGGGCCGTGACGTCGAACGTGAGCCACTTGCTCGGGTCCGTTACGCGTACCAGGCGCAGCTTGCCCTTGACGGTGCTGGTCGAGACGTCGAACTGGTCGAGCAGCGCCGTCACGTCCTGGGCGGCGGAGCTAGTCACGTCCAGATTCAGCGCCGTCGCGGCGGATTGCGTCACGTTGTTGAGACGCAGTTTGCCCGCGCCCGGGTCGGCCGTGGCCGTGCTCGAGTCGAAGATATAGGGGGTTGCGTATGCTCCGCCGGCGGCAAACGCAGACATAGAACCCTCCGTCGCGTTGATCTCGCTGATGAGCAGGGGGAGCTTCGACATGAAGAGGGCATCGAGGTCGCCTTTGAACGACGGGCTGGTTCGGTCAAGCGGGGCAAGTGGGGTAAGTGCCATTTAGCTGAGTCCTTCGATTTCGATATTAAGCAAATGATGACTTGGGTACGGGACTGCTATCCCGAAGTCCTTGTAGAACCCATATGTGATCATGGGCTCATAGCCGACTTGGTCGGTGCCGATGTAGACGCAGGGGGTGGCACGAAGCGAAGCCAGCGTCCTGTAGATCTTGTTGAACTTCGCCTTCTCGGTAACGACCTGCAGACTGCTGCGCTTGCTGTAGGTACGCTCGATCACATCCATGTTGCCGAACTGGTCCTTTTCCTTCCGGCTGTTGTCGATGATGCCGACCGAGGCGCCGTACTGCGCGCGTCCGATCTCGATCACCTGGCCGACTAGCAGGACGCCGACAGCGACGCCGGATGTTCCGGTCTGGGTGTAGGTCAGCTCGCACCCCGCGTAATGCTGTGGCATGTCCGTGAGCACCACATCCGTGAGCTGTTCGAACTCGGCGAAGAACCAGTCGTAAACGCTTTCGATGACAGTTCCGTCGAGCGATACCGTCCGGTCATAGACGACAGTGCCGCCGGGCGCGTCCTTCATTTGCACACGCAGCTCGCGGCCGGTGAGCTCGAGGGCGCCAATACCTGAAACGCCACCGGGCCGCAGCGTGACGGTCAGCGAGGCCGCGCTTGTCTCCGTCCCGACCTTCCGATCGAACATCGCCCAACGGGTTGTCGGGCCAATGTCCAGCCAATTGACTGGGTCCGCTTCCGGTGCCGTGGCGGTCGTGCCGGCAACCAGTCGCTCATACTGGCGATGTGTCGTGGCGCGGATCACGACGGCACCTTTTGCATAGGTCGTCGCTGCACTCCAAGCTATTTCGCCGACTGCCGGCTCCGCGACCGAACTCCCGGTCAGCATCCCCTCGGTGATAACGGTGGGCTTGATGATTTTCATGCCGCTCATTCAGCCTCCACTTTCACATTGAGAACGTCTTCACGGACGACCCTACCCAGAAGCCGCGCCGATTTCTCGGTGTGGGCAGCTGTTGCTCGAGCCTCGACCCGTAGCCCTTCGACCTCAGCACGCAATGCCTTAATTTCGGCAGCGAGGGCTGCGCTGTTATCCGGCGGGCTTGATAGCCTGCGCATGAACTGCTCGTGGCTGACGATCCGGCTAGGTCCAGTGAACTCCACCTCCGGACCCCGCTCTCCGATCACCCGGATGCCGCCGGCAAAATCCCCGCCTGCGGCAAACCCCGGAATGCGGCCCAAACTGGCGAACTCGCTGCTGCCCTTGATGAGTTCTCGGATTCGCTCGATCGACATACCGCCCGCGGCCTGGTCCTGCCAGTAGGCCAGGCCGGCCGAATCGGGCGCGCGGCCCAGCAGCGACTGGTAGAGGTTGGCGATGCTGCCGCCAGAGCTGGCGACGGGGTCAGCTTGGGCCGCACCAAGGGCACGGCCCATCGCACTGACCGCGTCCGCCACCGTCAGCACAGAAAGGTCGATCCCCTTGAGCACGTTGATCTGCAGCTCCGACTTTTCGAGGATGCCGTCGAGCGACTTCAGCGACTGTTCTTCGATGCTCAATGCTTTATCGGTCAAGTCCGCAAGGCCGGCGATATCGTTCTGAGTCGAGTAGAAATCGCGCAGGTAGTCTTCCTGCGTTGCGAACATGGCCGACGAATCCCTCGTCACGATCGACAGGGCGCCCTTTAGGTTGTCGATGTCAGGCAGCGTGCCGGACGCCTTGGCGATCAGCAAGGCGGCGCGGATCTGGGCCTGCGCGCTCTGGCGCTCCTGCGGCTCCTGGCCAGCCACATTCATGCCGTCCAGCGCGCCGCGCAGGGCTGACGCGAGCGCCTGGTGCTTACCAGTGACCTCCTGCAGCAGCGCCTTCTCCCGGCCGACCACGGTTTGCAGCGCTGAGAAAGCACTGTCCACGCCGGACAGAAGATTCGCGCCGCGTTGCTTGGCGGACTGAGTCGCGGCCTCCTGAGCCGCAGCAGCATCCTTGATCGCCTGCACCTGATCGAACAGGGCACGGTTGCTCTCGTGGAGTGCATCACGCTGCTGGGCCAGCAGCTGCGCAGACGACATGGTTAGCTCGTCGTACTGCCGCTGCAGGTCCGCACGTTCTTCAAAGATAGAGGCATCGACATCCGCAACCTGTTTGAACGCAGGTGCGATCTGCATCAGCACGGCATACGCCTGAGCGCCTGCGGCAGTGGTCAGGTCGAGCCCTGTGACGACGTTGCGGAACTGCCTGAGCGAGTCCTCGGCGCCAGTCGTGATCCCGTACTGGTCAAGGGTCGGCGTCAAACGCTTGCGCAACGCATCGGATTGTTCCTGTTCGGTATAGAAATCGGAAAGAAATTGCTCGGCGTTCGAGGTGAAGTCTTCTAGACCGCCAGCCAGCTCGATCAGGCGCTCGCGAGCCGCAATCGATTCGATGCCGACGGCGCTGAACGACATGCCCAGCGAGTCGGTAACGACGGTCACCGTCTGGTAGCCGGCTGCCACGCGGGTCAGCGTTTCGAGATAGCCTTCGCCGACCTGCTGGAACTGGCCAAGCCCGCCCACTGCAGATGCCGCAATCTGGTCTCCCAGCTTGGAGAACACAGCCTGCAACTCCGCTTCTATCTCGTCGGGCTTCATCCCCTTGAAGCTGATCTTGCCAATGTCAACAACGAAAGAGTTCAGCTCGCTGGTAAAGTTTTCGCCGGTCAGACCGAACGTCGCTGCCGCAACGGTGACGCCGTCTCGCAGCTTCAAGATAACGTCCGCAATCTGCTTGTTGCCGGCTTCCCCCAGGCTGGCCGTGGTCGTGCTGTACTTGTCGCTAGAGAACCAGCCACCTGACTTCTTGATGTCGGCATAACTCTTTGCGTTGAGCCCGCCGCCGGCGATCGCAGCGAGCGAGGTCGAGTCCATGGTGAAGCCGCTGTCCTCGAGCGTCTTCTTGCCGCCGAAGATCGAATTGCCCAACTTGGAAAAGAAATTCGAATCCGATCCATCCATCCCCGCAAATTCCAGCGAAGTGCCACGGATATCGGTATCGCGCACCACGAGCTTGGCGAACGAGCCAATGCTGTTCCTGATGTCGGTGAGCGCGGTCAGCATGTTCATGCTGACGGTCAGGCCCTGGAACGTGTGGTCTTCAATCAGACCGAGTGCATTGCCAATCGACTCCGACTTTGCTGCGCTGTCGCCAAACACGGTCCCAGCCCCTTGGGTTTCCTGACGCTGTTCGGCAATATTCACACTGCTGCCGCCGCCGCTGAATGCGCCGCCCAGCACCGCGGCAATCGCCACGCCGGCCGCAGCCATTCCCCACGGGCCCATAGCGCTCATGAACGACATGAAGACGCCGGGGACTTTGGCGGTATTGCGAGCCGCCTCGCCCGCCACGACTGCGCCAGTTTCAACCGCCTGGCCGGTCGCTGTCGCTGTTGCCTTTGCGCCGGTGACAAACAAGTGGGTGTACAGCGATTCCATTTGGCTCGCGAGTTCCACCAAGCGGAAGCCGCGCTCGGCGCCTTCCAGCAACTTATAGCCAGTCGTTTTTTCTTTGAAGAACCCTTTCGCGGCACTAGCCATGTCGCCGTAGCCAGCAAGCCGATTCTTCGCCTCCCTGTCGTTCAAGTCGGAGATCTTCTTGAGGTACGAAAGTTCGTTCAAAAGCGGAGTGCCACGCAGGGCGTCGGCAGCAGCCTTATGTTTCGCAATTTCCGCTTGGCGTTGTGCGAATCCATCCAAAGATGCAGTCATCTGCGCGATCGAATCTCCTGCCCCGCCGAACGCTTCGCGAAGCGCTTCGCCGAATGACTGCGCCCTGGAAGGGTCGAGGAACTGGTTCAGGTCATCGAGAGCCTTCTTGCCGGATTCAGCGGTTTCGATAGCGCCCAGCGCGCCCACGTTACGCTTCTTGGCGGCGATCAGCTTTTCGAGATTCTCGATTTCGACGAGTGTGAGGGGGATGCCCGCGCGCTGGGCAAGCTGCTCTTCCAGTCGAGAGAGCTCGAGCTGCTCCACCGCCGACTTGGTCAAGCCGAAGGTGCGGGCCAGCTCCTCGTTCTTGAGAGCCTCCTGCGTGGCGTCTTCGATCGTGCGCGCCGTGGTGGCCTGGTGCGCCTTCATCATGGCGTCCCAGGCACGCCCGCCCTCCGCCGCGCGCTTGTTCGATTCCTCGAGCGCCTTGGCCTGTTCGTCCATCCACTTCCTGGCGCCGGGCTGTTTGGAGATCAGCTCGGTGACCAGCTCGACGTACCGCTCCTCGCCTAAATTGCCGGAGGCGCGCAGCTTCTGCAACCTCTCTAGGTTCTCCATGTAGTCGGCGGTTACCCCAGACAGCTCAGCCAGCAGGGCCGCATTCTTACGCATGGCTTCGGCCGCGGCTTTCTCCTCGCTATCACCTCCGCCATACTTCAGCTGCTTTGGTGGTGCGCCCGGTGGCGCGGCAGCGGCTGGGGTGCCGCGTTCGGAGATGCGCTTGAGGATAGCCTGCTCGACCTGGTTGGCCGGCTTGTTCCACAGTTCGTCATAGATGCGGTTGGCCTCGGCCAGCACCTGGTTGCGCTCCTCAGCCGCCTTGCGAATCTCGGCTATCGGATTCTCTCCCTTTGCTACCTTGATCGCGGCGGTCACCGGATTGAGGTTCTGGGAGGTGACCGAAAGGAGGTTCAAGTCGGCCGCCACCACCTTCACGCTGCTCGCGACGGCCGTGAACATTCGCGGGAGCAGCAAGGCGACATCGGCCACCCGGGCCAGCCCTACTGCCAGGTCGTCTGCCCACTGCGCGCCTTCGCCTCCGGCCATGCCTTCCTGGGCGGTGGCGACATCGGTCAATGCGCCGGCGAGGTCGGTCAACGCAGGCAGGGCTGCTTCAGCAACCGACATATACAGCTCATCGGTACGCACACGGAGAAATCCGAACTGGTCCTGCAGCGCCGCAGCGCGCTTGGCCGATTCGGCCGACACCGCGGCGAATTTATCGACGTTCTCCGACAGGTCGTTCATGAACGGCAGCAGGTCGGCACCTGAGCGCCCGAGCAGATCGTTCATCAGCGCGGCCTTGGCCGCACCGTCCTCGTAGCCCTGCAACTTGTGGGCGACATCGACCATGACGTCTGCCGCACTGCGGATTTTTTTGTCCGCATCGAGCGACGACACACCGAGTGCGGCCAGGGCCTTGCCGGTCTTGGTTCCCTTCTCGTCAGTACCGGCCATACCCTTGGCCAGCTTGGTCAGGGCGGCATCGACAGTTCCCATGTCGACGCCGAAGGCGTTGGCCACTTTCTGCAGGCGCGACAGGCTTTCGACGCTGGAACCGGTCTTCTGGGCCATGTCGTCGAGGTCACCCATGACGTCGATCGCGTCCTTGACCTTCGAGGCCAGGGCGCCCAGCGACAAGCCGGCGATGCTGAACCCGGCAACGTTTGCGATCGTGGACTGGAGGCTCGAGAACCTGCCCTCCATGGCCGAGACCTGGCCGCTGATCCGATCGAGGGATGCTGCATTCATGCGCCGAAGCGCGTCACCGACGGTCTCAATCTCCCGGCGTGACGCGTCCGCGCCTTCCACACCCATGGTGATAGTTGCCGAACCTTGACGGGAAGTTGATGCCATGTGCTTTGCTCCTTGGACTTAACGTCGATGTGCCCACTCTTCGAGGGCCACCTGTTCCATTGCCTGTATCTGTTCGAACGCCTGGCAGCTTTTCTTGCGGCCCATGCCCTTCAGCCGCATGCAGGTTTCGACGCCGAGATAGTTCAGGCCGGTTGCGCCACCCATGCCGGCCACGTTCCACTGGGTCTGTACCGCGAGCCAAAGCCGGAACGGTTCATCGTTCTCCGGCCACAACCAGTATTCGTCTCGGTCGAGCTGCAGCGCATCGACGGCATATAGGCCGAAGGCGGCCAGCGCCTTGTCCACGTACTCTTCGGCCGGCGGCTCGTCGTCGCCGCCGAAGCGGAGCTGGCCGCGCGCCAGGTAGCGCGCGGCCGTGGTCAGTTTTTTACGACGGCACCCGAATCGCGCAGGTAGGACTGGAAGCAGACCATCGCCATGCCCGGGTCCTGGTTGAGCACGCGGTCGAAGTTTTCGGCGCTGAAGGCGAGCGGCTGGCCGGTCTCGTCCTGCATGTCGCTGTCCCAGCCTTCGGTGTTTTCCTTCATGAAGTCCTTGATCGGCTGGCTTGCGCCGCCGCCGATCAGGGCGGTGAGCTCGTCCTGCGTCTTGCGCTTGCAGTGCAGGTGGAAGTCGAACGGCAGGACGCTGCCGTCCTCATCCTTGAGTTCTCCCTTGACGTGGACCTTGAGCTTGTTGCGTACGATGAGTTTGTGTGCCATGTGTTGGTATGTGATCTGAGGATTAAGGGGTACCGCCACCCATTACTGGGTGACGATCAACCATTCGTCGTTGCCGTTGACCGGGACCAGGCGCACGTCGAAACCGATCAGGCGCTTGCCATTCAGTTCGGACTTGCGCGGGGTGGTCAGCTGTGCGGCCGCTGCAAAGACGATGATCTTGTTGCCGGCCACGGTACCGATGGTCAGGGCCAGGCTCTGCGTCGTGTTCGCCTTGACGGCGGCCATCAGCGCGACTTCCTGCGCCGCGGTCAGTTCGAGCTCGAGCGATGCGGTCGACGCACGGTCGGTGATGTCGACGGTCTCGGTGCCCAGCATCGGGCTGAAATTCACGACGTTGCCGAAGTTCAGTTCGAGGCCGGTGCTGTTGTAGACCGTGCCGCCGGTCAGCGCACCGGCCGCATAGGTGGCGCCCAGGGTGATGTCGACCACGTTGGCCTTGGTCATCGCCACTGGCTTCTTCCATGGCGTATAGACCGGGGTGACGTTCGGGGTGGCCGCAATGCCGCCGTCCAGACCGACCCACTCGAAGCGCAGGACCGGGCGTTCGCCGACCTTGGCCGACAGCGTGCAGTTGCCTTGCGTGTCGAGCAGCTTATGAACCACGCCGTCGTCGTAGTAATACTGGGTCAGCGCCTTCAGGTTCGAGGACTGCGGCGAGTACTCGACGCGCGCCGGGGTGGTCAGCAGACCTTCGCCAGCCGCACAGCCTTGCAGGAGCTTGCCCCACGCAGGCGCGGTGGCCGCGGTGCCGGAACCGGCGAGCTCGACCGTATAGCTGACCTTCACGCTGGACGGGCCGACCAGCTGTTCGCTGCCACCGAAGTAGCCGCGGATCAGGTTGCGGTCGATAGCCTGCGCGTCCAGCGGGGTGATGCTGACATCGGAGACGAGAACGGCATCCGCGCCGGCTGGCGCAGCGTCCAGACCCGCGCTGGCTTGCACCTTGGCAGTAACGACAGTGTTCTTGATAATACGGGCCATGGGTTACTCCTGGTCGGTGGCCGACGGCTCGGCCTGTTCGTTGCCTGCAGCAGCAGGGACTTCGGCACGTGCTGGATCGTTCGAGATCCACGCCCATTGCCCTTCGTCGAAGGTGTACGAGCCGCCGCCAGGGAGCGGCGGGATCGCGCGGGGGTTCGGTTTGTCGAGTGTGTTCATGTCAGCTGATAAGTGAATTTTCGGTACGATGCTGCGCGATGTAGGTGAGCCGAGCCCACCCGGTCTTGTTTCCTTCGACGGTGTTCTCGGTTTCGATGCCGACGATCGCCAGATCGTCCACCATCCCGCCCAGCGTCGCGTTCGCCGCCAGCCGCTCGTACACGCGCTCGAGCAGCGGATCCACGGCAACGTCGCCGGTTTCCTGCTTGCTGCGTGCGTAACAATCAACGGTAACCCGGGTCGACCAGTCAATCGGTGCGCCAGTGATCGTGCCGGCTTGCGGTAGGCCCTGCTCCCACTGCACGCTGATCGCCTCACCCACCTGGTCGGGGATCTCCACAGCGCGGGCGCGGTAAATGGCTTTGGTGTTGCAGATCGGCGGTTGCGCGGACAGCGTGGCGATGACGGCGCTGACCACCTTCGAGAAGGCGGTGCTCACTGGATGCACTCCACGGTGAGCAGCGTCAGGCCAGTGCCGTCAGGCGCAGCAGCGACGATCGCGTACGGAACACCGGCGATGTGGATCAGCTGGTCGACCGGATCGGTCATTACCGCGCTGGTGGCGACGGAGACGGTCGGACTGGTGTCGGCGGCGCCATGCCCCAGCGACGCGACCATCGAAGGCTTCCGGAAAATGCCCGGCACGGTCACGCCCGCGAGCGTCACCTGGACATTGGCCAGGTGGTTCAGCACGGCAGCGTTGACGGCGACTTCAAAGGTGGCGAAGAGCATGGCGGCTAGGACTTAGCGAATCGCGCCATCGAGCAGCACGGTTGCATTGGTCTCGCCGTTGCCCTTCGCGGCCACCAGGCAGCCAACCAGCGCATTGGCGCCGGCGGTGACGGTGATGCGCTTGGCGGTGTTATCCCAGTACGCCTTGGCGCCGACGGCGCCCACATCGGCGGTGGTGGCCGCCAGCGAGTACACGCCTTCGCGGTCGATTTCGACCGGCGCGCCGTTGGCGGCATCGTTCGATGCGACGCCGACGAGCGCGCCTACCTGCAGGGCCTGTCCGCTGGTGACAGCGTATGGGGCGGTGACCGAGATCACCGAGCCCTTCTGGATCTTGTTCTTCATGGCTTTTGCTTCCTATCGTTCGTTGGACGGGTAGACTGCTAGGGACGGGCTTACGCGCCGTTGCCCTTGTACAGACCACGGTGGTCGACGGCCTTGGCAGCGAAATCGAGGCGGCACTTCCAGGTGACGCCATCGACTTCGAAGCCGTTCTGGCTGTCGATAACCGGACCTTCGGCGCCGTCCAGGTAGCAATATTCGACGGTGTCGATCTGGCCGCTGTTGCTCGCGAGGTACCAGGCGGAGGCGCTGATACCATCCAGGATAGGCTCGACGATCGGCTCGACCGCGGTGCGGCCGCCCGTGCGGAATTCGTTCACGTCGCCGGCCTTGGCAGGGACATAGTTCGAGCTGGTCAGCTGGTAGGCATCCTGCTCGAGCGAAGCCGGCACGATCAGGAAGTTCGGCGCCAGGTTCAGTTCTTCGTTCTGCATGCCCTTCTGTACGCGCATCGCGGTGCGGCCAGCTTTGAGCGAGGACAGCTGCAGGGCCGACGGTGCGCCGGTGCCGAGATTGGCGTGAGCAGGGTCGAACAGTGCGACGCCGTCGCCCATGACCGGGTTGCCCGTCAGCTGGCTGTACACCAGGCGGTTTTCCAGGCGGCTGGAGCTCGCGCCGAAAGCCGACACAAGGCGCTCGAAGGCGCGCAGATCATCGTTGACGATGGCCTGGCGGGTCAGCGATACCATTCGGCCGTAGGTGACCAGGGCGTAGTTCACGCCGGCATCCTTCATCGTGCCGTACTTGAATTCGCCGTGCTCGTTGGTCTGCAGCAGTTCGGGTGCGCCCGACAGCTGCACCAGGCTGATGTTCTTGAAGTCGGCTGCATTTGGCGCGCGGCGTGCCCACTGGGTATAGGTGCCGGCGTTCTCCGCGTAGGCATCGCGCAGGCGCTTGCTCGCGACGTTGGCGAACAGGGCGGCGAAGTCGCTGGTGCCGTGCATGCCCGAACGGTAGTGCAGCATTTCCTTCGCCAGATCCATACGGGCCATTCCGCGGGTTTCAACGCCCTGCGATTCCAGGAAGTCGCGGCCGATCTCGAGCAGGCTCATACCGCGGAACTGGCGGCCGTTGTCGGTCAGCTTGGTGCCCGCGTGGATGCGGTGCATGATCGCTTCTTCAATGCCAGCCATGCGAACTTGCTGGGCGTCGCCGACCACCACGATGCGGCCGGAATTCAGATGGCCACCGCGAGCGGCGTCGTTGCGTGCCAGCTCTTCCAGCACGGCAGCGCGGGCTTGGTCGACCGAGTTGCCGCTGCGGATCAGGCCTGCGGCGAGGTTGGTTACGCCGTGGCGCACGCACAGTTCGGTAATGTCGGCGGAACGGGTAGCGGCGTCCTGGGCGGCGCGCACGGCGGCGTCGTCAGCAGCTGGAGCAGGCGCAGCGGGCGCGGCAGCTGGTGCCGGCGCGGCCGAGGCGGCCGAACGGTTTTCGATGACAGGCGCGGGATTCGGTGCGCCCGACTGGGTACCTTGAGCTTGAGGCATTGTGGTTTCCTGGGAAGTTGAAGGATGGGCGGGCGCCCGGGTGATGAACTCGCATGGGACACCGTTCGTCGGCTGGCTGCGCGTGCTTGCATCAGCATCGGCCGGAACGGTGACAAAACTGATTTCGTAGGGCTGCCAAGCGACGGCGCGGTACAGAGGCATGGTGCCGCCGTCGGCGCGATCGATGGTCTTGGTGACTTCGTACTTAGTGACGCTGTAGCCGACGCTGATCGAACGGATGATGCCGGCCTTGATGTCGGCCACGATCTCGGCGATGTCAGCGCGCTTGGACAGGCGGAGCGTCGCGCGGCCCTCGCCGTTCTCGATGCTGCCGCGCACGGCTACGCCGAGGATCGAACCGATACCGCCATGGATTCGGTGGTTGTCGAACACTTGTACGGTGCCGGCTTCGAAGCGAGACATGTCGACTGCTTGTGGCGTGACGTCCAGCTCCTCCTCGTACGCAGAGTCGGTCCACCAGTCGTAGCGGCGCACGCGGGCGCCAGTGGTCCAGACCACCTCGACGGTGTTGTCGGCGTCATTGAAAGTAGCTGGGACCAGCTCAGCCGAGCGGCTGAGCATTGGCATGTTCCGAGGGTCGGTCTCGGCCCGGGCTTGGTTGGTCGCAGAGGTAGGCGTCGTCATGTAGCCCATTCTGCTCATTGCTTTGTCTCAATTCTCGGAAAACTGAGACAGATTTACTAGCGCCCTATTTCGTGTCGTCGGCGACGTAATAGCGCCCAGCCTCCAGGGCCAGACGCTTGCGCGGGTAGGCCTGTGCAGGATTGGCTTTGTCGCCCGATGCTGGATGCGAATCGACAGCTTCAGCTGTTCCTTCCAGCGCTGTCGGCTGGGCGGGCTCGCTGGGCACGCGCGGAAGTCTGGTCGCGTCGTACATCAGTTCTCTACCTTCGCGAAATGGATGGTCCGGTCGAACTGCTCGCTATTTGCGCAGGTCACGCGGAAGATGCAGAAGCTCTCAGCCTCACCCTCGCCCATGCCACCAAGCTTCACTGGCAGCAGGCCGCCATGCTCACCCTGGGGGACGCCCTTCTCAAGCAGCTCGACACCCTCCGGGATGACCTCGAACGAGATGGTCGTGGTCGCGCTGTCCACCAGCTGGGCGGTAACGTCGGCCACGTAAAACAGCTTGTCGTTCGGATCTTTGTCGATGTACCACCTGCCGTCCTTCTCGTACGGTTTGTTCTCACCCATTAGAACCTCACTATTCTGGTGCCGCCGCCAAACGTGACGACACGGACTCCACCGCTGAAAATAACCGTGCGCACGCCGCCGCCGAAGACCACGGTGCGTGATGCCGATACTGTTGTTGCATCGATCTCGCTGTCGCTGCCGACGTAGCCGAGGCGAATCAGCTGTCCCTCGATCTGGAAGGTGGCCGCCTGCACCGGGATCCGGCGCGCCACGCGCATCGCGACGGCCCCGCCGGCGAGAGCAAGCGCCGCGGGCGAGACCGCTACCGTATAGCTGCCAGCACCTGGAGCAGGTGTGTAATGGAACTGGATCGTCCCGCCAGTCACCACCATCTGCACCGGCGCCACGGTCAGCCGCCGGGATGCGCGGACCTGAGCCGCGCCGGCCTGCATCGCCAGATTGGCCGCACTCACCGCAAGCTGCCGTGCTGCCCTTAGTCCGACTGCGGCGGCCGTTGCGGTCATCGCCGCCGGCTGTACGCTTACGCGGCGCGCGGCACGCAGGCCGAAGTCACCACCGGTGGCAGCCAGTGCTGCAGGTTGAACGCCAAGGCGCCGGGATGCCTTGAGCGCTACCGCACCACCAGCAGCCGACATCGCGCCGGCCTGCACGCCAACGCGACGGGACGCCCGCAGCCCGACGTTTCCGGCGCCCAGCAGCAGAGCGGCCGGGGTCACTGCGACCGAAAGGCCGATGGCAGCTGGAACGAAATAGGCCTCGTCATCCTCTGGGTCAGCGAACAGCTGCCAGGGGTTCGCTGACACCTGAGCGATCTCGGCATCCGATAAGGCTCGGCGCCACACCATCACCAGCGGCAAGACTCCGCCACCGAGGTGAGAAGCTGTATCGTAAGGGTCGCCGCCGATTACGGCATTGCTACCGTTAAAGGCATTGGGAACATTCGTAGATGTCTCCGACGCTACTTCTCGTCCGTTGACGAAAATCTTGTGATTGCTGGACGATCGCCGAGTCCCGACGATGACCCGCGGGACACCCTTGTCGGTGATGATATCTTCGGCGCTCGCCAAATAGACCAGCGCACTACCATCCCTGTCTCTAACAACCAGCCGCGGACCGAGGCTGCCGTCCCGCATCGCTAGTTTTACAATTTGCGTGTCGTTCGGGCGCTCGCAATAGAGCGCCTGCCCGCCAGTCTTGATGTTGTCCGAGTTGGACGCAAGCATGGTAAGGATCGTCCACGCGGGCGACAGCGAGATCGCTGCGGAGTCGCTCGCCACCCACCAGGAGCTGTTGGCGGTCGAAGTGAAACCCATGCCCACATAACAGGCCTTGACGAGGGCACCATTTACCGAGCGAGCGCCGCCGATATGCGGCGTCCAAGCCCCGGCAAGCTCACGCGCTAACGGGTGCCCTCGGAGGAGTGAGGCCCGGCCCTGCGGCTGATAGCGCATGCCACCCATTTAGCTACTCGCTGCGAGGTCGGATTCGTACAGAACCGAGTTCGTGGTGTTGCCGTAGCCGATGGCGCGCACGAACTTGACTTCCTTGTCCAGGCGGACGCTGGCCGTGACGTCGCCCGTTGATGCGGTATCGCCACCGAAGGTCCAAAAATCATAGATCTTCGGCGTACCGGCAGTAGGGTCGGGCGACCACTGCCAGGTGAGCGTACCCACCGCGCCGACGGCGCCGTTGTTCTTGATCCGGCCACCCAGCAGGCCGCCGTTGTAGCCGGTGACGTCAACCCATGCGCCGGTGAAAGCGGGCGCCGTCTTCGTGGTTGTGCCGGCCGCGCCGGTTCCCGAGGCGATTACAACCGAAGTTTTTGTTACAGCAGCCATTATTTCTCCGAGCCGTCAGGGTTATACATGGCGGCATTGACCTGGTCCCGCGTGACCAACGACGGCCTCATGGCAAGCGCCTTGAGCTGTTCGACGTGCGATGCCTGCAGGGTGCCGCCTCGTTGGAGCTGGTCGAGCAGAGCGAGTGCGCCAGAGTCGCCAATGTCGAGGCCTGCGTCTTGCGCGAGAAAGCGCACGGCCCAGGCCACGGCCACGCTATGCGGGGCGGCCGCCTCCAGTGCCTCCAGGATTGCGGCGCCGTCAGCACACTGCGTCAGTACGGCTCGCGCGCTGATGAAACGCTGCTGCGGCACCAGCGGTGCGGCAAGGTTCAAGGCAGCAGCCAGGCCGTCGATGTCCCGCGCGGCGCGCATCGCGTCGAGGTCGCGGCGCGCGTGAATGCGTTCGTGGATGCTCATGATTAGGTCAGCGTGAGAACGCCGGTCGTCACATCGAAGTCGACGGTCAGCGTCTCGCCATCGTTCAGCGTGATGCTCGAGCCGTAGTCCACGTAGCCGATCAGGGGCTTACCCGCCGCGCTGTCGTTGTAGACGACGGCGTAGCGCAGCGGGCCGACGGCGCCGCCGGTAGCAGTGATCACCTCGTCGGCAATCACGACCTTGGCCGTGCCGGCGGTCTCGGACAGAACGACCGAGTCCAAGGTATAGCCGCCGGAGACATATCCTCCGGCCGTCGCTACCTGCGTGATGTCGGCCAGCACCGTGTTCGTCGCAGCCGGAGCCGCGTTGGTCAGCACAGCCTTGAAGGTGTGCGAGCCAAAGTCGTGCTTCCCGCGCAATACCTGCTCAGCAAAATCTTGAAACTTCAGCAATGTTGGCATTCGCCATCTCCAAAAGTAAAAGGGTGTTATGACGACCGCTGGCCAGCAGCGGGTCTGTGATTCAGCTGTCGCTCTTGTCGCCAGACGTTGGCGGTGTCGGTGTCGGCAAATTGCCGCGCTGCAGGAACAACAACACGTCAAGGATTCCCATATCGCGCAGCTTGTCGATATCACCTTTCAGCTCAGTGAAGACCACGTCCGGGTCGTAGCCGCGCTGGCGGAGCTTCTCGCTGATGCTCGCCAGGCCGCCCCCGATCTCGGCCAAGTCGGCCTTCACGTCCTGTTCGGGATTGACGTAGTCCCACTTCGGCGGGCTGAAATCGACCGCCTTGTCGAGAACCTTGATCAGGCCTGCCAGGAAGGCGTGCTCAATGAAGGCGTCGTGCACCGGGACGAGCAGCTTCGGGATCAGCGTGATCCACTGCATTTGCGTGACCGCGCGGCGGAAGTCGAGCAGGCGCACGCGCGCGCTGCTGAAGTTCACCTCGTTCAGGTCGCCGGTAAGCAGGTGGTACGGCACGCCGATGCCGGCAGCGATCAGGTGCAAATTGAATTTGAGATAGTCGACGTATCCCGGCGCGGCCTTCGGCTCGACGACGGTGAAGGTCATCCCGGCAGGCATGCCAAAGATGTTGCCGCCGCCAAGTTCGCCCATGTCCCGCATACCAGGCCCCTGTGCACTGCTGCCCTCTCCCATTCCAGCCGGGTTTTCCATCTGGGCCATGTCGCCGCTGGCCAGCACCGACAGGCGCGTCTCCAGGTTCTTGCGCGCCAGCTCGGCATCCTCGTACAGCTGGAGGTCGCGCACCCGGGTGATTACGGGCGCCAGTCGGGTGAAGCCGCGGCCCTGCCCAGGACGGCCCGGGTTGAACAGGTGGATGATGTCCTTGGCCGGTACGCGCTGGCTCTGCGCGCGACCCCGCGCGACGGCTATCTCTCCCGGGTGCTGGTCCCACAGGTAGTAGGCAGCGACCGCGCCCAGCATGTCGTACTCGATGCCGTTGATGATCTGGTTGCCGTTATGGCTGCCTGCGCGTGCGTCGTCGAGCCAGTCGATCTCCAGCAGCTGGAGCTGCAGCGGCACGGGCAGCCCATCCGTTGGGCGGCGCGAGCGCAGGCGCACCAGCACTTCGCCGTCCTGCTCCATGGCGAAGTAAGCCGCTTTCACCAGGCCGAAGAAGTCGAAGCGGCCATCGGCGTCGCACACCTTCCACCAGTCCTTGAGAAGCAGATTGATCTTGTCCTTTTCGCGGCCGGTCGCGCGCGGGATGATGCCAGCGCCGACGGTGGCCACCGCCAGCCCGTCCAGGCCGGCCCAGATATACGGAACGTTCTGCACCAGGGCGCGGGCTTTGGTGCGCAGCGTGCGGGCGTCGGCGCGGTGGTCGGTGTTCGCGCTGGCCCCGGCGCGGCGCGGGCGCCAGCTGTCGCGCGGACTGGCCGCCTCGTATGCGCGTTCGAGCTGGCGGCGGGCAAAGTGCCGCGAAATGCCGGCGCGGGGGCTGACCCAGCCAACGATCTTGTCGATCAGGTTCGGCATCAGTCGCCCCTGCTGGTAGTAAAGCGGAATTTGAAGAGGTGCGGGCCGCGGTCCTGGATCCCGCCGCTAAGAACTTGAGCGGTGTGGTGGCGCGCAGCGATCATCTGCGCGGTGTTCTGGTAGGTGATGCGCCGGCCGTCGAATTCCACCGACAGGGCGCCGGAGGCGATTGCTGCGTCGAGCGCGTCGAGGTCTAGTTGAGAAATGGCCATGCCGCCAAGGGTAGCGGGGCGGCTGTCTCAATTCTCGGAAAACTGAGACTTATTTAGGGCGGCCCGATGTCTTGATGATCCGGTACACCGTCGCGCGGCTGAGCTGCAGGCGGCGGCCCACCTCGGCAGCGTTGCGGCCGTCAAACATCCGCAGCACGTCCTGGACGACCTTGTCTCGCTCGGCCTGCGAGCGGCGCGGGATATAGGTCTCGATTCCGGCGAACTCCCGGCGCGCCATCTGCTTGAGCTCCTCCGCGCGATCGCGCATGTCGGGGAACTCGACGACGATGAACTCGAAGATCCGGTCGACCAGGTCCGAGTTGTCCAGGATGGCGTCGCTCACCACTGCCTCCCGGCTGGCCGGCGCGGAGCGCTGGAGTTCGAGGAGGGCTTCGCTGTCGGCTGCCATGGGTCGGTCCCGGTATTATTTTGTGGTGTGGGTAGTGGTGTTGCAGCGGACGTTGGCGCGGTGTCGCTGTCTGCCGCTGCTGGCTGGTCGAACATGTCGGGCGTGTCCGGATCGACCAGGGCGCGCACCATTTTCCATTGAGCGGGGGTTTTCTTGTGCAGGCCCAGGTACTGCGCGCACGCGACGGCGTAGACCATCAGGTCACCCGCCTCGTTGCGATCGCTCTTTTTCTTTTCCCAGATCCGCACCTTGCGCCCTCGCTTGAACACGTTTACGCAGTACTCGGCGGTCAGCTGCTCGTAGTACTCCTTCGGCAGGTCGGCCGGGAAGTGGATCGCGCCCGGGCCGCTGGGCAGGTGGTAGCGCGCTGCCAGGTAGTCCTTCGCCGTGTCGGTACCGATCATCCATAGCTTGACGCCGTGCGGCATCGTCTTGCCCTGCCAGCTGGCATCCACCAGCGAGGGCTTCACGCCGAGGATAGGCTTGTTCGGGGTGGATGAGCCCTTGATCGCGTAGATGTGGCGGTGCTGGCGGGTGCGCGTAAAGTTGTAGACGTCATTGGTATTCGCGCCGCCCGAGTCGATGAAGGCAGCAGAGATCGCCAGCATGCGCCCGCCTTCATGGCGGTACCGGACCTGCAGCGCCTCCTCAAGCTTGTCCTGGGTGGCCTGGTCGGAGGGCGAGCCGGCGATCACTTGGTAGTCGACGATCCAGGCTTCCATGCCCTCGCCCCACGCAACGACCTTCAGCTCGAAGCGGTCGGGCTGGGTGTCGACGGTCGCGCTCAGCACCAGGCCGCCCTTCGGCACGGTGCCGCACTTGTAGCTTTCGGCCCGGGCCTGCAGCTCGCCCGCCTTGGTCTGTTCCTTCTTCCGCTCCCAGCAGCGCGCCAGGCGCGTGTTGTAGAACGTGATCATTAGCTCCTCGCTGCCCTCGTCCAGCTTGGCCCGGGCGGCGCGGTACTCGCGCAGCATGGCGATCCACGGCAGCCAGCCGTAGGGCGCGAACATGGCGTTGATCGTGAAGCTCACCGTCTCCCCGTCGCCGGGCACACCGTGGGACCACAGGCCACGCGTGAACATGCGGTTCTTGTCGGTCTCGTACATCACGGCGCCACAGTCGACGCAAGGGTAGACGGCGCGGCCCTCGTCGTCCTGCTGCAGCCGCTCGAACACCAGCGTCTGGGCATGGCCGCAGTGCACGCACTCGGCCAGCGCCTCCTGCTGGGTGCCCTGCTGGTACAGGCTCTCGATGATCGACTGGCCGGTGATGGTCGGCGAGCTGGGGAAGTAGCTCTTGCGGTTGCGCTCGAACGTGGTCTGGCGGGCCTTGGCCAGGGCGACCGGATCGCCCTCCCCGTTCACGTTGTTCTCCGCGCGGTCGACCTCGTCGAACAGCACCCGGCGCGCCGGGATCTCCGACAGGTTGGCTGCGGCGCCAGCGGTGACGATGTGCAGCGAGCCCCCGATGTATTCCTTGGTATCGAGGGTATTGACGGAATCGCGCGACCGCGGCGCGGCGACCCGCTCGCGCACTTCCGGTACGGCGGCGATGGTCTTGCTCACGCGAGCGCTGGTGCGCTTGGCGAGCTTGCCGGTCGGGAGGATCCAAAGGAAGTTGGCCGGCGACTGGTGCACGCTCGCGCAGAACCAGTTCAGGCCGACCTGGGTCTTGAGCATCTGGGACGCACCCATCAGCGCGACGGTCTTGCACCAGTGGGAATCGGACAGCGCCTCCATCACCTGGCGCGCGTGCGGGGTGCGGCTGGTGCGGTACTTGCCTGCCTCGTTCGCGCCCGACTCCTTCGGGATGATCATGTAGCGGTCGGCCCAGGCGTCGACCGTCATGTTCGGGTCAGGCGCAAGCCCGCGTGCAAGCGCTGGCTGTACGACGGCGGCAGCTGGTGCGAAGCCTATCATTCGAACGCCGCCTCCACCTGGGCGCCCAGCTTCTCGTTGAAGCCGTGCGCCAGGCTTTCAAGCAGGAGGCGGTGCTCGCGCTCGATCACCGCCTCGCATTCGTCGGCGGTGGTCAGGGCCGCTACGTCAGCGGCGATGCGGCGGGCGCAGTTCACCAAACCATCCCGCAGGGCCCGCGCCGCCTCGAATACGGCCGCATCGACTTCGCTCTTGACCAGGAACTGGCCGGCCTGCTCGGCCAGCTTGAGCTCCGCGAGCGTTGCCTCCGCCGCCTCCCGGCGAGCGCGGCTCGAATCGTAGCCCGGCACCTTCGCTGGAGACTCCGGACCTCCCGCCCCTCCCGCACCCGCTGTCGCCCCGGGCTGCACCCCATTTGCCAGAGGGTCAGGGCGGTTGCCGTTCGCGCGCTGGCGGGTGTTCTTCGCGTAGAGGTGCGACGCATACTCCGGGTCGACCTTGCCATCGGTGACCGGGATCTCGCAGCGCTTCACCGCGTCATACGCGGACTGGCGGGAGATCCCCACCAGCTTGGCCCAGTCGGCAATGGTTGTCAGGTTCGGCATGTGTTTCGAGTCGTTGTCAGGATGATTGTCAGGAAATGTTTTCGGGTTCCGCTAGTGCGCTGACGGGGCCTGAATTACCCTTGCCAGCCATACCCCGGGAAGAACCTAACCCCGGGGGGGTTCACCCAGGGCGCGTCGCGTCGCCTACGTTTTTCACTACATCGCGCAGGGCCGTGGCGGTTTACGGTTCGCGTTTATCGGTGAGCGAGCCACCGAGCGTGATGACATCTGCGACTACTGCTACCGGTGTGGCGACGACCACCCCGACGGCGGCCTTGGTCAAACTACCCAGAATTCCAAACATGACATCCTCCTTCGATTGCCGCCCTCATCGCCGGGCGACATGGCGTTGTTCTTATCGCAGGCGGGCCGTGGCCAGCGCCTTGGCCAGCTCGGCCTCGAAGTGCACCGGGAAGCGGGCCTCGGCAGTGGCCTGGCCGACCTCATGGAACTTTAGGCGCGCGCGGTACTCGACCTTCGACACGAAGATGAAGACCGGGCGGATGGCACTGCCGTGCGCGAACCGGCGCTTCAGGTACACACCAGGTGGCAATCCACGGTTCCCGTTCGGCAGGGCGAAGTAGGTCACGCCTTGGCGCGCGATCGTGCGGTTCGAACGCTGGCTGCCGGTGGCGCGCGACTCGTGGCCAGCGCCGCGCTGCACCTTCAGCTGCGAGAGTATCTGGGTGATCTGGCTGCGACGGATGTTGCCGTTGGCGTCCAGCTGGGCGCCGGCGGCCGGGACCAGGAACCAGCCGGCAGGCATCAGGCCGTTCGCCTGCAGCAGGCGCTCAGCACCCTTGTGGCCACGGCCGCCGCCCAGGATCTGCGGCAGCAGGAAGCGGTCAGCCGGCGTGCCCTTGCCGAATGGGTTGTCCTTCACCCAGACACGCGCCTCGAGGCTGGCCTTTGTTGCGCCCTTGAGGAAGGTGCCGTTCAGGGCGTACGTGGTCGGGCGGTCGAATGAGGCGCGCATCTCGTCCTTGATCGCGGACTGGACGTCCTTCGCGGTGCGGGTCAGCGACACTGCGGCCACGAATGCACCCTGCCGGCCCAGCTCGCTGATCCGGTCGGCCATGGCCGGGAAGGTCGTCTTGATGCTCATCCGCATTTCAGTTCCTCACTTTGCAGGCTTTGCAGCCTTGTTTTCAAACCCTGCGCGCTTGAAACCCGCATGGGCACTATTTCTTAGCTGGGTATGCAGGCATGCAGGGTTGTTTTAGATATGGCTCAGAAAAAAAGAAGGCCATATCAATTCAACGATTCGCGCCTACATGCGCAAAACCCGGCAAACCCTACCTACCCTGCTACAACCCACTATCCATGCGGCTTCCAGCCGCGCAGGGTTTACATGCAACCCTGACTAACCCTGCAATACTCGATCCGCACGAACGTCGGACAGCTTCCTGAACTTGGCAATCTGCTCATCCAAGGGGTGCGGGTAATCGGGGTTCTCGACGACGAACACCATGCGGGTCTTCTTGTGCGTGCTGTCTACCGCCACCAGCTTCTTGGTCTTGTGCTCGCGGCTGCCCACCAGACCAGCGAACTTGCAGAGCGTCAGGGGCTTCTCACCACTCTTGTCGCACCAGCGCTTGTAGATGATATATAGGTCTTCGGACAGGCAGGAGCAGTACGGCGCATCCAGGTAGCCGTCCTTCCAGGTGCGGTGGAAGCTCATCCACCCGGCCAGGCCGAACTCGATCACGCGCTCTTTCGCCAGCGTCATCGGCGGCTTGGTGTGCTCGTTGAAGTCGTCCAGCGGCAGCTCGAGCAAGAAGTGGTAGAAGGCTTCGATGCCGCCCTGGGCGATCGACTCCTGCACCGCCTCATAGAAAGCCGGGTCTTGCTTGCGCCTCGCCTCGACCACCATGAAGCGCCGGTCTTCCAACTCGATCGGAATCGGCTGCGGCTCGTTCGACAGGAACACCGAGTTCATGTGGTTCCGCTCGTCGCGCTCCGGCAGGTTCTTCTGGTTGATGCTCATCGACTTGCCGGTGATCATGTACTTCAGCGTGCCGTTGTGGCTGTACTTGTCGTCGCGCGACAGCACCTCCTCGAACAACACGAACAGCTTGCGGCTGCGCCAGGCTGTGAAGGAGGAGTCAAGCTGGTGTTGGCTTGCCACCGTGCCGTAGTCGCCGTAGATCGGCAGCATCACATCCTGGAAGAACAACGACTTGCCCGTCCCCTGCTTCTCGCCGAACATCAGCAGCGCGGTCTGCATCTTGGCGCCCGGGTGCTGCAGCGGGTAGGCCAGCCAGCGCAGGATCCATTCGACACAGTCTTCGGTCTTGTCTTCGGCGTCGCACAGTGAGGCCAGGAGCGCGAGGATCGGCCCGATCAGCTCGGGCTTGTTCTTCGGCTGCAGCGGCCAGCCCAAGAAGATGTTCATGTGGCTGACCGGATCGGCGGTCTGGGTCGGATCGAACACCAGGTTCTTCGCCTCGATGGTCTTGCGCTGCGCATGCTCTTGCCACTTCCCCGTCAGCTCCGCGGTGTAGTCAGCGCGCACTGCACCAAGCGACATCACCTGCTGGCCGATTGCGTCCCAGACTGTCTCGGTGCCGCGCAGCAGCGTCAGGTTATCGAGCATCTCGCCGAGCTTGCCGCCCCCGCTCCCCCCTTCGACGGCGCGGCCGCCCACGAGGGTAGGCAGGGAGTCGCGAAGGATGGTCCGGCGCTTCGGGTCTTTCTCCCAGGTCGATGCCAAGTCTTTGCCGACCCATGCGGCGAAGGCCGATTTCTTGAGCCGCTGACGGCGCAGGCTGTCCCACACGTCGGTAGTCGGATAGATCAGGCTGAAATGCGCGAGCAGCACCTCCAGGGTGGGAACAACGACTCCTGGCGTTTCGACCAGGTCGGAAGGCGCGGAAAGTAGCGGCACGTCATCTAGGTAGGCCGGAACATCGGGCCTGGTGGTGGCCGCGCCCCTCAGTGCAATGGGCGAACCAGGAGGACGCGGAGGACGCCAGCCAGCATCGACGGCCATCTTGTAGACCGTGGCCACCGTGATGCCGCCGTCACCGCCGAAGGACTTCCAGTGCCCCTCGAGATCCTTGATCCCGGCATACTTCGATGAGCGCGAAGACCAGTAGTCCCACACCGCCAGCCCGTTCGGGCCCAGGGCAGCATAGATGCCCATGCCTACCCGGATCCAGTCGTCGTATCCACAATCCGATTTGATGCAGGCAAGCGCCGATTCAAGCTTGGCACGCTCGTCGGTGGCGACAGGTGCTGGCAGTGGGGGACGAGAAGGGCTCACACCCTTGGCCTGCTGAACCGTCAACTGCAGGCGGGCCAGCACACGTGGATCGATCGCGGCAACGTGCCCGGGGGTGTCGGGGAATTGGGACGCGGTAAAGGTAAAAAATTGGGCGCCGCAGAATACCTCGAGGCCGATATCGTTTGACTTAAAGGTCTTCGTTTCACCGGCAACGATGATGTGCACGCCCTTACGGGACGGCGAGTACTCGGTGTACGAACCGCAGGCGGAGATAATGTCGGCTGCACGCTGAGCGACGGTACCGCTTTCGTCAATGCACCCGTCGATGTCGATACCGATCAGTCCATCTCCTGGCAGGAATGCGAAGCCGATACCGGAATAGCCGGCGCCAAGCCGCGCGAGCGCAGCAGGCAGCGACACCAGCTCGCCGCGGTCCTCGTCGCTGCCCTGCTTACCAGCACGGCGGCGCCCGGAGACGTAGTACGGCATTTTCTTTGGCTTCTTCTCACCTGGTTCGAACTTCCAGACCAGCCATTGCGGCCGGCCTGCCAGTTCTGCAGGGATTGCGCTCACGTTAAGCTGCGACACGATCAACCTCCTCGCTTTGCAGTTCGGCCAGCTGGGCGCGCAGGTGCGCGAGGACGCGGCTCTTGTCCACCGGCGCTGGAGTCGGCGGCATGTCACGGAGACGACGGCGCTTTGATTCGATCACAGTAGGGTCCGGTGTCTTTGAATCAGCGGCCATGACCAGCAACTTCAACTGCGGCTGCCGGCTGGCGGCAGTAAATCTGGAACATCAGGGTCATTAGCTCGCCCATCGTCTTGTGCATGCGCTGGCCGATGCCTTCGAGGTCGTGGCGCTCGCGCGCGTCGATCTCGTCGTCCTTGACCGCCTGGGTGTATGTGGCCGACAGTTCGCCCAGCTCGGAATACAGCTCGTGGAACTTGTCGTGCAGTTGCTCGCCGCTGAGGCCTTCCGCCTGCGGCAGCTCCATGAACACGCCGCCAGATGCAGCAGCGACGGCCTGAGCAAAATGCGTGGTGCCGGCGTGCGCCTGGATCAGCATCGCTGTGGTCACACGCATGCCGGAGCCCTTGACCTCGTACACGCGCGCTTCAAGCTGCGACCTAGTCATGCCGAGCGTCGCCGCGGTGCCGGTCCAGCCGTGCACCTTGATCATGTCTTGGTAAGCGGTCAACATTTCCACAGTATTTCCTTCCGTCTCTTGGGTATCGCTGCCGCGAACGGCTCGTTATCATTTCTGCCAGAAAACCAATCCATGAATAAATGATTTCCTATGTGCAACTCTTCACGCGGCATCAAGTCACGCTTGCTTCAAAGGCTCACTAGGGAGCGCAAACGGGATGCTTTAGTTTTTCAAGTGACTTTGTTTGTTCGATCAGGGCGGTTGCTTACCCTGTCGGCCGCAAGAGTCAACGGCCATGTGATGTGGAGCTACGAACTAGGCCCAGCAGGAACCGCCTCGCCCGCTCTGTCGGTCGTACGGCGTTTAGGCCCCTCGCAATGCTGAGCATGAAGCCCGAGGATTGCGGCCCAGGTAGTACTCAAACATCTGGCCTGACCGTTGAGGATGCGGTTCACGGTCGGCTGAGACATCTTGAGTTCAGACGCAAGTCGGGTTTCGCTCCACGAAGTCGCGGTCTTTACTTCCCGTAAAAGGGTCGAAGGGTCTTTGTCCATGCATGTAGTCTATACGCGAATGAATAGAAATGCAAACCACGAATGAATAGCTTGTTGTGTGCGCGATATACGCGCGCGTATAGTCTTGGGATGACTATCTCTACCAGGCTCGATCAAGCGATGCAGCAGGCGGGGATCCCGTCGCAAAGCGCACTTTCGCGTGCCTCAGGCGTGCCTCAGCCGACTATTAACCGAATTCTCAAAGGGATCGGCAAAAAAGGCCCTGAAACCAACACGATCACGGCCCTGGCTCATGCCTGCAATGTCTCGGCCCAATGGCTGACTGAAGGCACGGGCCCGATGTTGCGCGCGCCCAGCGAAGCGCCGAACGAAGCCGAGGTGTTCACCGTTTCAGTCGACGACGAGACAACCGGGTTTGTCGCAGTGCGCATGGTGGCCAGGTACATTCATGCAGGCGTTGGCGGCCACGGGGGCGATATTGAGTACGAAGACCATACTGTACTGAGCTTGCCCGTACCCTGGGTCGTTGAGAAAAGGCTGAACGCGTCAAAACTAATTGCGATTCGTGTGATGGGGGATAGCATGTACCCAACTCTCAGAAAAGGTAATGTAGTTATCGTTAACACTGCCGACAGCGATCCTCATAGGTTGATTGATGGGCAGCTCTATGCAGTGAATCACAACGAAAGACCCGTTGTGAAGCGCCTAGAGCTTTCGAGCGGACGCTGGTACCTTGCGTCCGACAACCCCTTACCCGAGTATCGCAGTCGACCCGTAGACGAGACGACCGAGATCATCGGGCGCGTCGTGCGTATGGAAATGGACTTTATCTAATGAAGATCCAGGTTGCCGAGGTCACACCGTACGGCTCCCCCGTCTTGATAACGATTGTGCCTCCCGAGTTTACCAATCCATCGAACGGCAGCGGCCTTGTTCTTCGCATCCAGCCCTATTTTCCGACGCACCCCATCATGCTTGTTTCGATTCAGGGCAATGGGTTCCGTGGCTATGCGGCTTTCGAGACTCATACGCTCTTGGCATTGATCCAACTTGAGTACCTTGACCTTAAAGAACTGGACCTTGACATCCCCCCTCCCGAGCCCGACGAAGAACTTCCTTTCTAGTCACATTTGGTGAGCTTTTGCAGGGTCACCGTACGTTAGACTCCAGATGCGAAACGGCACGCTGAGATGCCGAATTAGGTAACACATGGCACTGATCTCCTGCCGCGAATGCGGAGCCAAGGTTAGCGATCAAGCAAATGCTTGTCCTCAATGCGGGGCTCAACCTAAAGCTAAAACCAGCCTCTTTACAAAGATCGTGGGCGGGTTCTTCGCCATAACTGTAGTCAGCGCGATCATTGGACAAAATTCAGGGTCTGGGCCGGCAGCTACAGCCACCCCAAAAAAGCCGCCAGATCCGGTCGCGGAAGCCAGGTTTCAAAAAACCGTACTCGTTGCCAAGTCAATTAAGTCTTCGCTTCGCAATCCGGACACCGTTCAGTGGGCGTCGTTCGCAGCTAACGAGGACGCGAGCGTCGTCTGTATCGAATACAGAGCCCAGAATGGTTTCGGAGGTGTGAATCTGGAGCACGCCACCTACGCGAAGGGGAAAATTCATACCTCAACCACTGCGTGGAACAAGAATTGTGTGGGCAAATCCTTGTACGACCTTCGCCATACAAAGCACGCTCTCTAAGCCGAGAGTCGACCATCCTTCTCAGCCACAGCGATCCGCATCGCGCATAGTGGCATCGTAACTGCACCCCAGCTACCGACTTTTTTACGCAACAACTATTCGTTCGCGTATTGCACTTTCTATTCATTCGTGTATAGTTCTCCCAGGTTAGATCTAGGAGACAAGAATGAGCATTTTCAAAATCACTGTCCAAACTGGCACCGCGCCGCACGTCTACAGTGCCATCGCCGCTTCGGCCGGCCAGGCTGCCGAAGACGCTGCCGAGCGCTTCGCTGACATCCCTTGCGGTATCACAGTCACTAGCGACCAAGTGCAGTGATGACGACCGTCGCCAACATTCGCGAAGCCATCAAAAGCTGCGCTGCAACCGCCTCCACTGAACATCCTTTCGATACCGATGGCCGCCTCAATTCGTTCGTTGCGCGCCTCTCCGGAATGATGGAGCGCCTGGGGGAACGCGAGCTTGACGCGGTGCTCTACAGCCTGTGCGAGACCGTCCTCCCACCAGCGCACACTGCGGCTGCTGGAGCCTGACATGGGTTTCTTCGCCGGCTACCGCTACTTCCGCTTCACCGGCCTGGGACGCATCGAGTCGATCCGCCGGGCCTACAAGTTCCGCATGTACTGACATGCAGCGCATCTCACCAGACCGCGCCGCCCTCGAAGTGGCGCACATGAGGCTCCAAACGGATGCCGACCTGGACGAGATGCTCAAGCACCCTGCCCTCAAAGTTATTTTGGAGGCCGTCGCCCGCCGGCATATGCAGCGCCGCGCGCGCATCGACGTAAAGAAGCTGCAGGCCAACGACAATTAACAATGGCATACGCAAACCACATGGCCTCCCTGAAGGCCGCAGCCGAAGACAAGAACAACCCGGCCGTATCGAAGACGAGCCAGTTTGCCGTCGACCCGCGCGTCATGGAGGTCGAGGAAGGGTTTAACGCTCGCCCACTGAATGCTGACCACGTGGCCGAGATGTCGCTGGCCCTGCGCAACGGCGCGACTTTCCCTCCGCTCGACGTGCGTGTCGACGACAACCGCATCCTGATCGTGGACGGCCACCATCGCCACGCTGCAGCGCTCGATGCGATCGCCAAAGGCTTCGAGATCAAGGCTCTCGACTGCCGCCAGTTCCGGGGGAACGACGCCGACCGCGTCGCCCACATGCTCAACAGTGCATCCGGCCTGGCGCTCACGCCGCTGCAGCTCGGTGTCCAGTACCGCAAGCTGATCGGCTTCGGCTGGACCGAGAAGCAGATCGCCGACCGTCGCGGCAAGTCCGGCCAGCACGTGAAAGACATGCTGCTGCTCGCCGAATCGAACAGCGACGTGCACCAGGCGGTCAACGCCGGCCAGATCTCGGGTACCGCTGCGCTGAACATCGTCAAGAAGCACGGCAGCAAGGCCGGCACGGTCATCCGGGAAGGTCTGGAAGCTGCCCAGGCATCGGGAAAGAGCAAGGTCACCGCAGGCGTCATCGCGCGCAGCGGCGGCAAGGCCACCGACAAGCAGCTGCTCACATGGCTGCTGGCCAACGGTCAGGTCGAACCCTTCGGCGTCGTTACCGACACCCGCGATTTCAGCATCACCTTCACCGTCCCGGCCAGCGTCGGCGACACCACCGACCTGCGCGCCCTGCTCTGCGCTGCCGCAGGCCAAAACTAACTTTTACCCAAAGGAGAACCATGGACCGCAACACCATTGCCGCCGGCAGCGCTGTCAAATTCGACAGCGAGCATGGCCCGCAAAACGGCACCGTCGAGGACATCAAGACGGACATCAGCAACGGCGCCAAGATCGCCCTCGTGCGCGTGGAGGGCACCCTCGGCGGCGCGCCCTGGCGCGTCCCCGTCAATGAACTGCACCACGCGGCGGCGGCATGAGCTCGCGTGCATTCGGCCTCTTCCTCCAGGAGCTGCGTGACGGCCGCACCCATACCGAGCTTACAACCCAGATGGCGGCGCTCCTCGAGAAGGTCAAGGAAACCGGCAAAGGCGGCGAGATCACGCTGAAGCTCAAGGTCAAGCCAGCTGGCCGCGGCTCGGACGTGGACAAGATCGTCATCGCCGACAGCATCACCGTGACGCTGCCGAAGCCGGAACGCGGCGAAGACTTCTTCTGGCTGACCGAGGAGAACGACCTGTCCCGCAACCACCCGCGTCAGCATTCGCTCCCGCTGCGCGAAGCCGCCACCGCCCAACCCATCACCTTTAAGGAAGCATCGAAGTGAACGACAACAATAACGGACTGGCCCGGGCCATCGAGAAAATCAGCGAGATGTCGCTCGCTGCGGCAACTCTCCAGGAAGCAGGGGGCGCCAGCTATATCATCATCCCGGAACACTACAAACACGTCGACGTGACCGGCATCATCGAACGCGCGGGCCAAGCACCCAACCGCAAGACGGGCACGGTGCAGCTGAGCGACATCTCCAGCTTCAACGTGTTCGTCGCGGACCAGGGCGAGCCGGGCAAGGTGTACATCTACGCCGACCCCGAGGCACGCACGCTAACTGCTGTCCTCAACGACCACGTCCACAGCGACGAAGAGGCCGGCTGGCGAGATCATCGCGCCGTATTCAAGGCCGAGCTCAGCCGCGAGTTCAGCACCTGGATGCGCTCGGACAAAAGGCCGATGGAGCAGGAAGAGTTCGCCATCTTCCTGGAAGACAACATCGCCGACGTGGTCGAGCCCTCCGGCGAAACGCTGCTCCAGGTCGCGCTCACCCTGCAGGCCAAGACCGAGGTCAACTTCAGCAGCCACCGCCGTCTCGACAACGGCCAGGTGCAGCTCACCTACAACGAGACGATCGATGCTCGCGCCGGTACCGGGCTGATCGAGATCCCGCGCGAGTTCACCATCGGCGCCCGCCTGTTCAAGAACGGCGAGGGCTATAAGGTCCGCGCCCGCCTGAAGTACCGCCTGCACAGCAGCAAGGTGAAGTTCTGGTACGAGCTGGATCGCGCCGAGAACGCGATCGAGGACGCCTTCCAGGCCTACATCAACCAGGCCCGCGAGAACGGCTTCACCGTGCTCATCGGCAAGCCGTAAGTAGGGTCCGCCATGCGCTCCCACCGCCGCCCCACTTTCCAGCCGAAGGCCAACGTGCCGATGGCGACGGAGACGCGCGACCGGCTCGCACTTCAGGTGCGCATGGCGGGCGAGTCCCTGATCGAACAACCGAGCGTCGGCGCCTATAACACCCTGTCAAAGATGCTCGCATCGCTGACCCGCGCCGGCCTGCGCGCCGACCTGGTCGACCCGGGCTCCGCGCTGATGAATGCCATCTGCGATCGCTACGAGCTGACCAGCGGCATCACCGTAGAGCCTGATGAGGCGGCGCGCTTGCGCCTGGTGATCGCCAACATCGACGCCGCCCTGCATCGGATCCCGGTGCAGCGGTTCGCCCGAGCCGTCGCCGAAGTGGAGGCGTTTTTCGCCCTATCGGATATCGATTCACCCAACGAGGTTGAACCATGAGATTCGGAACCCCCAGCGCAGGGACGCTTGAGCGCTTCCGCGAGCGCACGTCTACCGCTACCCCCATCAGCCTGCGTCGCAAGCAGTGCGCCTGCGGAAAGATCGTCACGGCCAAGCAGCTTGTCCAGCACGGTGCCTGTGCCATGTGCGCGCAAGCCATGGCCCAAGCAAAGGAAGCAGCATAGTGAAAGCAATCGACCTCTTCGCAGGCGCAGGTGGCTTCAGCACTGACGCCCACATGGCTGGAATCGAAGTCGTATGGGCGGCCAACCACTGGCCAGCCGCAGTGGAGATCCACGCCCGCAACCACCCGAGCGCTTCGCACCTATGCCAAGACCTGCAGCAGGCGAACTGGCGGGACGTGCCGACGCATGACCTGCTGATGGCGTCGCCCTGCTGCCAAGGCCATAGCAAAGCGCGCGGCAAGGCCAACGGCAACCCGCAGCACGATGCCAGCCGGTCCACCGCTTGGGCTGTCGTGTCGGCCGCCGAGTACCACCGTCCCGAGCTGGCCGTGATCGAGAACGTTCCCGAGTTCACCGGCTGGGCGTTATACCCGGCCTGGTGCGCCGCCATGGACGCGCTTGGCTACGCGCTGACGCCGATGATCGTCGACGCCGCCGACCACGGGTGCCGCAGCACCGCGAGCGCCTGTTCATCGTGGCAGCACGCGCGAAGCATCCGCTGATGATCCGGCTGGAGAAGCGCGCGCACGTTCCGGCCAGCAGCTTCATCGACTTCGGCGCTGGTAGCTGGCAGCCGATCGGGAAGCCAGGCCGCGCCGAGAACACGCTCGCGCGCATCGCATCGGGCCGCCGCATGCATGGCGACCGCTTCATCAGCAGCTACTACGGCGCCGAGAAGGGTGGCCGCTCTCTGGGCCGGCCTGTCGGGACGATCACCACGCGCGACCGCCATGCCATCGTCGATGGTGCCCGGATGCGCATGTTCTCGGCGCAGGAGTGCCGCGCCGCCATGGGCTTCCCCGACGACTACATCCTCCCGACCAAGCATGCTGACGCCGTGCACATGTTGGGCAACGCCGTCTGCCCTCCCGCCGCTCGCGACGTCATTACCGCTGCACTCGCGGCGGCCTGAGACGAGGTCGCCATGAACGACAGCCAGGACATACCGCTGGATCCGGTGGCCTACAAACAGCAGCTGCTGCTGCTCAAGTCCGCTCACTGCGCGCGGCCCGTGATGCACCAAGGCCTCAATCGATTCATCAATGCGCTATCGCTCTACCAGAACGGCGGCCGCGTCTCGATGACGGTTTACCTGGCCGGGATCACAGGCGGCATCGACAGCATTGAGATTCAAGTGAACACCGCATCGCCAGAAAGAACCGCATGAACACCGACCACCTGACCGAGACCGAAAGCAAGCTGATGCTTCGCGCGCTGCACAACTTGATAGCGAACGACGGTTACGCCATTACCTTCCAGTCCACGCAGCAGTACCGCACCGCCCTGCTCAACCATTTTTTCGACCTGGTCGGCACGCCAGAGGATGACGGCGCGGAGCTGCCGAGCCAGTGGCCGCCTGTATCGATGTTCACGAAGCCGCAGGTGAGGATCTTTACGCTCGATGGCGACCAGCAGGACCGAGCCCAGGTAGCGGCGCTCGCTAAGCCAGGAGCTGCCTGATGCGCGACTCGTACATCACTCGCTCCCCGTGCGTTTGCGTGCGCTGCGGCCAGCCTCAAGGCGCCAAGCACCTGCCAACTTGCCCAATGCAAAGAATTACATTGAAGGACACAATATCGTGAAGCCTCTCTACCTCGAACTGGAGGCAGTGTCCGGTGTGGTCGCTCTCGCGGCTACGACTATTCAGCGCTTGGTCAGAGAAGGCGAATTCCCAAAACCACGGCAGCTGTCCGGCCGTCGCGTAGCTTGGTTGGTACGCGAGGTAGAGGAGTGGGCTGAACTGCGGCCCGTGTCCGATCTGGCACCGCCGGCGAATACGGGCCATACCAACCGACGCCCGCGAGTTAAGCACGAAAACAACTAGACATTAAGCGGAGGTCGCCATCGGACTTAGATGAGCACGCCAGAGCGCCGCGCCCACCGAATATTCCACTACTTATTTTGTTTAATTCCACGAGGTTGATTTCATTAAACATCGCAGTCTCTCTTTCTGGTCGGCGTTTGCCTCAACCAGACTCCACATAACTGACTGCCTATGCCCCCCGATGCTTATCCCACCTCGGCAAATTCCTGGAAATATGAAAGTTGAAATTAGAATCCCGTCACAGCGCCCCTTGAGAACAAACTGCATTAGCTTCCTATGATTGCGCTGCAAAAAATCTCGATGCAAATTCTTCAGAAAACTGGATGAACTTTCCAGCGAGTCAGTCACCAATATTGCATGCTCTTGCACTAGCTCATCAAGATTCAATGCCACAATACCCGGATGTCCTGATTTTTCGATCTGCTTTACTCCTTTTCTAACCTGAGCTTCCACCCCAACTTCCGAGTATATTTTCTTGCAGGCAATTCCGTAATCACCGAAACCCACATTAACTATCAGATCAGGCTCAGCGTGCTCAATATTTATCCCATGCCGCTTCAAATCGGCTGCGAGATCGAGTTCCCACAAAGCATCTTTACCACATGACTGTTGACGGTCGAGCGACGCAATCTGCTTGCTGGCAATCCTTCTAAAACAATCGAGCGAACCACAATCAGATGCTGCCGCATTCATAGATCTCGCAATACGATGGGCGTAATTTAGATCGATAATTGCGCGCCGTTGCCCAGTTGTTTTTCCGCTTTTCCATTCCGAAATTGCGCCCTCAGCATTACGCAGTATTTTCCCTAAGCTGCTATCCCTGTGAAACTTGATGCGTAAATCGGTCAGCCGTATTCTAAGTTTGATAATTTCCTCTTCGATCTCTCCAACAGTTGATCGGTATGTTGCAGAACCTCCACATTCCGGATCTTCAATTAATACCAACTTACGTTGGCACCCGCTGCTGTTCGACGTCTCCATCATTTTTTCCCCAGAGCTTCATAATGCTCACTTAATTTTTGCAGCCATTCACGTCGCTCGAGATCATAACGATGAAGGTTATACACTCCGGCAATCCCTGCTGGCATGTGTCCTAGTACCGCTTCCGCTATCTCATCCCGGCACCCGAGAGCAGCAAGTTGCGTGCGCCCTGTCCGGCGTAGGTCATGGGCCGACCAGTGAGAAACCGGCAGGCGTGGCCGAAGGTAATCAGGGCGGGTCTTAGCGTATGGTTGATGCATCCACACTGACGCACTGATGTTCTTCTGCTCGGTGTGCCCAGATCGGCCGCTCGAGGGGAACAAGTAACCAGTACTTACCAGCTCCAGGCGCCGTTGTACGATCGCTTCAGCACGCCCTATGAGCGGCACGCGCAAATCAGTTGCCCCTTCGCGCCACGCGTTCTTTGTTTTTGCTTTTGGCAGGGTCCACCACATGCCGTCGACCTCACGGGAAATCTCGGACGCCTCCATAGAGACGATTTCGCCACCACGTGCGCAAGTCCACATATACATCGTGACCACGTCTCCGACCAGGCGTGAGAAATTTGGCATCCAGCGGAGCAGCTGTCCGATCTCTGCCGGGCTTAGAACGCGTTTGTCGGTCCCGATCGACGCGCCGTCCCGCGTATGCCCCTTACTGCGAAGCTTGCCGCGCATGATTAGCCGCCACCAGTTGGGCGCGTCTTGATCAAGTCGTCCAGCGTCGTGCGCGTAGTCCCACGCAGCGCCTAGCTCTGCACGCAGTTTCGCGGTCACCACCGGGGTGTCCAGGTACGATTCCAGCAGGTCGAACGCTTGGGCGCGTGTAACCTTTGCGGCATCGACGTCCCCGAAGTCCCCCAACATTTTGTCGAACAGTCGGCGAACCTCGGCAGCGCCCTTCTCTTTCCGGCTCCGATCAACATGCCCTTCTAGGTACTGATCACACAGGCGTCGCACGGTCAAGCGACCCACAGCGGCCAAGCGGGCACGCTCATCTGCAGCCCTTTCTTCCCGGCGCTGCGCGCGGCGCTCCTCGGCTGGATCGCGCCCGTCCGCACGTACAGCCCGCAATTTCTCCCACTCGCTCATCGCGGCCACGGCCGACATCTTCGGCCAGGTGCCAATCTTCACCTGACGCATCTTGCCGTCAACTGGACTCTTGTATCGATAAGTCCACGATCGGGTTGTTGCCGTTGCCTCCAAACGGAGCCCCGGGCAGTCGGAAATGGTAAAGTGTTGGCCGGGCTCTAGGAGCTTCGCGGCCTTTGCATCAAATTGCATATTCCCTCTCGGCGTAACGCCTGCGTAGCTTTATGGCTACCGGCTCTAGTGAGCGGAGATTGTAGCGTAACCTACTGATGAGCGACCTCAAAAAGCTACGCTAAAATAGGGAGTGTTGCGGTATGTTGAGGAGTGTCGCGACTAAACCCGAATACACGCAGAAATCAATGCACGCCCTTACAGAACATGGACTTAGCTGAACAAATGCCGTTAGATCAACCACTTACCGACAACGGCAAAAGCAAGCTTACCCCCATGATGCAGCAATACATGCGCATCAAAGCCGACTACCCGACTATGCTGGTGTTCTACCGCATGGGGGATTTCTACGAGCTGTTCCTCGAAGACGCGGAAAAAGCCTCGCGGGTGCTGGGCATCACGCTGACGGCGCGCGGCTCCATGAACGGCGCGCCGATCAAGATGGCGGGCGTGCCCTTCCACTCGCTCGATGGCTACCTGGCCAAGCTGGTCAAGCTGGGCGAATCCTGCGCGATCTGCGAGCAGATCGGCGACCCGGCACTGGCCAAAGGGCCGGTCGAGCGCAAGGTGGTGCGCGTGGTCACGCCGGGCACCCTGACCGACAGCGACCTGCTGCCGGAAAAAGCCGATCGCCCACTGCTGGCGCTGTGCATGCACAGCCAGCGCAAGACGGTCATCGTCGGCATGGCCTGGCTCTCGCTCGCCAGCGGCAACCTGCGCCTGATGGAATTCTCGGGCGACGCGCGCGCGGTCGAAGCGCGCCTGGCGCATGAACTCGAGCGCATTGCGCCGGCCGAGATCCTGCGCGCTGACTGCGCCGACCTGTTCGAATCCGAGCCGGTCGCGCACACCCAGCGCATGCCGGAATG
Organism: Telluria sp. AZSoR62; assembly: GCF_058111565.1. Classification (NCBI taxonomy): domain Bacteria; kingdom Pseudomonadati; phylum Pseudomonadota; class Betaproteobacteria; order Burkholderiales; family Oxalobacteraceae; genus Telluria; species Telluria sp. AZSoR62. The sequence goes on from NZ_JBYTST010000003.1 coordinate 309,458, forward strand.
GCATTTCGACGTCCTGAAAGGGCACCAGTCGCTGCTCGACCAGATGAAAGTCGCCACCCTCACCGGCTTCGGCGCCGATGGCCTGGGCGCCGCCTTCGGCGCGGCCGGCGCGCTGCTGCGCTATGCGCAGTCGACCCAAGGACGCGGCCTGCAGCACGTGAACAGCCTGGCCTGCGAGCTCGAAAACGAATACATCGGGCTGGATGCGGCCACGCGCCGCAACCTGGAACTGACCGAGACCATCCGCGGCCAGGAAGCGCCGACCCTGTTCTCGCTGCTGGACGGCTGCCGTACCGCGATGGGCTCGCGCCTGCTGCGCCACTGGCTGCACCACGCCAAGCGAGACCAAGCAGTGGCGCGCGCGCGCCACGAGGCGATCGAGGCGCTGGCCCAGGCCGATGCCACCGGCAGCCTGTCCAGCACGCTGGCGAATGTGCCGGACATCGAACGCATCACCACGCGCATCGCGCTGCTGTCGGCGCGCCCGCGCGACCTGTCCTGCCTGCGCGACGGTCTCAAGCAACTGCCGGCGCTGCGCGAGCAGGTGGCGCGCTGCTTCATCCCGGGCGACACCTGCCTCCTGCGCGAAGTCCACGAACTGCTGGCGACGCCCGAAGCCTGCCTCGACCTGCTTGCGCGCGCCGTGATGGAAGAGCCGAGCACGATGGTGCGCGACGGCGGCGTGTTCGCGCGCGGCTTCGACGCGGAACTCGACGAGCTGCGCGCGCTGTCCGAGAACGCCGGCCAGTTCCTGGTCGACCTGGAGACGCGCGAGCGCGCCCGCACCGGGATTGCCAACCTGCGCGTCGAATACAACCGCGTGCACGGCTTCTACATCGAAGTGACCAACGGCCAGACCGACAAGGTGCCGGACGATTACCGCCGCCGCCAGACCCTGAAGAACGCCGAACGCTACATCACGCCGGAACTCAAGGCCTTCGAAGACAAGGCGCTGTCGGCGCAAGACCGCGCACTGGCTAGAGAGAAGATGCTGTACGACCAGCTGCTGGCCGACCTGGCGCCCTTCATCGCCTGTTTGCAGTCGATCGCGAACGGCCTGGCGCAGCTGGACACCCTGGTGGCGCTGACCTCCCACGCGGTACGCAACAACTGGTGCGCGCCACAGCTCGTCGACGAGCCCTGCCTGACCATCGTCGAGGGCCGCCATCCGGTGGTGGAAAACCAGATCGAACGCTTCATCGCCAACGATTGCCGGCTGTCGAACGACCGCCGCCTGCTCCTGATTACGGGCCCGAACATGGGCGGTAAATCGACCTTCATGCGCCAGGTGGCCCTGATCACGCTGCTGGCCTATGTCGGCAGCTATGTGCCGGCCACCAGTGCCACGATCGGCCCGATCGACCGCATCTTCACCCGCATCGGCGCCAGCGACGACCTGGCCAATGGCCGCTCGACCTTCATGGTCGAGATGACCGAATCGGCCGCGATCCTCAATGGCGCGACCGAGCATTCGCTGGTGCTGATGGACGAAGTCGGCCGCGGCACGTCCACTTTCGACGGACTGGCGCTGGCCTGGGCTATCGCGCGCCACCTGATCGACAGCAGCCGCAGCTTTACCCTGTTCGCGACCCATTATTTCGAACTGACCCAGCTGCCCGAGACGCACCCGAGCGCGGTGAACGTGCACCTGTCGGCCGTCGAGCACAAGGACAACATCGTGTTCCTGCACGCGGTGCAGGACGGTCCGGCCTCGCAAAGCTATGGCTTGCAGGTGGCGCAGCTGGCCGGCGTGCCGCCCGCCGTGATCAAGGCCGCGCGCAAGCACCTGGCGCGCCTCGAATCGCAGGCGCTCGATGCGACCCCGCAGCTCGACCTGTTCGCCATCGGCAGCGAAGCGCCGCACGAGGCGATCGAGGAACCTGCCGCGCATGCGCCATCGAACGACGCGCTGCAGACGGCCCTGGACGCGATCGACCCGGATGCGCTCACGCCGCGCGAAGCGCTCGAACGGCTCTACGAGCTGAAGCGGCTGGCTGCCTGATGCCGGCGCGCCGTTCCCTCCTCCTCGCCGCCCTGCTCGCGGCCGCGCTGGCCTCGGGGCCGGCGATGTCGGCAGGCGCGCGCGACAAGAAAAAGGAGAAGGACGAGCAGGCGCATCATTTCGTCGTGGCCGGGCACCGCGCCGCCGACGGCGGGGAAGCGGCGCTCAAGGAGCTGCTGACCGGCACCAAGGACGAGCACCTGGCTTTCCTGGTCGTTACCGGCATCAAGGGTGCGCAGGAGGGCTGCGGCGACCGCCTGCTGCAAAAGCGCCGCGACCTGTTCGACCAGGCCAGCCGGCCGGTGATCGTCTCGCTGACCGGCAGCGACTGGACCGGCTGCCGCAACTCGGCCGGCCGCACCAATGCCATCGAACGCCTGAACCGCCTGCGCGAACTGTTCTACGGCGAGCCGGAATCGCTCGGCAAGGAAAAGCTGCCGCTCACACGCCTGTCGAGCAGTCCGCGCTTTCGCAGCTATGCCGAGAACGCGCACTGGCAGGTCGACAAGGTGCTGTACGCCACCATCAACCTGCCGGCCGCGAACAACCACTACCTGCCGGCGGCGGGCCGCAACAGCGAATACGAAGACCGGGCCGTGGCCAACCGCTTCTGGCTGAACCGCCTGTTCGCGATCGCGCGGCAGGACAAGATCCATGCGGTGGTGCTGTTCTCGGAGGGGAACATGCTGCCGCTGCTGCAGCCGGCCAACGGCCTGCGCGCCCTGCTGCAGCGCGCGCCCTCAGGGCATGACGGTTTTGCCGATACGCGGCGTCAGGTGCAGATGCACGCGGCCAAGTTCAAGGGGCAGGTGCTGGTGATCGACAGCGCCGGGCTGCCCAAGGATGCGAAGCCGGCGATCGAATGGCGCGGCAATATGGGGCATCTGTCGGTCGGGGCGCACGCGGTGGAGCTGCGCGTGGCGGATGAGGGGAAGAATGTGTTCAGCGTGGGGGAAACGCTGCGCTAAGGTGGCTTCAGCGGCTGCTCATGCAAACTTGGGTCCCGACCTTCGCCGGGACCCAAGTTACACGCACACCCGCGCAATCACGAAGCCGCAGGCGCGCATCAAGAATTACTGCAGCGGCTGGCTACGGAAATGATCGCCTTCGTCGCTGTCGTCCATCTCTTCATGGTGATGGCCGTGCGCGCCGTGCACGTGGCCGTGGGCGATTTCTTCGTCCGATGCCGCGCGCACGTCGACCACGTTCAGCTCGAAGCGCAGGGCCATGCCGGCCAGCGGGTGGTTGCCGTCGAGGACGACCTTGTCGTCAGCGATGTCGGTCACGGTGAAGATGGTCGGCTCTTCTTCCGCGCCATCGGCCACGCCTTCGAACTGCATGCCGACTTCGAGCGGCTCAGGCAGGCGCTTGCGGTCTTCGACCTTGACCAGGGCAGGATCGTAGTCGCCGAATGCGTCGTCCGGCTCGACCTGGATCGTCGATGCATAGCCCGCTTCCTTGCCGTCGAGCTCTTCTTCGATCTTCGGCAGCGTGTTCTCGTAGCCGCCGTGCAGGTAGACCATCGGCTGCGAACCTTCCTCGATCAGGTTGTTCTGGGCGTCCGACAGTTTGTAGTTGACCGTCACGACCGTATTCTTGGCAATCTTCATCGCGATTCCTTTCATTGTAAGGTGCGGATTATACCTCCAGCCCGGGCGTAGCCTCTGTCTGGCTGGTTATAATGGCGCATGAAAAAATTACAGCTCCTTGGGAATATTACTCCCGCTCAGTTCCTGCGCGATTACTGGCACAAGAAGCCGCTGCTGATCCGCCAGGCCGTCCCCGGCCTCAAGCCGCTGCTCCCCTTCGACAAGCTGGCCGCGCTGGCGCGCGAGAACTACGTCGAGTCGCGCCTGGTCACACTGCGCGACGGCCAGTGGAACATGCAGCACGGTCCCCTCACCGAACTGCCGGCCCGCACCGAGCGCGACTGGACCATGCTGGTCCAGGGCGCCAATCTCTTCGATGAACGCGCCGACGAACTGCTGCGCGAGTTCCGCTTCATCCCGGACGCGCGCCTGGACGACCTGATGATCAGCTTTGCCGGCGACGGCGGCGGCGTCGGTCCCCATTTCGATTCCTACGACGTCTTCCTGCTGCAGGCCCAGGGCAAGCGCCGCTGGCGCATCAGCGCCCAGCAGGACCTCGACCTGGTCGAAGGCCTGCCGCTGAAGATCCTGGCCAACTTCGAGGCCGAGGAAGAATTCGTGCTCGAGCCGGGCGACATGCTCTACCTGCCGCCGCACTATGCCCACGATGGCGTGGCGATCGGCGAATGCATGACCTATTCGATCGGCTTCCGCTCACCGGGCTACCAGGAAATCGGCGAAGCCTTCCTGCAGTTCATGGCCGACTCGATCGACCTGCCGGGCCGCTATGCCGATCCGGACCTGCAGCCGGCAAAAAACCCGGCCGAGATCCCGCGCGAGATGCTGTCCACCATTACCGAAGAACTCAACAAGGTGCGCTGGGACGAAGAGGACGTCGCGATCTTCCTGGGCGAATACCTGTCCGAACCGAAGCACAATGTGTTCTTCACCGCCCCGGCCAAGCCGCTGGTGGTGGGCCGCTTCATGGAACAGGCCGCGAAGAAGGGCCTCAAACTGTCGAGCAAGACCCTGATGCTCTACCGCGGCAAGAACGTCTTCATCAATGGCGAGTCGTTTGCCGTGGGGCGCGCCGACAAGGCCGTGCTGGACGTGCTGGCCAACGAGCGCCGCCTGGCCGGCGCCCAGCTCGCCGGCGCCACCGACGACGTGCTCGAGGCGCTGTACACCTGGTACCAGGACGGCTGGGTCGAGCTCGGTTAATCACCACAGACGGAGGAGCCATGCAGGAAGCACGGACGCTGCGTTTCGACACCCGCGCCGAATTCGAGGCGCAGTTGCGGGCCTGCCTGGCCGCCGCGCGCACGCGCCTGGACCTGTTCGATCCGGATTTCGAGGTCTTTCCCCTGGGGTCGAGCGAGGTCGACGCACTGCTGCGGGCGTTCTTTGCGCGCGGCGGCGTGCTGCGGCTGGCGATGCACTCCCCCGTTTACGTCGAGCGCCACTACCCGCGCCTGCTGCGCCTACTGCGCGACTTCAGCCACTGTACCGAATGCCGGGTCACGCCAAGGACGCTCGACAACCTGACCGATTCCTTCTGCATCGCGGACGACCTGCATGTCGTACGGCGTTTTCATAGCGACCACATGCGTGGCGAGGCGGCCTTCGACGCCGTGGGCGCGGTCGACGTGCCGCGTCACCGCTTCGATGCGATATGGGAAGAGTCTAGAGTCACTTTATCGTCAACCAAAACCGGTCTCTGAACGTTATAAGACGGTTATTAGTAGTCGCTGGGCTTGCCGGTTGCAACTTGTAACAATATGAAGCTTATTAAAGCGCAAAATACTTTCGCTAGAGCATGAGTTCGCTATTGCGATTAAGTAAATTTGGCTATAATATCGGGTCAGGAAGGTTCCGTTGCCTATCTGGCAGTCTTGCTTTCAATGAAAGCACGAGAATTCCGCTGAGCAATAATTACCGGTAATTATTATTCAACTAGCAGTACTTACTTTTGAAAATATTAAGGAAAATCATGAAAAAATCCCTGCTGATCGTTTCCCTGATGGCTGTTGCTCTGGCTGCTTGCAGCAAGAAAGAAGAAGCTGCTCCAGTCGCACCAGCTGCTGTTGAAGCGCCTGCTGCAACCACCACCGACACCACCGTCGTCGCTCCAGCTGCTACCGACGCAACCGTCGCTGCTCCTGCTGCTGACGCTGCTGCTGCTGCTTCGATGGCCGCTTCGACCGCTGCCGACGCTGCTGCTGCCGCTTCGACCGCTGCTTCGCAAGCTGCTGACGCTGCAACCAAGTAATCAGATTTATCTGGTTATGAAAGAGCCGGCCTTCGGGCCGGTTTTTTTACGCCTGCCGGTTTGTGGGGTGACTCCACAAACCACCGGCACATGAAAAAAACCGGCCATCGAGGCCGGTTTTTCATTCGCCGCAACAACGCGTTTACTTCAGCTCATCGGTCAGCAGCTTCAGGATCTTCGCACCGGTCGGGCCGGTATCGGTCTTGCCGTCATTGGTCTGCACGGTCACCTGGCTGGTCGACGCGCCCTGCTCGCCCTTGACGATGACGCGGTAGCGCTGGGCTTCCTTGGCCTTGTCTTCCGCGCTGCCGAAGGTGAACAGCTTCTTGAAGAAGCCTTCCTTGTTGGCCGCGTCCGGATCGACATAGCGCACGAAGTACACGCCCTGCACGCGGTCGCGGTCTTCGACGGTGAAGCCGACGCGGTCGAGCGCCAGGCCGACACGGCGCCAGGCGCGGTCGAAGCCTTCGCTCAGCTGCACGGCATTGCCGCTCAGGGTGGCCTGCTGGGCCGCCACCGGGGCGTTGGCGACCATGGTCTCGGCCTGCTTGGTTTCCTTCACGCCGGTCAGCTGGGCGACCAGGCGGCCCAGGAATTGCGATTCCAGGCCCGGGTCGTTCGGGCGCACGGTCCAGACGGTGGTTTCCTTCGAGCTGCCGCTCAGCACTTCTTCGGCGCCGCGGTGGCTGACGTAGATCTCGGTCGAGCCGTCCGGCAGGCGCTCGAGGCGGGTGCGGAACTTGTCGCGCTCGCCGGTCGAATAGGCGCGGTCGAAGACCTTGCCCAGCGCGTTGCGGATGAAGTCCTGCGGGATCTTCGAGCGGTTCTCGACCCAGTTGGTTTCCATGGTGCCCGTCGTTGCCGACTCGGTCTCGATGGCGAAGCCCTGGTTTTCCCAGAACTGGCGCAGCTGCGGCCAGAGCTGTTCCGGGGTCTGCTTGACCACCAGCCAGCGCTGGTCGCCGTTGCGCTGGACGCTGACGGCGTCGGTCGAGACCGGGCCGATCGCGTCCATCGAGCCCGCGACAGGGGTGGCGCCCTGCGCAACGGCGCCGCGCTGCTGTTGCTGGAAGCCGGATGCGGTGGCGACGCCCTTGCCGTCCGGGACGGCGTAGCGGTTGTCGCGCTGCAGGGCGGTGAGATCAGGCGGCACTTCCAGCGCGGCTGCCTTCTTGGCGCCGCGGTAGTCGACCTTGTCCGATTCGAAGACGGTGGTGCAGGCTGCCAGGCTCAGGGCCAACGCGGAAAGCGTCAGCACGCGGACGGCGGCGGGCGCGGAAACCAATTGCGCCGGGTTCAAGTTCTTGTTGGTGCGAATAGTCATGTCGTTCGATGTCAGTTGCTGGGAACCGGAACCCTTGCGGGATCAGGACTGGAGAAGGCCCGCCTGGGCCAGTGCGGTACGCACGGTATCGTGGAAAGTGCTGGACAGCGGCGCCAGCGGCAGGCGCAGGCCCGATGGCATCTTGCCCATCTCGGCAAGCGCCCACTTGACCGGCACCGGGTTCGGCTCGACGAACAGCCGCGCGTGCAGGTCGAGCACGCGGTTGTTGATCTCGACGGCGCGGGCGATATCGCCGGCCATCGCGGCCGCGCACAGTTCGTGCATGGCGCGCGGGGCGACGTTGGCGGTGACGGAGATATTGCCGGCGGCGCCGCAGAACATCAGGGCCATCGCGGTCGGGTCGTCGCCCGAATATACGGCGAAGGATGGGTCGACCATGCGCAGCAGCTCGATGCCGCGGCCGACATTGCCGGTCGCGTCCTTGATGCCGATGATGTTGTCGATCGCCGCCAGGCGCGCGACAGTCTCGTTGCTCATGTCGGCAACCGTGCGGCCGGGCACGTTGTACAGGATGACCGGCAGGTCCACCGCTTCGGCGATCGCCTTGAAGTGGCGGTACATGCCTTCCTGGGTCGGGCGGTTGTAGTAAGGGACTACCTGCAGGGTCGCGTCGGCGCCGACTTCCTTCGCGTGGCGCGTCAGGGCAATGGCCTCCACCGTCGAATTGGCGCCGGCGCCGGCGATGACCGGGATGCGGCCGGCGACGTGGTCCACCGCCAGCTTGATCAGTTCGCCGTGCTCTTCCGGGGACACGGTGGCCGACTCGCCCGTGGTGCCCACGATGACGATGCCATCGGTGCCTTCCGCGATGTGCCAGTCGAGCAGCTTGCGCAGCGAATCGCGGTCAAGACTGCCATCCTCGAACATCGGGGTGACGATTGCTACGATGCTTCCCTTAATCATATGCGTTGACCGTGCCACTAAGTAAATAAAAGTCTGATTGTAGCGGATCGCCCGCCGGTATGGTTCATTTCACGGACACAATATGGTCGAGCCCTGCTTCGGTTTTGGCAAAGGCCGGGCCCGCCGCGCACAGCCGCTGGACCTGGGCCGGATGCGGACGCTCGACATGGCCGTCTTCATAGGCCAGCACCTGCAGGCCGCCGTTCGCCGCCAGCGCCAGCAGTTCGCCGGGCGCGAGCAGGAAGTCCGGGTTCGAGGGCTTGCCGAAGACTTCGTTGCCTTGCGCGAAGGTTTCGTAGATCAGGATGCCGTCGGGGCGCAGGCTGCGCGCGAGGTCGGCGAACAGCGGCCGGTGCAGGTAGTTGGTGACGACGATGGCGGCGAAGCGTCCGGCCTCGAAGGGCCATACCGCACCCTCGATCTCGAGGTCGTGCTGCAGCGTGGCGATGTTCGGGCCGCCCAGCTGCACCAAGTGGTCGGCGTTGCGGTCCAGCGCCAGCACCTGCAGGCCGCGCGCGGCGAACAGGCGCGCATGGCGCCCGGTGCCGCAGGCCAGGTCAAGCACCTCGCCGTCTTTCGCCAAGGGTGCGAAGCGCGCGACCCAGGGCGAGACCGGCACATTCAGCATGGGGCTCACGTCAGCAGCAAGGTCAGCGGGGAGGCGATCAGCTGCAGCAGCATGCGGCCCAGCATCATCACCGGACCGACCCAGAAGGACAGCAGGTTGAAGAACAGCAGGCCCAGCACGATGAAGAAGCCGTAGGGTTCGATGCGCGCGAACTTGTAGGCCAGGCTGTTGGGCAGCATGCTGGTCACGACGCGGCCGCCGTCCAGCGGCGGGATCGGCAGCAGGTTGAAGGCGAACATCAGCAGGTTGGCGATCAGGCCGGCCTGCGCCACCTTGTGCGGGAACTCCTCGCCCACGCCGAAGGCCACCAGCAGCACCGCCAGGATCAGCCACATCAGCGCCATGATGAAGTTGGCGCCGGGACCGGCCAGCGCCACCCAGGCCATGTCGCGCTTCGGGTTGCGCAGGCGGCTGAAGTCGACCGGCACCGGCTTGGCATAGCCGAACACGAAACCGGTGGTCAGGTAGAGCGCGATGGGAATGACGATGGTGCCGAACAGGTCGACGTGCACCAGGGGATTGAGGGTCATGCGCCCCGCGGCATAGGCGGTGTTGTCGCCGAAATAGCGGGCGACGTAGGCGTGGGCGGCTTCGTGCAGGGTAATCGCAAAAAGAACGGGCAGCGCATAGACTGCGATATTACGAATCATTTCATCCATACGCGGATTCTATCAGAGGCGGAAGGCCCCGCAGTTAGGCCAGGCTGAAGGCGCAGGGAGACGGGCACAGCCCCGCACGCCGGACTACAGGCCGAACGCCGCCGGATCGCCCCTGCCCTCGCGCAGCAGCACCGGCGCGTCGCCGGTCAGGTCGATGACGGTGGTGGCCTGCAGCGTGCCGGCGCCGCCGTCGATCACCAGCTCGATGAGCTTGTCGAGCCGCTCGCGCACTTCGTCGGGATCGGACAGCATGTGGTCGTCGCCCGGCAGCTGCAGCGTGGTGCCGATCAGCGGCTCGCCGATTTCCTCCAGCAGCGCCAGCATGATCGGGTTCTCCGGCACGCGCAGGCCGATGGTCTTGCGCGAAGGGTGCGACAGGCGGCGCGGCACTTCGCGCGTGGCCTCCAGGATGACCGTGTAGGGGCCCGGCATGGTGGCCTTGAGCAGCCGGTACTGGGTGTTGTCCACGCGCGCGAAATGCGCCAGCGCCGACAGGTCGTGCACCAGCAGCGTCAGGTGGTGCTTGTCGTCGACCCCGCGGATGCGGCGCAGCTTCTCGACCGCGCCCTTGTCGTCGAGGCGGCAGACCAGCGCATAGGCCGAGTCGGTGGGCACGGCGACGATGCCGCCGCCCGTGATGATCTGCGCGGCCTGCTTGATCAGGCGCACCTGCGGGTTCTCGGGATGGATCTGGAAATATTGGGCCATTCGGGGTCTCTTGTTATCGGGTGGGCGCCTGGCGCAGGGCCTGGAGTGCGGCGATGCGCGCTTCCATCGGCGGGTGGGTCGAGAACAGCGCGCCCCAGCCGCCGCCGCTGCCGGAGATGCCGGAAGCGGCCATCGATGATGGCAGCGCGCCGGGCGCGAGGCCGCCGAGGCGGGCCAGCGCATGCTGCATCGGCACCGGGGTGCCGATCAGCTTGGCCGAGCCGGCGTCGGCGCGGAACTCGCGCTTGCGCGAGAACCAGGCCACGATGATCGAGGCGACGATGCCGAACAGGATCTCGCACACGAACACGGTGACCATGTAGCCGATGCCGGGGCCGCGGCCTTCGTTGCGCAGCAAGACCTTGTCGACGAAAAAGCCGACCACGCGCGCCAGGAACACGACAAAGGTATTGACCACGCCCTGGATCAGGGTCAGCGTGACCATGTCGCCATTGGCGATGTGGGCGACTTCGTGGCCCAGCACGGCCTCGACCTCGTCCTGGTTCATGTTGGCCAGCAGTCCCGTGGACACCGCCACCAGCGCGGAATTCTTGAAGGCGCCGGTCGCGAAGGCGTTCGGTTCGCCGTCATACACGGCCACCTCCGGCATCTTGACGCCGGCGCGCTCGGACAACTTGCGCACGGTCGCGACCAGCCACTGTTCGGTGCTGTTGGCGGGCGTCTGGATCACGCGCGCGCCGGTGGACCACTTGGCCATCGGTTTGCTCAGCAGGAGCGAAATGAAGGAGCCGGTAAAGCCGACCACCAGCGAGAACACGGCGAGCGCGCCGACATCGATCCCCTGCCCCGTGACGGCGCGCCCCACCCCCAGCAGGTTCAGCACGAGCGACACCACCAGCACGACGGCCAGGTTGGTAGCGAGGAACAACACGATGCGTTTCATGGAACGGGCCCTCCGGGCAGCAAGAAGATATCAGGCTGCCAAGATTGGGCTCGAGGGTAGGGAATTCAAGGGCTCGGCCGTGGGATCGACGAGCCTGCGGCCCGTGGGTGGGCAAATCCTTTGCCCACGCGTTCAAATCACGTGTAAACAGACGCAGCGATGAATGTGAAGCCGGTTGAATGCGTGGGCAGGAAACCTGCCCACCCTAGGAAAACCGTCACACCCAGTCGTGCCAGACCGGCGTGAGCCCCGCCGGCAGCGGCGGCAATTCCGCGAACTCCACGCGCGCTTCCCCCGGCGCATGGAAATCGGTGCCGCGCGAGGCCAGGAAGCCGTAGCGGCGCGCCTGCTCGGCATACATGCCGTACTGGTCGGGCGTGTGGCTGCCGGTGACCACCTCGATGGCGGCGCCGCCGAGCTGGCGGAATTCGTCGAACAGCGCGCCTTCGGCGGTAGCGCTGAACTTGTAGCGGCCCGGGTGGGCAATCACGGCGACGCCGCCGGCGCCGCGGATCCAGCCGACCGCCTGGGCAAGCGTGGCCCAGCGGTGCGGCACATAGCCCGGCTTGTCCTCGGTGAGGTATTTACGAAAGACTTCCGGGGTCGAACCGCAGATGCCGATCTCGACGAGGTAGCGGGCGAAATGGGTGCGCGAGATCAGGTCCGGGTTGCCCACGTAGTTGAGCGCGCCCTCGTAGGCGCCGGGGATGCCCGCCGCGTCCAGCTGGGCGGCGATCTCTCTCGCGCGCGCCTCGCGCCCGTTGCGGGTGGCGCGCAATCCGGCCAGCAGCGCGGGGTTGTCCTCGTCCACCTGCAGGCCGACGATGTGCACCGTTTCGTTGGCCCAGGTGACCGAGATCTCGACTCCGGCCACGAAGCGCATCCCCAGGTCGGCGGCGGCAGCGCGCGCGGCCTGGATGCCGCCCACCTCGTCATGGTCGGTCAGGGCCCACATGTCGACGCCGCTCTTGCGGGCGTAGGCCGCCACCGCGGCCGGTGCGAGCACGCCGTCGGAGACATTGGAATGGCAGTGGAGGTCGACTTTCATGGCACGGCGGACGAATGGCGGTGGAGGCGATTATTGTACGCGCCAACGGCCGGCCGTGTGGTGCAAGAACTGCGGCTCAGTTCGACTGCAGCATCGAGCGTACCGTGGCTTCTTTCGCCAGCACGTAGTCGTGCCCGGCCAGCACCAGGTTGGTGGTCGGCTGGATCACCTTGACGTTGATGAAGATGGCGTTGCGGGTCTCGGCATACGAGCCGACCACGACGGCCTGCGCGTTGTGGGTGTGGGCCACGTCGCCGATCTCGCGCGTGAGCATCAGTTCCCCCTGCCCGCGCTTGAGGTAGACGCTGTTACGGAGCTTCATCTCCAGCATCTTCATGCCGCCCTGGGCCAGTCGCGTGGACAGCTGTTCGGATACCAGGCGCCCCAGCATCGACGTCTGCTCGAGCGAGTCGATGTTCACGACGGTCGCCATGATCAGCGGCTTGTCTTCCAACAGCTTGCCGCGCAGTTGCAGCGCCAGCGCGTCGGCGGCGCGGTAGTTGGCGGCCACGAAAGCGTTGGCCGAGACCGAGGTGTAATTGGTGTCCTGCTGCGACTGGCTGGCGCAGCCGCCGAGCAGCAGGGCCGGGACCAGCGCGGCGACGCGCATGAAAGTGGTTCGCATGGCGGGCCCTTACTGGTTGCGGACCGTGAAGGTCTTCGATAGCTGGAAGGCGGCGTCGTACAGGGCGCGGTCGGTGTCCAGCGTGTAGTAGACGTTGGTCGAGCGCGCGTAGTAGCGGTGGTCGTCGGCCAGCGACAGGTTGACGATGATCTCGGTCTTCGGCGTGGCGCCGGTGGCGAACTGGGAGCGGAACCACGAGTAGGCGTCCTGGCCGGCGATGGCGGCCGTGGCCAGCCATTCGATGGTGTGGTCGATCCCGGTCAGCACCCACAGGCTCGCCACCAGCGCGGTGCGCTCGCCGGCGAACTTGTACTGTGGGCGGTTGGGCGAGAAGGCGACGACCTGGGTATCGAGCTCGATGCGCAGCGTGTTCGCGTCCGGCACCTTGACCACCGTGTAGCCGTCGTTGACCAGGGCCGTGACCAGGTGGCTGCTCACGCCCTGGGCGAACGCGGACGACTGCTGGGACGACACGTAGAGCGGACGGCGCACGTTGACCTTGAGCGAAGGCGCGAGCTGGCCGGCCATGTGGCGCGCGATCACGCCCCAGTGCCCGGCTGCCTGCAACTTCGCCTGCTGGGTGCTCTTGAAATGGGTAGCTACCGGAGCCGGGCTGTACGGCATGGCGCAGCCTGCCAGTAGCAGGGCGCCGGTGAGCGCGAGGGCGGCGCGAACTTGCATGTCTATCCTGTGGGTCGGTCGGGGCGGCGACGGGTGGCCGTTCAAGCAGCGACTCTAGCACAGTGGTTTCCACAGAGCAATTTTGGCGCCTTCGGGTGACGGATGCTTACAACGCCGACGGCACCTCGCTCCCATTCAGGAAGGCCTCGATCATGGCCGCCAGCAGCTCCGGCTGGTCGTGGTGCAGCATATGCCCCGCCCCCGGCACCATGCGCGCCGTGACCTGTTTCAGGTGGCCGCGGCGGCGGTCGACTTCGGCACGGGCCTCATCCTTCGGCCCCATCCAGCGCCACATGTCGGTGTCTTCCGCCTCGACCCACAGCACCGGCGCCGCGATCCGGGTCCAGCAGGCCAGCACTTCCTCGGCGTGGTACAGCAGCGGGCCGCTCATCTTGTGGGCCGGGTCGCCCAGGATGCGCCACTGGCCGTCGTCGTCCAGCGCCGACCAGTGCCCGGCCAGGAAGGCCGCGCGCTCGCCCGCCAGGCGCGGGTTGGTCTTTTGCAGGCGCGCCGCGACCGCTTCCAGGCTGGGATAGCCGCGCATGTCGGGCTTTTCGCGCAGTTCGTCGAGCCACCGGGCAAAGCGGCCAGGAGCCTGGGCGGGCCGCGAGTCGGGCAGGCCGAAGCCCTCCAGGTTCACCAGCTTCGCGATGCGCTGCGGGCGCACGCCGGCGTACAGGCTGGCGATGTTCCCGCCCATGCTGTGGCCGACCAGGTGGATGGCCTCGTTCGGCGCGTAGTGGTCCAGCACGACCTCGAGATCGGCCAGGTAGTCGGGGAACCAGTAGGTGTCGGAGTGCGAGCGCTCGCTCAGCCCGAAGCCGCGCCAGTCGAAAGCGATCACATGCCAGTCGCCCTTGAGACAATCGACCACGAACTGGAACGAGGCGGCGACGTCCATCCAGCCGTGCTGCATGAAGATCTTGGGCGCGCCCTCGCGGCCCCAGTGGCGGACGTGGGTGCGCAGGCCGCGCACAGTGAGGAATTCGGATCGGGAGGGGTGCATTGGAGCCTCGGAGCGGTAAGTGCGGTAAAAAAAAGTACGATCGTTCGCATTATACCGCCGTGCTTGATTTCCCGTTGCCAGGCCCCATTTGCCCTCGACCGGACGATGGCGCGCGGGCGCAAGGTTTACAATAGCGGCATTTCAACCCTCCCGCGAGCACATCCATGGCGATTTACCAGCTGGGCGAGATTGCGCCCGAGATCGACCCTTCCAGCTTCGTGGCCGACTCGGCCACCCTGATCGGCAAGGTCACGCTCGAGGCCAATGCCTCGGTGTGGTACGGCGCCACGCTACGCGGCGACAACGAACGCATCACCATCGGCGAAAACAGTAACGTGCAGGAAGGCACGGTGATGCATACCGACATGGGCTTCCCGCTGACGCTGGGCAAGAACGTGACGGTGGGCCACCAGGCGATGCTGCATGGGTGCACGGTCGGCGACGGTTCGCTGATCGGGATCCAGGCGGTGATCCTCAATGGCGCCCGCATCGGCAAGGGCTGCCTGGTAGGCGCCGGCGCCCTGGTCACCGAGGGGAAGACATTCCCGGACAACTCGCTGATCCTCGGCTCGCCGGCCAAGGTGGTACGCACCCTGACGGAAGAAGACCTGCTGCGCCTGCAGGCCAGCGCCGCGAGCTATGTGGCGCGCGGCCAGCTGTTCAAGGCGCAGCTCAAGAAAATCGGATAAAGAATGACGACTGACGCTATGACGGACACCCGCGATACCCTGCAAAAATTCATCTTCGATAACGCTGCCGTGCGCGGCGAGCTGATCGAGATCTCCGACACCTGGCGCGAGGTGCAGGCCCGCCACGCCTACCCGAAGGCCGTGCGCGCGGTGCTGGGCGAAATGGTGGCGGCCAGCGCCCTGCTCTCGGCCAACCTCAAGTTCAACGGTGCGATCGTGATGCAGATCCACGGAGACGGGCCGGTGCGCCTGCTGGTGGTCGAATGCGACGCCGACCTGCGCATCCGCGCCACCGCCAAGCTCGCGCCCGAGGCCGAGATCGCGGACGACGCCACCCTCACCTCGATGTTCAATGCCCACGGCAAGGGCCGCTTCGTCATCACGCTCGACCCGGTCGACAAGATGCCGGGCCAGCAGCCCTACCAGGGCGTGGTGCCGCTCGACGGCGAGGACATGGCCACGGTCATCGAGAACTACATGCTGCGCTCCGAGCAGATGGACACGCGCCTGTGGCTGGCGGCCGACGACAAGATCTCGCGCGGCCTGCTGCTGCAAAAGCTGCCGCGCCACAGCGGCAAGGACGACCAGCTCAAGCAGGCTTCCGAAGCCGAGGACCTGGAAACCTGGAACCGCGCCGTGATGCTGGGCCAGACCCTGAAACGCGAGGAACTGCTCACGACCGGCATCGAAGTCCTGCTCAAGCGCCTGTTCTGGGAAGAGACCATCCGCGTGTTCGAGCCGCAGCACCCGCAATTCCATTGCAGCTGCACCCGTGAAAAAGTCGGCAACATGCTCAAGATGCTGGGCCAGGCCGAAGTCGATTCGGCGATTGCCGACCTCGGCGAACTGGGCATCAACTGCGACTTCTGCGGCAAGCACTACTCCTTCGACAAGGTCGACTGCGCCCAGTTGTTCGCCAGCGATATCCCGGTCGAGACCATGTTGCCGCCTAGCGGCAGCATCAATTGAGCGTGAGATTCTATTCTTCAGGCCACATGGAGAATTGAACGTCTTCCAAGCGTATTGAACACACTGACAGAATAATCATCGCCGGGCGTTTGCTCCGTATTCCATGGCCCCGCAGGAATACGGACTGCCTTCCTCCTGTCGGAGTTCTTTACAATATGCAATTGAGTACGTAATCTTTTTCCTACAACCCATTGATTGCAATCAATAATTTATCCCTGGCATAATTCCTGCTTTTCTACTCGCATTCGAACCTTATGAAGGCTGAAATGCGTCAGATTATTGCAGGGCTGTTCCTCCTCGCCGGCATCGCCGCCTCGTCCATCGCCGGCGCCACCGTCATCAATGGCCAGATCGCCAATTTCGACGGCGACCGCGACGGCATGGCCGACGACCTGAAGATCTCGCGCGTCACGTTCAATGTGACCGCGGGCACCCGGGTGTTCTTCGACTCGATGGTCTACGAGTCGGACTTCGCGACCTTGAAGGACCTCAATGGCGACGGCAAGATCACGGGCTTCGACAGCTACATGATGCTGTTCGATGCCGCCGGCACCAACCTGTTCTACACCGACGATTCCACCGCCACCTTCGGCGACGGCTCGGTCAACACGATGGATGCGGCAAGAAGCTGGACCTTCAGCCAGGCCGGCACCTACATGATCACGATTGGCCAAGGCACCTCTTTCGAGCTCGAAGCGCTGCAGGGCTTCGAGAAAAACACCTCTCTCGAACAGTTTATCGGCCAACAGAATTTCGCCGCCTGGCGCCTGACCATGAGCGCTACCGACGGCACCCTGTCGCAGGTAGCCGAAGTGGGCGTGCCGGCCGCCGACGTGCCGGAACCGGCATCGCTGCTGCTGCTGGGCGCAGGCCTGGCAGGTTTCGCCGCCTCGCGCCGCAAGAAGAATCCTTCGGCATAATCTTGCCGGTCACGCCGGGGGCGGCCAGCCCGCCCCCGGCGCCAGTTTCTCCCCTCCCCTCGCTCCCCCTGCTTCCAGGATCGTGACGAGCTCCGCCGCATCCACGCGCCGCGGACCGGCAAGGTTTGTCATCACTCTACCCCGTACCCGTTTCATCCGCCCCGAGATTGAACCGGAGCAGCGTGCCGCACGAAATTCGAGCCAGTGCTAAGATGATGCATCTTTGACAGCGTTGCGTAATCGTTACGTTGCTGCCGCCTTTGACCACTGGGAGAATTAGTCATGCATATGGATACTGGCATTAATACCGAAGACCGCGCAAAAATCGTCGAGTCGCTCTCGACCGTCCTGGCGGACGCCTACATGCTCTACCTGAAGACGCACAATTTCCACTGGAACGTGACCGGCCCGATGTTCTCGTCGCTGCACGTCATGTTCGAGCAACAGTACACCGAGCAGTGGACCGCGCTGGACGACATCGCAGAACGCATCCGCTCGCTGGGCCATTTCGCGCCGGCTACCTACAAGCGCTACGCCGAGCTGTCGAACATCACCGAAGAGCCGGAAGTCCTGTCGGCCAAGGAAATGATCCGCCAGCTGGTCGATGGCAACGAGATCATCACCCGTACCCTGCGCGCAGGCGTGAAGGTCGCCGATGAGCTCGACGATTTCCCAACCGCGGACATGCTCACCACCCGCATGGAAGTGCACGAGAAAAACGCGTGGATGCTGCGTTCCTTCCTCGAGCAAGGCGCTGGCGCCATGCAGGGCGAGGCCTCGTCGGACTAAGCAGGAATTGGCAGGACAGTCGCCGGGAAACCGGCTGGAAACCCCCGGGAGCCCGGGGGTTGTCGTTGGTGCGGGCCGTGCGCCCTAGGCGCGCCCGCCCGACATGTGCAGATCGACCACCTTCATGATCTCAAGGGTCAGGTCGAGATTGAACTCCTCGGCCGCGAGCGCCGCCTGCAGCGCCTCGCGCGACAGGCCCACGGCGGCAGCGAGTTCGCCCAGGCCAGGGGCCAGCGCCACGGCCTGCATGGCGCCGGCGATCACGCTGCCCTCGCCATCCTCGAAGGCCTCGGCCAGGCAGTCGGCGATCGCGTCGAGCGAGTCGAGCCTGGCCGGGTTGATTGGTTCGCTCATGTGCAACTCCTCTCGAGGCGCGTTCAGCGCTTCGTCTTGTCTTTCGGCTCGGGCGGTGGCGGCGGGACGGTCATCGAGACTGCCGGCTGCTCGTCCTTGCGCAGCACCTGCACGAAAATTTCATTCTGCTTGATCATGCCCAGGTCGTAGCGGGCACGCTCTTCGACCGCGCCCAGGCCTTCGCGCAGGTCGCGTACTTCCGAATCGAGCTTGGCGTTGCGCGCCTTGAGCTGCTCGGTCTTGAGCCGGGTCGCCTCGACCTGGCTGCGCATGTCGGCAACCGACAGCCAGCCGCCCTTCTTCAGCCACAAGGGGTACTGGATCAGCAGCAGCAGGACGGCGAGCGCAATGGTGATGAGTCGCATGGACGTAAAAAAGGCCAGGCAGTCCCGCGGGGCCGCCCGGCCGTTTGCCTTACTTCAGGTTGTAGAACGCGTCGCGGCCCGGGTAGCTGGCGACGTCGCCCAGGTCTTCCTCGATACGCAGCAGCTGGTTGTACTTGGCCATGCGGTCCGAACGCGACATCGAGCCGGTCTTGATCTGCAGGGCGTTCAGGCCGACGGCGATATCGGCGATGGTCGAGTCTTCGGTCTCGCCCGAGCGGTGCGAGATCACGGCGGTGTAGCCGGCGCGCTTGGCCATCTCGATGGCGGCGAAGGTCTCGGTCAGGGTGCCGATCTGGTTGATCTTGATGAGGATCGAGTTGGCGATGCCTTTCTGGATGCCCTCTTTCAGGATCTTGGTGTTGGTGACGAACAGGTCGTCGCCCACCAGCTGCACGCGCTTGCCCAGTGCGTTGGTCAGCACTGCCCAGCCGTCCCAGTCGCCTTCGGCCATCGCGTCTTCGATCGAGATGATCGGGTACTTGTCGCACCAGGTGGCCAGCATGTTGGTGAAGTCGGTCGCGCTGAGCGACAGGCCCTCGCCCTCCAGCACGTACTTGCCGTCCTTGTGGAATTCGCTGGCGGCGCAATCCAGGCCCAGCGCGATCTGCGAACCGGCTTCGTAGCCTGCCTGCTCGATCGCCTGCATGATCAGCTTGATCGCTTCTTCATGGTTGGCCACCGACGGGGCGAAACCGCCTTCGTCGCCGACCGCGGTCGACAGGCCCTTCGAGTGCAGGATCTTCTTCAGGGTGTGGAACACCTCGGCGCCCCAGCGGATCGCTTCCTTGAAGCTCGGCGCGCCGACCGGGATGATCATGAATTCCTGGATGTCCAGGTTGTTGTCCGCGTGCGCGCCGCCGTTGATGACGTTCATCATCGGCACCGGCATCTGCATCGCGCCCGAACCGCCGAAATAGCGGTACAGCGGCAGGCCGGCTTCCTCGGCGGCGGCCTTGGCCACGGCCATCGAGACGGCCAGCATGGCGTTGGCCCCCAGGCGGCTCTTGTTTTCGGTGCCGTCGAGATCGATCAGGGTGCGGTCCAGGAATGCCTGTTCATTGGCGTCCAGGCCCATGATCGCTTCGGAGATCTCGGTGTTGATATTCTCGCAGGCCTGCAGCACGCCCTTGCCGAAGTAACGCTTCGGGTCGCCGTCGCGCAGCTCGATGGCTTCGCGCGAACCGGTCGAGGCGCCCGAGGGCACGGCGGCGCGGCCCATCACGCCCGATTCCAGCAGGACGTCGCATTCCACGGTCGGATTGCCGCGCGAGTCAATGATTTCGCGGCCGATAATATCAACGATAGCACTCATGTTTTACAGTCTCCGGAAGGGTAAGAATTCGGTAGTAATGCGTCGGTAGCGATGCGTCGGCAGGCAGATGGCCTGCAGCGCGCTCCCAGCCGCCGGGAGCGCGCGGTGCGGTATTACTTGAAGTCCGTTTCGAGGAAGCCGGCCTTCTTGACGATGCGGTCGATCTCGACCAGGGTCGTGAGCAGTTCCTTCATGCGGCCAAGGGGCACCGCGTTCGGGCCGTCGGACATGGCCTTGGCCGGGTCCGGGTGGGTCTCCATGAACAGGCCGGCGATGCCCGCGGCAACCGCCGCGCGCGACAGCACCGGGATGTGCTCGCGCTGGCCGCCCGACGAGGTGCCCTGGCCGCCCGGCAGCTGCACGGAGTGGGTCGCGTCGAACACCACCGGGCAGTTCGATTCGCGCATGATGGCCAGGCTGCGCATGTCGGACACCAGGTTGTTGTAGCCGAACGAGGCGCCGCGCTCGCAGGCCATGAAGTTATCTTCAGGCAGGCCCGCTTCGCGCGCGGCGGCTCTAGCCTTGTCGATGACGTTCTTCATGTCGCCAGGGGCCAGGAACTGGCCCTTCTTGATGTTGACCGGCTTACCCGAACGCGCGCAGGCGTTGATGAAATCGGTCTGGCGGCAGAGGAACGCGGGCGTCTGCAGCACGTCGACGATGCTGGCCACATGCGGGATCATTTCTTCGTCGTGCACGTCGGTCAGCACCGGCACGCCGATTTCGCGGCGCACGTCGGCCAGGATCTCCAGGCCTTTTTCCATGCCCGGGCCGCGGAAGGAGCTGCCCGACGAGCGGTTGGCCTTGTCGAAGGACGACTTGTAGATGAAGGGGATGCCCAGCGCGCTGGTGATTTCCTTCAGGGTGCCGGCGGTATCCATCGCCATCTGGCGCGATTCGATCACGCAGGTACCGGCGATCAGGAAGATGGGCTGGTCGAGGCCGACGTCGAATCCGGCGAGTTTCATGCTGCGTCTCCTTGCAGTGCTGGCGCACTGGTTTGAACATTGGCGGCGACGTTGGTGTTGGCCGCCTGGTGCGCCAGCGCGGCGCGGATGAAGGACGTGAACAGCGGGTGGCCGTTACGCGGGGTCGACTTGAACTCGGGGTGGAACTGCACGCCCATGTACCACGGGTGCGCGTTGCTGCCTTCGCGCGGCAGTTCCATGATCTCGAGCAGGTCTTCGTTCGGGGTGCGCGCCGACACGATCAGGCCCGCGGCTTCCACCTTCGGCAGGTAGTAGTTGTTGCCTTCGTAGCGGTGGCGGTGGCGCTCGGTGACCACGTTGCCGTAGATTTCGGCGGCCAGCGTGCCCGGGTTCACCGCGCAGGTCTGCGCGCCCAGGCGCATGGTGCCGCCCAGGTCGGAATTCTCGTCGCGGCGCTCGACCTTGCCGTCGTGGTTCTGCCACTCGTTGATCAGGGCCACGACCGGCTGGTCGGTGTCCTGGTCGAACTCGGTGGAGTTCGCGTTCGGGAAGCCGGCCATGTGGCGCGCGTATTCGATCAGCGCGACCTGCATGCCCAGGCAGATGCCCAGGTAGGGAATCTTGTTTTCGCGGGCGTAGCGGGCGGCCATGATCTTGCCTTCCACGCCGCGCTTGCCGAAGCCGCCCGGCACCAGGATGGCGTCGTATTTCGCCAGGTGGTCGCAGCCACGGCTTTCGATCTCTTCCGAGTCGAGGTATTCGATGTTGACGCGGCTTTCGGTATGGATGCCGGCGTGGCGCAGCGCTTCGGTCAGCGACTTGTACGATTCGATCAGGTCGACGTACTTGCCCACCATGCCGATGGTGACTTCGTGCTTCGGATTCTCGAGCGTGTGAATCAGCTTGGTCCACACCGACAGGTCGGCCTTCGGCGCTTCCAGGCCGAGGGCTTCGAGGATGATGTCGTCCAGGCCCTGGTCGTGCAGCACCTGCGGCACCTTGTAGATGGTGTCGACGTCCCAGACCGAGATCACGGCCTGCTCTTCGACGTTGGCGAACAGCGAGATCTTGGCGCGCTCGTCGTCCGGGATGCGGCGGTCGGCGCGGCACAGCAGCGCGTTGGGCGAAATGCCGATCTCGCGCAGCTTCTGCACCGAGTGCTGGGTCGGCTTGGTCTTGAGTTCGCCGGCCGAGGCAATCCACGGCACCAGGGTCAGGTGCACGAAGGCGGCGCCCTTGCGGCCCGAGCGCAGCGACAGCTGGCGCGCGGCTTCGAGGAAGGGCAGCGACTCGATGTCGCCGACGGTGCCGCCGATTTCGACCAGCGCCACGTCCACGCCTTCGGCGCCGCGGCGGATGTAGTCCTGGATTTCGTTGGTGATGTGCGGGATGACCTGCACGGTCTTGCCGAGGTATTCGCCGCGGCGCTCCTTGCGGATCACGGATTCGTAGATCTGGCCGGTGGTGAAGTTGTTCACCTTCTTCATGCGGGTGCTGATGAAGCGCTCGTAGTGGCCCAGGTCCAGGTCGGTCTCGGCGCCGTCGTCGGTGACGAAGACTTCGCCGTGCTGGGTTGGACTCATGGTGCCCGGATCCACGTTGATATACGGGTCGAGCTTGAGCATGGTGACTTTGAGGCCGCGCGATTCGAGGATCGCGGCGAGAGAGGCGGCCGCAATCCCTTTGCCAAGGGAAGACACGACGCCGCCAGTGACGAATACAAATTTGGTCATTGTGCTGAAGGTGCCGAACGGCACACGCGGGAAATAGAAATTATACCTTAAACGGCGCAAATACTCCCGGCCACCCTGCCGGCTGGAGCCCGATTAGTTCGCGCATAGCAACTTCTGGTTCCGGCTATTCTGGAATTTTCCTACAGAATATGCGCGGCAATTTGACCTGTTGGCATAAGGCAATCCTATACTGCATCTTTTTTGCGGCGTCGCCATGCATACACTCTCCGATGCACCCGTTACCCCCGGCATCGCCCCGCCAGTGGGCGCGCCGCGCGCCTTGGCCGTCTCGTTTACCGGCGACGGCAAGGAATATTTCCGGATCTGGGTGGTCAACCTGCTGCTCACGCTGGCCACGCTCGGCATCTATTCGGCCTGGGCCAAGGTACGGCGGCTGCAGTATTTCGACCGCAACACCGTGCTGGCCGGCGCCACCTTCGATTTCCACGGCAACCCGAAAGCGATCCTGAGCGGGCGCCTGCTGGCGCTGGTCATGCTGGTCGGCTACGAGTATGCCTTCGGTTTCTCGACCGCGTTCGGCATTGCGGTATTCGCCGGCCTGCTCGCGCTGTTTCCCTACCTGATGCGCGGCGCGCTGCGTTTTCGCCTCGGGAACACGACCTACCGCGGCCTGGCGCTCGGCTTCGACGGTTCGGTCGCGCAGGCCTACCTGGCCTGGTTGCCGCCCGCCCTGCTGTTCCTGCTGCCCAGCGTCGCGCTGGTGTTGTATCCGGCCCGTCCGGAGTTCGCGGCCGCGGTGCTGCCGGCCTACCTGGCGTGGCCCTTGATGCACGCACGGATCCGGCACTTCCAGCATGCGCACCTGCTGTTCGGCGACCGGCACTCCGACTACAGCCTGCGGGCCCGCAGCTTCTACAAGCCCTATCTGGCCGCGGGCGCGCTGGTCCTGGCAGGCCTGGCCTGCGCAGTTGGCATGGCCATGCTCGGGACCTCTACGGCGGGAGGCGCCAAGGCCACCGTATGGGCGCCGATGATCGGTGCGGTGATCTGGGTGTATGTGATCTACCTGGTCACGAGTCCCTACATGGTGGCGCGCGTGGCCAACCTGGCCTGGTCGAACACGCGTTTTCCCGGCGTGCGCATCCGTTGCGAACTGCCGGTACGCCGTTTCATGGCATTGCAGTCGAAGAACGCGCTGCTCACCATCATGACGCTGGGACTGTACCGGCCCTTCGCCGTGGTCAGCGTCTACCGCTTCCGCCTGGCGCACGTGCACGTCGAGCTAGACGGCGATCTCGACGCGGCCGCGGCCCGGATCTCTCCACGCCACGCCGGCGTCGTGGGCGACGGCGCCGCCGACGGTTTCGGCATCGACCTTTCCTGGTAAGGACATCATGATCCCAGCGCATTATTTCGACGGCCGCAGCGCGCGCCTGCACCACGTCATGCTCAGCGCCGAAGGCGACACGATCCGCCTGCACGGCGACGCCAGCCGCAGCTATCCCACGGCGGCCGCGCGCCTGGCCGAACCCTTCGAGCACGCCCCTGCGGTGGTGTACTTCGGCGATGGCAGCCATGCCGAAGTGCCCGATGCGGCCATGCGCGAGTCCCTCGCGCAAGCCCTTGGGTACCGCAAGTCCTGGGTGGTGCGCTGGCAGGAGCACCCCGTTGCCGCGGTGGCGGCACTGGTGCTGCTGGTGCTCCTGATTGCCCTTACCTGGCGCTGGGGTATCCCGGCGGCGGCCGAGCGCGTGGCGCGTGGCATCCCGGTCTCGGCCGACCAGGCGATCGGGGACCATGCGCTGACCCTGCTCGAAGAACAGGAGATACTCCAGCCGTCCCGTTTCAGCGACGAGCGGCTGGCGCAGCTGGACGCCGTCTTCGATGCGATCCGGCCGGGCGCCCCGCGCATTCCCGTGCGGCTGGCCATCTATCACTCCCCACTGTTCGGGGCCAATGCCCTCGCCTTCCCGGATGGGACCATCGTCGTCACCGACCAGATGGTGAAGGAAATCTACCCGCGAGGAGACTACCTGAGCGCCGAGGCGGTGAGAAAGCTGCAAGGCATCATGGCGCATGAAATCGGCCACGTCGAAATGCGCCACAGCGTGCGCATCATGGCGCGCTCGTCGCTGACCGCAGCCTTGTCCGCGACGCTGTTCGGCGACTTCAGCGCCGTCGCCGCCGGGCTGCCGGCGGTCTTGACCGACACCGCTTTCTCGCGCGAGATGGAGCTGGCTGCCGACGATTATGCGATCGCGGCCCTGCACCGCAACAAGATCTCCGTCATCCCGCTGGCCAACCTGTTCGACCGGTTCGACACGAAACAGCAAGGCGCGCTGCCTGCCTTCCTGCGCGAGACCATGTCCTATGCATCGACCCATCCCGACAGCCACTTCCGCAGCCAGCGCATGCGCGCGGCGGCGCGGGCGAAGGAAACCGAGCAATACGACGATTATTAGGCACCTGCCGTTGTAAATTGTCTATACAAGCGAGGATGTTCCGTGCATTTAAGTTGCGGTTGAGCAATAATCATCGCTTCACGAACCAACCCATGTAACGCTTGGCGCTCACCAGAGCGCCGGCCTCACCGACCTTCATGCGCACCTTGAACGCCTTCCCGATCGGCATCCGGCTTGCTGCCGGCTTTGCCCTCACCCTTTTCATGGCGGTGATGATCGCCGCCACCGGCATGTGGCGCCTCGACCAGGTGGCCACCGCGGCCCGCGACACCCTGGCCACGCCGCTGGCCAAGGAGCGCCTGATCGCCGAGTGGTACACCCAGATCTTCGGCGCCGTGCGCCGCACCGCCGCCATCGTCAAGAGCAGCGACCCGTCCCTCACCGCCTACTTCAAGGAAGACGCCGCCGTAACGGCCAAGGCCTCGGCCGACCTGGTCAAGCAGATCGAGCCGCTGATCGACGGCGACAAGGAAACCGCCCTGTTCAAGCGCATCCAGGACCAGCGCAAGGCCTACGGCACGGCGCGCGACAGCGCCGTCAAGGCCAAGGCCGACGGCAACCAGGAGCTGGCCGACAAGATCCTCGACGAGTCGTTCACCCCGACCGCGAAGGTGTACCAGGAATCGATCCACGAGCTGGTCGCCCTGCAGCGCGCCAACATCACCGCCACCGCCGCCGGCATCGACGCCACGGCGCGCCGCGGCAACGCCATCATCGCCGGCCTGACCGCCGCCGCCGTGCTGCTGGGCGCCCTGTTCTCGTGGATGCTCACGCGCGGCATCACGCGCCCGATCCGCGAAGCGGTGCAGGCCGCCGAGACGGTGGCCGCCGGCGACCTGACGGTGCGCATCGGCGCCGGCCAGGATGCAAGCCGCCGCGACGAAACCGGCGCCCTGTTGCGCGCACTGGGCCACATGAACGACAGCCTGGCGAAGATCGTCAGCGAAGTGCGCAGCGGCACCGACACCATCGGCACCGCCTCCGGCGAGATCGCCGCGGGCAGCCTCGACCTGTCGAGCCGCACCGAACAGCAGGCCGCCTCGCTCGAAGAGACCGCGGCATCGATGGAAGAACTGACCGGCACCGTGCGCCAGAACGCGGACAACGCGCGCCAGGCCAACCAGCTGGCCATCACGGCATCGAGCGTGGCCACCCAGGCCGGCGACGTGGTCGGCCAGGTCATCGCGACCATGGGCTCGATCAACGAGTCCTCGCGCAAGATCGTCGACATCATCGGCGTCATCGACGGCATCGCCTTCCAGACCAACATCCTGGCGCTGAACGCCGCCGTGGAAGCGGCGCGCGCCGGCGAGCAGGGCCGCGGCTTCGCGGTGGTGGCGTCCGAGGTGCGCACCCTGGCCCAGCGCTCGGCCGCGGCAGCGAAAGAAATCAAGACCCTGATCGGCGACTCGGTCGCCAAGGTCGATGCCGGCACCAGGCTGGTGGACCAGACCGGCGAGACCATGGACCAGGTGGTGGCCTCGATCCGCCGCGTGACCGACATCGTGGCCGAGATCTCGTCGGCCAGCCAGGAGCAGATCCACGGCATCGACCAGGTCAACCAGGCGATCGGCCTGATGGACGAATCGACCCAGCAGAACGCCGCGCTGGTCGAGGAATCGGCCGCGGCGGCCGGCTCGCTGCAGGACCAGGCCTCGCGCCTGGCGCAGCTGGTGAACGTGTTCAAGCTCGACGCGCGCATGGCGGCGCAGAGCGCGCCGAGCGCACCTGCCCTGTCGCGCGCGCTGGCGGCGCCCGGCAAATCGGCAGCGCGCAAGCCGGCGGGCAAGCCGGCGCGTCCGGCAGCGGGCAAGCCGGCGGCGCCGGTAGCCGCCGGCGCGGATGAATGGGAAACCTTCTAAGCGTCGTGCAGAAATAGCAAGCGCGCCCGGTCCAGCAATGGCCCGGGCGTTTTTTTTGGCGCTGTGCCCGTTACGTGTGGAAGATACCCAACGCCGCTCGCAACAGTTGCTCTGGTGACGTGATGCGTTCCCCATCGAGCGCCCAGCGCCAACCCAGGTAGTTCGGCAGGTAGCGCGAGGCGACACCGTAAAAGCGCCCGAGCCACTGTCGGAAGCGCTGGTGGTAAGAATTGACGTTCTGCACGTGGACGATGCCGCGCACACGTTCTCCAAGTCGCAGGTTCACGAACGCATGTGCGATCCCGGCTTCGCGCGCGAAAGCCCGGTAGGCGGGATGCCCGTCGGTCACCAGCAGCACATCCTTGTCGAGCCTGGGACCGAGGTGTCGGTGCAGTTGCCGCTTGGTGACTGCAGCGCGGCCCGTGATGAAGTCGAGGGTTTGACCGATGCGGTCGCGCGCCACCAGGATGCAGACGTGTTCGTGCGTGATGCCTCGCGTAGAGGCGACCCCACTGCGCCGCCGCGCAGGCCGGTCCAGCGTGCGCGAGCCCTTCTGCGACTCCAGTAAAAACATTTCATCGGCTTCGGCAATGCCCGCCAGGCGCTTGGCCCGGTCGTGCTTCGTGAGCGCGAGAAAACGGTGGCGCCAGCGAAAGCTGGTGTTGCGGTGTACGCCGACTGCCTTGGCGGCTGCGCGCACGCTTTTGGTTTCGAGCATCTTGTCGAGGTAATCGAGCCACTTGGCGCGGTGACGCAAACGCGACAAGGGCGTGCCGCTCAGCGCACTGAAGGTTTTGCGGCAGGCCCGGCAGCGGTAACGCTGGATGCCGCGGCAAAAGCCATGACGATAGGGATTTTCAACCAGGCAAGCGGGGCAGCATGGCTTGGACCGGGCTCGCATAATTGCCTCACAGACGCGCTCGAACCCGATCGCCGGTCGCAAGACACCCAGCAGTTGCGCGCGTTGGCGGCGCGTGAGCATTGGTATTTTTCGTAACCACTTGGTAAAACCCGCACCGTTCATGCCATCGCCCCGAGCTTGCCCCAATGACGGTTGGACCAACGTGGAGCTCGACAGTTCAATTTCTACACGTTTCGATGACAGCGCCTTTTTTTGGCAGTCCCTGGTAGCGCCGCCTGCACCCCGCCGAAGCAAGCGGCGCTACCTTTCGTGTTCCGGATGCGTCTTCTGCGTTACGGCAGTACTATTCGCAGCGCGTTGCCACTGCACCGCGCTCCCGATCGACTCGACCGTATGAATATGACCACCTCCCGCCGTCCCCGCCTCCTTCTACGCCTTGCCCTGTTCGCCCTGCTGCTGCCCGCCGCCGGCGCGCCCGCCCACGCCGGCATCCTGGACGAGGTGCCGGACATCGGCGCGGTGACCGACTACCGGCCGAAGATTCCGCTGCGCGTCTACTCGGCCGACAAGGTCCTGATCGGCGAATTCGGCGCCGAGCGGCGCGACTTCGTCCCGATCGCGAACATCCCTCCCCTGATGAAGGCGGCGGTGCTGTCCATCGAGGACGCGCGCTTCTACGAGCACGGCGGCATCGACTGGATCCGCGCACTGGGCGCGGCCAAGGCCAACCTGGCCAGCCTGGGCGGCGGCTACCGCCAGGGCGGCTCAACCATCACCATGCAGGTGGCGCGCAACTTCTTCCTCTCGCGCGACAAGACCCTGCCGCGCAAACTCACCGAGGCCGCCCTGGCCTACAAGATCGAGCAGGCCTTGTCGAAGGACCAGATCCTCGAGGTCTACATGAACCAGATCTACCTGGGCCAGCGTTCCTACGGTTTTTCCAGCGCGGCGCGCACCTATTTCGGCAAGCCGCTGGAGAACCTGAGCCTGGCCGAAACCGCGATGCTGGCCGGGCTGCCGCAAAACCCGTCGCGCCACAACCCGGTCGCCAACCCGGAGCGCGCCCAGCAGCGCCAGCACACGGTGCTGCGGCGCATGTTCGAACTGAAGAAGATCACCGAGGCGCAGTACCGGCGCGCCCTGGCCGAGCCGCTGAAGGTGCGCCAGGACGGCGGCGGGCCGGGTGCGGGAGCGGAATATGTGGCCGAACTGGCGCGCCAGGCTGTCTTCACGCGCTATGGCCAGGCGGCCTACGAGCGCGGCTACAGCGTCACCACGACCATCATCGCGGCGGAACAAAGCGCCGCCTACGACGCCGTGCGGCGCAATGCCATCGCCTACGACAGGCGCCATGGGTACCGCGGCCCCGAAGCCCGCATCAAGCTGCCGGCCCCGAGCGAAGGCCGCGAGGAAGCCATCAATACGGCCCTGCAGGCGCGTCCCGCGATCGCGGGCTTCGTGCCGGCCGTGGTGCTGGCCGCCTCGCCCAAGCGGGTGCGCGTGGCGACCCGCGACGAGGACAGCATCGAGATCAGCGGCGCGGGCCTGGCCTTCGCCGCCCCTGCCCTGGCCTCCGGCGCGAAAGCGCCGCTGCGCCTGTCGCCGGGCGCCGTCGTGCGCATCAGCCGGGCCGGCAAGGGGAGCTGGTCGATCAGCCAGGTGCCGCAGGTGGCGTCGGCCTTCGTCGCGCTCGACGCCCAGACCGGCGCTTACCGCGCGCTGGTGGGCGGCTTCGACTACCAGCTGCAAAAGCTTAACCACGTCACGCAGGCATGGCGCCAGCCGGGGTCCAGCATCAAGCCCTTCGTGTATTCGGCCGGGCTGGAACAGGGCTTCTTCCCGGGCACGCCCATCCTCGACGAGCCGCTCGACCTCTCCAGCGACAAGGCCTACGCCAACTGGACGCCGCGCAACGACGACGGCCTGTACCAGGGGGCGATCACGGTGCGCCATGCGCTCACGCATTCGCGCAACGTGGCCACGGTGCGCATGCTGCGCGCGCTCGACATGAACGATACCCGCAGCCACCTTGCCCGCTTCGGCTTCGACATGGCGCGCCATCCCTCGAACCTCACCCTGGCGCTGGGCACGGGCGCGGTGACGCCGGCGCAGCTGGCCGGCGCCTACGCGGTGCTCGCCAACGGCGGCTACCGCGTCGATCCGCTGCTCATCACCACCATCCAGGACCGCGACGGCAAGGTCCTGTTCGAGGCCCCGCGCCCGCGGCCGCGCCAGGACAGCGCGCGCGTGCTCGACGCCCGCAATGCCTTCCTGGCCGACAGCATGCTGCGCGACGTGGCGCGCGCCGGCACCGGCGCACAAGCCTCGCGCCAGCTGCAGCGCACCGACCTGGCGGGCAAGACCGGCACCACCAGCAACGCCATCGACGGCTGGTTTGCCGGCTACGGCGGCAAGATCGTCGCGGTCGCCTGGATGGGCTACGACGAACCGCGTTCGCTGGGCGGCCGCGAATTCGGCTCGACGCTGGCGCTGCCGGTGTGGATCGACTACATGCGCGTGGCGCTGGCCAAGGTACCGGAGCGCGCGCCGTTGGCGCCCGAAGGCGTGGTGCGGGAGGGAGAGGACTGGATCTATGCGGAATTTGCGGGGCAGGCGCCGCAGCCGGTCGAGCAGGCAGTTGCCGCGCCGGTGACCGAGCCGACGATGTAGGCGTGAGAGGTTTGCGGCCAGTGGTAGCATTCACCGTTGGCGGACTTCTCCGCATTGCCACCCGGCTTTCCGAAGGAGAACAGCACGGACCAGTTTACCGGCGCTTGCCTATGCGGCGACGTGCGCATCGTGGCCTCGGGGCGGCCCTACAGGGTAGGCATCTGCCACTGCCTCGACTGCCGCAAGCATCATGGCGCGCTGTTTTATGCAGCCGCCATTTTCCCGCACGAGGCCGTAAGGGTCGAAGGCGAGCCGCGCGACTATGCGGGACGCTGCTTCTGTCCCCGCTGCGGCTCGTCCGTGTTCTCAAGAAGCGACGACGAAGTCGAAGTGCACCTGGGAGCGCTGGACCAACCGGGCCAGCTGGTGCCAACCTACGAAAGCTGGGTCATCCGGCGCGAATCCTGGTTGCCGCCTTTTCCGATCGCCAGGCAATACGAGCGCAATCGCGCGTCCACCGGCCGTAGCGAGGCGTAAACAATGCGCCCCCTGCCCGTCCGCCTTTTCCCGCAACAAGACCTGCGGGCTGCCAATGAATCACCGCTGCCGACGTCCTGGTGCAGGCTGCGTCTGTCTTGCAAGGCGCCGCCAAGCTGAGCGTGGCGAGACTGCGGCTTGTCGCTTTTCAAGCGCTCAGCTGGTCACCATACGGTGGTCCCTGGCCCATTCGCGCAACGCGTCATTGAGACGGGTTTGCCACCCCTCTCCGGTTTCCTTGAATGCTTCCACGAGGTCTCGATCCAGGCGGATGCGCGTCGCCACTTTGGTGCCGCTGCCTGCCGGCCGGCCACGGCCGCGTGTTGGCTTGGCTACTGCCCATGCTTCATCGGTATAGGGAATTGCGTCCGGGTCCCGCATCGCTGCCCTGGTGATGGCAGTGTCCTCCGCTGGAGTAGGAAGAACTGTCCCTGGTTTAAGCTTCGGCATATCGTTTCACCGCCCTCAAATTTGCTTTACGCAGCTGGCAATGCGGCGGAGGTCGTCACGCTGCTAGCCTTGTCTTTCGCGGTATCGAACGCGATCCCCTCGATAATAATTGCTGATATTTGTATCTACAAATATTTATTCTTCAGGCTGGCTAACGCCTGCTCCACCAGCATCCAAGGCGGGTCGCGTACGTCGAGCGTGACGCCGCATTCATCCGGCTGCAGCGGCTCCAGGTCATGCAGTTGGCTGTCGAGCAGTGTGAGAGGCATGAAGTGGCCGGCGCGCGCGGCCATGCGCTGCGCGATCAGCGCGCGCTCGCCGTGCAGGTGGACGAAACGGACAAGGCCCTGGTCGCCTCGCAGGACGTCGCGGTAGATGCGTTTCAGCGCGGAGCATGCGAGCACCACTTCGTCGCCCCGCGCCCATGCATGCTCGATTTCCGCACGCAGCGCCTGTAGCCAGCCATGCCGGTCCGCGTCGGACAGCGGCCGGCCGGCCGTCATCTTCGCAATGTTGGCCGGCGGATGGAAGCGGTCGCCTTCGATGAAGCGCGCCTTCAGCGCCTGTGCCAGCTGCGTGCCTACCGCACTCTTGCCGCAGCCGCTGACGCCCATCACGACCCAGGCGCCGGGCCGAGCACCGCCCGGCGCGGACGAGCCCGTCATTGAGACTGCTTGATCCAGCGGTCGACTTTACGTTCAAGCACGGCAAGTGGAAGCGCGCCCTCGCCGATCACGACGGCGTGGAAGGCCGGCAGCGAGAAACGCGCGCCAAGGGCATCCTCGGCGCGCTTGCGCAATTCCTGGATCTTCAGCGAACCGACCTTGTAGCCAAGCGCCTGGCCCGGCCATGCCATGTAGCGCTCGATGGCACTGGTCGCAACCTGGTCGGTATAGCCGTTGACGTCCTTGAGGTAGTCGATCGCCTTTTCCCGGCTCCAGCCCTTGGCGTGCACACCGGTGTCCACGACCAGGCGGGCCGCGCGCAGCAGTTCGCTGTTGAGGTGCCCGAAATACTGGTCGGGTTCCCCGTACAAGCCCATCTCGCTGCCCAGGGTCTCCGAGTACAGCGCCCAGCCTTCGATGAACGCGTTGTTGCCGCCGAAGCGGCGGAAATCCGGCAGGGACTTCTCGACCTGGAGCGCGATCTGGAAGTGGTGGCCAGGCCGGCCTTCGTGCAGGTACAGGCTGGTCATCTTGGTGCGGTCGTACTGCTGTGCGTCATTCACGACCGACCAGAAAATGCCCGGACGCTTTCCATCGGTGCTGGGGCCCGTGTAGTGATCCGACGCCGTCGCCCGCGTCAGCTCCGGCTCCAGGCGCTGCTCCAGCGGCGACTTCGGCACCAGCTTGAACAAGGCAGGCAGTTTGGCGGCCACCGCCACGTCGAGTTTGCGATACACCTCGAGCACTTCGCTGTCGTCCTTGAACGGCTTGTACCTGGCCTGGTTAGCTACCCATTTCGGCAAGCCGGCGGCTGGTCCCTGGTAGCCCATTTTCGGGCCCACCACGGCGAACTGCTGCTGGATCCGCGCCACCTCGGCCAGTCCCATCGCGTGGATCGCGTCCGGCGTCAATCGGGTGGTGGTCGCATAGACGATGCTCTGCTGGTACCACTTGGCGCCGTCGGGCAGGTCGGACAGGCCGGATGTGGCGCGTCCCGCCGGCAGGTATTCCTGCTCCAGGAACGCCGCCAGGCGGGCCAGCGCCGGCTGCAGCCGCTTGGTGATCTCGCCCTGGTAGGCCTGGGTGAACCTGGCCTTGTCGGCTTGCGAGAAATGCTGCGGCAGATGCTTGATGCCTGCATAGAAGGGATTTTTCTCGATATCGGTCGTGGCAAGGTCGCGGTACTGCGGAATGGCGGACACGATCAGCGACTTCGGCAGCACGACACCGGTCTTGATGCCCTCGCGCATATTGACGATGGCCTGGTCGATCCATGGCGTGAGCTGGACCAGGCGGCGCAGCAGATTGTCGTAGTGCTTCGGGGTCGCCAACGGGAGCGCGCCCTTGCCGTCCGCCACCACGGCGAGATCCATCGCAACTGAGCCCATCTGGTTGATGGGCAGCAGGTGATCGGGGAACGACGCCAGGTCCAGCGTGGTCTGGAGCTCGTCGGCCAGGATGTCGCGGCTGACCTGGTCGCTCGTGCCGAGCCGGCCGGCATCGATCGCCGCGAGCCGCTTGGCAAATCCGCGGTACGCAGCATCGCGCCGGGCGCGCTCGCTCGGCGCGATGCTCATGCCGAGCTGGTCGTCGAAGCGGTTATCCCCGAAGTAGGTCGCGTAGAGCGGATCGAAACGGGCCTTGAACTGGTAGTAATCGTCGGCCAGCTTCTTCAGCTGCTGCGTCGCCGCCGCGCTGCTGGCCGGCTGCGCCGCCTGAGGCGCGGGCTTCGGCGTCGCGGCAAGGAGGGACGGCGCGCTGCAGGTGAACAAGGCTGCGGCGGCGATCAGGCTGAATCGTTTCGTTGAAATCATGGCAGGTGTGGACCGTGGTAAGGGTGAACGAACAAACGCCGCTCTGTCGCTGTTAAAGTGGCAAGCTAGCTATCAAAACCATTACAAACGAACACATTGGTTTCGTCCATGTATTTCCAAATTGTCTATCTTTCGCCTTCTTTTTGTCGCAGCGTGGCAACAAGCGCCAGTCCCAGCAGCATTTGCCGAGCTGATTCTGCCGATTAAGTAACTTGAGCCTGATTGAACGCGATCCTGTTTTCAGATTTTCCTGTTGAGCGAGGATGCACATGACATGCAAGCGCGTGATCAAACTGATAGTGATTTCAGCATTCCTGAGCAGCTTGTCAGGTTTCATCCCTCAGAAAGTGATCGATGTCGTACCAGGATCTGAAGACTGCGCCACTGGATGCGTCGCTGCTGCGGCAGGATGGCCAGTTGCCTATATCGTCGATGGTCATGGACTTTCACCGCATGGTTCCGCTGATCTTGTCGGCGTCCTGCTTGGATTCGACCGGCTCGACTACCCACAAGCAGTACGCAACTGGCTGATATGGTTTTTCCTTGTCGCCGTCATGCTCGCTCAATTCAAGCGCTGGCGAGATCGCGGCAGGTAGCGGATCGATATCGCTTTCGGAACGGAAGCGGACAGTACAATTGATCTGCTACCGGCCAGCCGCACGCGCTATCCTTTCCGCCTCATTCACCTTCACCATCAATACGTCCTGTCATGAAGCGTCGATCCATCGCTATCGTTTTCTGCTCCGCTCTTATAACCGGGCCTGCCCTGGCCGATCCCTGCGTGAAGGTGCGCCAGGGAGATGCCTACGCTTGCATGAAGTTTTCCTCATCCGAAAAACGTGCTGCCGCACGCCATGGCTTGCACCTGGCTGCCCCATTCGCAGCCAACAGGCGTGCGCTATTGAAGCGTGGATGGAATCTGGATAAGCAATGGCTGAGCGAAAACGATACTGGGCCTGCAGGTGGAAACGAGATGCGCTGCGGAAGCGGTCTGGATGCCGTGTGCCAAACGGCTTTCCGGAAAAATGAGCGGGTGCTCGTATTGACCCTCAGCGCTGTCAACGAAGGAAATCCTCTCATTGCAGCCGAGGAGATCAAGCAGGATTCCGGAGCGGGAGGATTCGCGAGGACGCTGACCACCCCTTCATTCGTCGTCCAGATCAAGCTGAACTGCGCGGAAGGTAACGTCACGTGCGATGACGTCACTTATGTGGGCACCAGCAAAAAGACCGGAAAAAACATCCGCTTACGCGGCAAGACAAAACACAGCCTGTGTGCCGACCAGGTCACGCCTTGCAGATTCCTGGCCTACGAATTCTGGAATGGACGGACTTCCTATCAGGTCTTCGACGATGGCAGGCTCTCTGTCCGGCAACAGGACAAAACGCTGCTTGAAGAACAGGGCAGATGGAAATGAGCCCCGCCCGGCATCACGATGGCGGCATCAGCAGAAATCCCGGCTCTGCGACCTGAGCTTGCCCAGCAGGTGCGACATGTCCACCAGCCGCTTGGCCACCAGGTGGCGCACCTCGCCCTGCTTCTGCCAGATCCCGTATACGCCCAGCAGCGGTGCGTTAAGCACCTCGCGCCGCTGCTGTTCGACCAGGGTCGGCCAGATGATGACGTTGATGTTCCCGGTCTCGTCTTCGAGCGTCATGAACAGCACGCCCTTGGCGGTGCCGGGGCGCTGGCGCACCGTCACCAGGCCGCAGGCGCGCGCCAGCTGGCCGTCCTGGAAATCCATCAAGGTGGACGCCGGCAGGAAGCGCTTGGCCAGCAGAGCCTCGCGCAGCAGCGCCAGCGGGTGGCGGCCGAGCGTCAGCCCTTGCGCGCGGTAGTCGCCGACGATCTCGTCGGCTTCGGACGGCGCGGCCAGCACCGGCGCCTCTTCGAGCGGCGTGGTCGGGCGCAGCAAGTCCTTGTCGGGCACCGCGCCCACCGCCTGCCACAAGGCTTCGCGCCGGTGCCCGGCCAGCGACTGCAGGGCATTGGCGCCGGCCAGCACCTGCAAATCGCCCCGGTCGAGGTTCGCGCGGCGCGCCAGGTCGGCCACGCTGTCGAAAGGCCGGATCGCGCGCGCATCCTCGATGCGGGCGGCGACCTCCTGCTTCAGGCCGCGCTGTAGCGAGAGCCCCAGGCGCACTGCCGGCTGGCGTGAACGGTCGCGCGGGTCGAATTCCTCCAGTCTTGAGTCCCAGGTGCTGATGGCGACGTCCGCCGGCCGCACCTCGATGCCATGGCGGCGCGCGTCCTGCACCAGTTGCGAAGGGCTGTAGAAACCCATCGGCTGGCTGTTGAGCAGCGCGCAGAGAAAGGCGGCCGGCTCGTGGCACTTGAGCCAGGAGCTGGCATAGGCCAGCAGCGCGAAGCTGGCCGCGTGCGATTCGGGAAAGCCATACTCGCCGAAGCCCTGGATCTGGCTGAAGATCGACTCGGCGAATTCGAGCGTATAGCCGCGATCGAGCATGCCGTGCACGATGCGTTCGTAATACTGCTGCAGTCCGCCCTTGCGCTTCCAGGCCGCCATCGCGCGGCGCAGCTGGTCGGCTTCGCCCGGCGTGAAGCCGGCGCCCAGGATCGCCACCTGCATCACCTGCTCCTGGAAGATCGGCACGCCCAGGGTGCGCTCGAGCGCCACTTTCATTTCGGGACTCGGGTAAACCACCTTCTCGAAGCCCTGGCGGCGCCGCAGATACGGATGCACCATGCCGCCCTGAATCGGGCCGGGGCGCACCACCGCCACTTCGATCACCAGGTCGTAGAAGCGGCGCGGGCGCATGCGCGGCAGCATGCTCATTTGCGCGCGCGATTCGATCTGGAACACGCCCACGGTATCGGCCGCGCAGATCATGTCGTAGGTGGCGGTGTCGTCGCTCGGGATGTCCTGCATCTCGAACAGGTTGCCGTGGCGCTGGCCGACCAGTTCCAGTCCGCGCCGCAGCATCGACAGCATGCCCAGCGCCAGCACGTCGACCTTCATCAGGCCGAGTTCTTCCAGGTCGTTCTTGTCCCACTGGATCACGCTGCGGTCGTTCATCGTCGCATTCTCGATCGGCACCAGGCGCGAGAGCTTGCCGCGCGCGATGACGAAGCCGCCCGGATGCTGCGACAGGTGGCGCGGGAAGTTCAGCAGCTTGTCGGCGAGCGTCGCCCACTGTTTCGCCAGGCGCGATTCGGGGTCGAGCCCGGCCTCGGCCAGGCGCGCGAGCAGGTCGGCCCGGCCATCGAACCAGTGGTGGGTCTTGGCGACCTTCTCGACGATGGCCAGATCGATGCCGAGCGCGCGGCCGCTGTCGCGCAGCGCGCTTTTCGGGCGGTAGCTGATCACCACCGCCGCCAGCGCGGCCCGGTCGCGCCCGTATTTGCTGTAGATGTACTGGATGACTTCTTCGCGCCGCTGGTGCTCGAAGTCGACGTCGATGTCGGGCGGCTCGTTGCGCTCCTTCGAGATGAAGCGCTCGAACAGCAGGCTGGCGCGGGCCGGGTCGACTTCGGTGATGCCCAGGCAGTAGCACACCGCCGAGTTGGCGGCCGAGCCGCGCCCCTGGCAGAGGATGTGCTGCGAGCGCGCGAAGCGCACGATGTCATACACCGTCAGGAAGTAGTGCTCGTAGCGCATCTCGGCAATGAGCGTGAGCTCGTGCTCGATCTGGGCCTGTACCTTGGCCGGGATGCCGTCGCGGAAGCGCCGGTGCGCGCCGATATAGGTTTCCTCGCGCAGGAAGCTGCTGGCGTCGTGCCCGGGCGGGACCACTTCGTCCGGGTATTCGTAGCGCAGTTCGTCGAGCGAGAAGGTGCACAGGCGCGCGATGCGCACCGTTTCGTCGAGCGCCTCGCGCGCATAGATGTTCGACAGGCGCAGGCGCGAGCGCAGGTGCTGCTCGGCGTTCTGCGCCAGGCCATAGCCGCATTCGGCCACCGGTTTTTTCAGGCGGGTGGCGGTGAGCGTGTCCTGCAGCGGTTTGCGCGAGCGCACGTGCATCACCACGTGGCCCAGCGCCGTGATCGGCAGGCCGTGCTGCCAGCCCACCTCTTCCACCGTCATGCGGTGCGCCTCGTCGAAGGCGCGGTGCAGCAGCGTCAGGCCCAGCCAGGCGCGCCCCGGGAAGGTGGTGGCCATCCACGCGGCCTGCGTATGCAGGCGGTCGACGTCCTCGGCTTCGTGGCCCGGATACTGGGGCAGCAAAATCGCCAGGCAGTCGGGCAGGTGCTTCAGGTGCGCACAAGCCGGCGCCGGATCGGCCAGGTCGGCCGGCGTGAGGAAGTAGGTCCCCTTCTCGCTGCGCGTGCGCCCCAGCGTAATGAACTCGGCCAGGTTGCCGTAGCCATTGCGGTTCTTGGCCAGCAGTACCAGCGAAAGCGCCGGGCTGCCGTCCGGGTTCGTGAGGTGGAAGTGGGCGCCGATCACCAGCGGCAGGCCGGCCTTCTTGGCCTCGGCATGGGCCCGCACCACGCCGGCCAGCGAGCATTCGTCGGTCAGCGCCAGCGCAAAATAATCGAGCTGCACCGCCCGCGCCACCAGTTCTTCCGCATGCGATGCTCCCTCCAGAAAGGAGAAGTTCGACAGGCAGAACAGCTCTGCATACGTGGGCAAAGCCTGGGGCGGCGGTGAAAACAAATCGGTCATCGGCATGCGGTCATCGAGCAGGCTACAATGCTGGATAGACTGACAATACTGTATAAAAACACAGTATAACCGAGCCGGCCCCTGCTACAAGGAAATCTCATGCAAGTTCGTGCGTTGACGTGTTTTGGCGAAGCACCCGGCGGGGGGAATCCCGCCCTGGTGATCGAAGGCGATGGCCTGGACGAAGCGGGCCGCCGCGCCCTGGCCCACACGCGCAACACCACCTGCGTCTTCCTCGATGGCGAGGTGGTCGATTTTTATTATCCGCACATGCGCAGCCCGCTCTGCCTGCACGCGACGCTGGCCGTGGCCCATGTGCTGTTCGCGCGCCATCCGGAGGCATCCACGCTGGCGGTGACGACCGCGATGCGCGGCCAACGACTGGAGCTGATGCACCACGGGGCCGCGTATTTCGTACGCCTGCAGCCGCAGGATGCCGCGCAGCCGCCATTGGCGCCCGGACTGCTGGAGCATCTGCTGGCGGCGCCCGGGTTCGCACCGGCGTCGGCGCCGCGCGTGGCCTCGGTCGGCAGCCCCAAGCTGCTGGTGGAGGTGGCCGACAGCACGGCGCTGCACGCCCTGCAGCCCGACCTGGCGGCCATCACGCAGTGGGGAAAGGAAGCCGGGATCAATGGCATCTACGCCTGGTGCCGCCTGCCTGACGGCAGCTACGAGGGCCGCAACTTCAACCACCTCGATCCGCGGCTGGAAGACAGCGCCACGGGGGTGGCGGCCGGCGCGCTCACCGCCCTGCTCGGCCACGGCCTCACGCTGCGGCAAGGCCGCGTCGCCAAGCAGCCCTGTCTGATCACGACCCGCGTGGAGAACGGCGCGATCCTGGTCGGCGGCCGGGCCGAAGCGGCCGTCATCGCCGTCGCGTGAAACGCGTTATGCTGAGTTGGGCGGCCGCGCTCGGCCAGGAGCAGACACTACCCAACAAATGATCGGTGCTCTCGCGTCCTTTGATCGATAGAACCAAACTAATACTGGTCAGCAAAATCCATGGCGACCAAGAGCAGCTTTCAAATCATGTTTGAACTCGGAGTACTCCAAAGCCTTGCGCACGAACTCGACGGCACCGAGAGCCTCCGCACGGGTTCGGTCGACCTCAAGAACTGAATTGGAAAGAACGATTACCGGCGTGCTCGACAGGCTAGGCTGCTTGCGCATTTGCTCCAGCACTTCAAAGCCATCGACTTTCGGCATTTTCAGATCAAGGAGCACCACATCGAATTCTTGGGCTGTCAGCTGGTTCAAGCCCTCAAAACCATCACAAGCGGCAACGATCTGATGTTCGATACTACAGTCAGCCAAGGCTTGCCTGGTCAACGCGACGTCCAACATTTGGTCGTCGACTAAGAGAACTTTTTTTCGCATACCCAATTGTAACAAGCAGGCCAGGATCGCCACGACTGCACACCTCATCAGTACACGCGATCGTTGCAGGCATCCGACGTCTCGACATTGGAAGGTGTGCTTTGGCTCGAAAGCGGACGCCGCGATACAGGTAGACGAATTCGTCGCCCTCCGGATGCATCTCCCAGTTCGGCCAGTCGCCAGTAAAGGCGTATTCACTGATGACCCAGCCCTGGCCGAGCTGCGCCAGGTCGGCTTCGGGCAGCTGCCAGATACGGTTACCGGGGATTTCCTGCGCGCCGCCGCCGGGCGCAAGCTGGCCACCGCCACTCGCGGACTGCATGGATACCGCCCATCCACCAGGCCGCCTTCCAAATTGTTGATAACCATGACGACTCAACGATCAAACAAAATTTGGTAAATACACGCCTTTTTACTGAAACGTTTTGTAGCAATCCTTACCGGACTGGCGCACCTGTGGTCTCGGATGTGCGGTGTAATGGGTACATCGAGATTCCACCGTGCCACCAAGGAGAACCAGCATGAAAACGAAACTGATTGCATCCGCATTGCTTGCCTTGAGCGTGGCTGCCAGCGGCAGCGCATTCGCTCAACGCGGCGACCATGGCTACGACCGCGACAACCGCGACGGGTATGCGCAGCGCCAGGACAATGACTGCTACGAGCGCCACCGCAACGACCGCGAACGCTACGATGGCCAGCGCCGCGATTACCGCGGTGCCGATGGCCGCGATTACCGAAGCAGCGATGGCCGCGACTACCGCGGCGGCGACGCCCGCCACCACGATCGCAGCGATGCCCGCGCCTATTACCGCGACGACCGCCGCGGCGGCGGTCCGCGCCACGACCTGCGCCGCGGCCAGCGCCTGGGCCATGAATACCGCGGCAACCGCTACGTCGTCAGCGACTGGCGCGCACGCCGCCTGAGCGCGCCGCCCCATGGCCATCACTGGGTTCAGGCTGGCAACGACTACGTGCTGGCCGCCATCGCCACCGGCCTGATCGCCCAGGTCTTGCTGGGCAATTAAACCCTGCCTCGGCACACGGGCCGCACCTTGCAACAGGGTGCGGTTTTTTTTCGCCCTAGTCGGCAGCGGCTGTTCCGCAGGAGGCAAGCTGGTATACACT
Organism: Telluria sp. AZSoR62; assembly: GCF_058111565.1. Classification (NCBI taxonomy): domain Bacteria; kingdom Pseudomonadati; phylum Pseudomonadota; class Betaproteobacteria; order Burkholderiales; family Oxalobacteraceae; genus Telluria; species Telluria sp. AZSoR62. Next base: position 350,261 of record NZ_JBYTST010000003.1, read on the forward strand.
TCCGCGCACTCTCACCGAGCCACTTCATCCCGCGGACATGAAAAAACTATTTGCCTACGCCCTTCCCTTGTTCCTGCTCGGCGCCGCCGCCACCGCGCGCGCCGATGTCGACTACCAGCTGCGCATCACGAACGCGGCCCAGCACCTGGCCGAGGTGCGCGCCAGCTTCCCGGCCACGCCAGGGACCACGCTGGACGTGCAGATGCCCAACTGGCGCACCGGCCGCTACAACATGCTGAACCTGGCCAATGGCGTGCGCCTGTTCAAGGCCTTCGATGCCAAGGGCCAGCCGCTGGCGGTGGCCAAGACCGACAAGGGCACCTGGCGCGTCACGACCAAGCCGGGCGACGCGGTCACGGTGCAATACGAACTGTATGCCAACATGCTGGGCGAGCGCACCCGCCACATCGACGACACCCACGCCTACCTTGATGCCAGCGGTGTGTTCGTCTATGCCGCGCCCTTCCGCAAGGAGCCGGTCAAGGTCAAGCTGGACGTGCCGCAGGGCTGGCAGTCGCGCTCGGGCATGGATGCGGGCGGCTGCGGCCACTGCTTCGTCGCGCCGAACTACGACGTGCTGATCGATGCGCCGATCGAGACCGGCATCCACGAGTTCCATACCGCGCAGGTGGACGGCCGCACCATCGAGCTGGCGCTCTGGGGCCAGGGCAACCACGACGGCAAGCAGATGATGCTGGATTTGAAGAAGATCGTCGCGGAGACCGCGAAGCTCTACGGCGGCAAGTATCCGTTCCAGCGCTACCTCTTCATCGTCCACGCCACCGACGGCGTGGGCGGCGCGACCGAACACGCCAATTCCACCGTGATCCAGAAATCCCGCTGGACCTTCGCGCCGCGCAAGCAATACCAGGACTTCCTGCGCGTGGCCGCCCACGAGTTCTATCACACCTGGAACGTCAAGGCCTACCGCCCGAAAGAGATGGTGCCCTACGATTACCAGAACGAGAACTACAACCGCCTGCTGTGGATCGCCGAAGGCCACACTTCCTACTACGACGAGCTGATCGTGCTGCGAGCCGGCCTGCAGAAACGCGACGAGTTCCTCGAGGCTTACGCGAAAGTGGTCGACGACTACCTGCACCAGCCGGGCCGCTTCCAGCAAAGCGCGGCCGACGCCAGCTTCGACGAGTGGATCGCCGGCGGCGGCGAGCGCGCCCGCAATGCCTCGGTCAACATCTATTCCAAGGGCCAGGTGCTGGCCCTGATGATGGACATCGAGCTGCGCCGCCAGACCGGCGGCAAGCGCGGCCTGGAAGACATGCACCGCCTCCTGTTCGAGCAGCACCCGACCGCTCAGGGCGGCTATGACATCGCCAACGTGCAGGCCGCGCTGCGCACCGTCAGCGGCCAGGACTGGACCGGCTGGTGGAAGCAGTACGTGGACGGCACCGCCGAGATCCCGTTCGACGCGCTGCTGGCCCAGGTCGGGATGCAGAAGATCGTCGACGTGCCGAAGGACCAGGAGCAAAAGCAGGAATGGTGGGCCGGCTGGACCCTGCGCGAAGGCAGCGACCCGGCGGTGGTCACCGTCGTCGAGCGCGACAGCCCGGCGTGGAAGGCCGGCGTGGTCTCCGGCGACACCCTGGTGGCGGTGAACGGCCTGCGCGTGTCGGCCAAGGACATCGGCGACAAGATGTCGCTTGCCAAGGCGGGCCCGTTCAAGCTGCACCTGTTCCGCCGCGATGCGCTGGTGGAGATGCCGCTCACGCCCGTGCTGCAGCCGAAAGGCAAGGCCAAGATCAAGGCCCTGGACAAGGCGACTGTCGCGCAGCAGGCGATGAATGCGGCCTGGCTGGGCGTGGCCTGGCCGAAGGGAGAAACCGCCGCCACGGCAGAACCGGCAAAGGCTGGCGTACCCGCGAAATAAGCCAGCCGCACGCCCATTCGTTCGGTCACACCGCGGTCCCGGCATATCACCGGCACCGCGGTTTTTTATCCGCCATCCATAATCCGCAGTAATGAAGCTGCAATGTTGTGTTAATGGTACAGAGTCATTGGTTGCTCCACGGATAATTGATTAGTATTCAATTTTGCCCTCGGAGATGTCTGTGCTCACACTGAAACTGTTACCGCGTTCGGTCCTGCTCGCCCTGTACGGCGGCGCCGCGCTCGCCGCCCTGATCCCAGCCGCCCATGCCCAGAGCACGGCATCCACCACGCCGACGGCGCCGGTCGCCGCGCCCGAGGCCATGCAGAGCGTGACCATCGTCGGCTCGCGCCGCGTGGGCAACGCGTCGTCCACCGACACCGCGGTGCCGGTCGATTTCATCCCGATGACCAAGGCCACCGAGCAAGGCGGCCAGTTCGACCTGGCCCAGGTGCTGAACAACGTCTCGCCGTCGTTCAACTCGACCCGCCAGACCGGCGCGGACGGCGCCGACCTGGTCGATTCCGCCGCGCTGCGCGGCCTGGGCTCGGACCAGACCCTGGTGCTGGTCAACGGCAAGCGCCGCCACACGACGGCCCTGGTCAACCTGTTCGGTGCGCGCAACCGCGGCAACACCGGCACCGACATGAACGCCCTGCCCCTGATGGCCATTCGTAATGTGCAGGTGCTGCGCGACGGCGCCGCCGCGCAATACGGCTCGGACGCGATCGCCGGCGTGATCAACATCGAGATGAAGAAGTCGCTGGGCTGCGAATCGGTGCTGGGCTACGGCCAGTACAGCGAAGGCGACGGCGAGAACTGGCTGGCTTCGGCCTATTGCGGCGTGGCCGTGGCCGGCGGCGTGCTGGGCATCACCGGCGAATACTACGACCGCGGGCGCTCGAACCGCGCCGAAGAAGGCAACCCGCGCATCATCGGCGACACCAAGGCGCAAAATAAAACCCTGTACGTGAACGGCGAATTCCCGGCCGGTCCCGGCAAGCTGTATGTCACCGCGGGCGCGCAGACGCGCGACGCCTCGTCGGCGGCCTTTGCGCGCGGCGGCCTGGGTTCGGACGACATCCCGTCGCGCAATTCGGCGGCCATGTATCCGGACGGTTTCGTCCCCTTCATCAACGGCGACGTCGACGACCGCTGGGGCACCGTGGGCTACCGCTGGCGCGTGGGCGAATGGAATGCCGACCTGTCGCAGACCTACGGCTACAACCGCCTGATGTACAACATCGCGAACACGCTCAACGCGTCGATCGCGAACCTGGACCTGACCCGCGGCGGCAAGGGCATCAGCGCGTCGGCCTTCGATGCGGGCGGCTTCTCGTTCCGCCAGGCCACCACCAACTTCGACGTCAGCCGCTTCTACGGCGGCGTCATGAACGGCATGAACCTGGCCTTCGGCCTGGAGCACCGCCGCGAGAACTACAAGATCTTCGCAGGCGAGCTTGGCTCCTGGATCGATGCCGACGGCGTGGGCGAAGGCGGCAACGCCGGCAGCCAGGGCTTCCCCGGCTTCCAGCCGGGCGACGAAACCGACGCCGACCGCCACTCCAGCGCCGGCTATGTCGACATCGAAACCGACGTAACCGACCGCTTCAAGCTGCAGGCGGCGCTGCGCCACGAGCGCTATTCGGACTTCGGCTCGACCACCACCGGCAAGCTGGCCGGCGCCTACCGGATCAACCCGCAGGTGCTGCTGCGCGGCTCGGCCAGCACGGGCTTCCGCGCGCCGTCGCTGCAGCAGGTGTTCTTCTCGTCGACCTTCACCGACTTTGTGAGCGGCCAGCCGCTGGACGTGGTGCTGGCGCCGAACGGCGGCAAGGTGGCCAATGCCGCCGGCATCCCGCAGCTCAAGGACGAGCAGTCCAAGAGCTACACGCTGGGCCTGACCTGGGCGCCGACCCAGGCCACCTCGGTGACGATGGACCTGTACCGCATCAACATCGACGACCGCATCGTGCTGTCGGGCCGCTTCGATGCCGACAACTACCCTGCCCTGGGCGCCACCCTGCAGCAGCTGGGGGTGGGCCAGGCCCAGTTCTTCGTGAACTCGGTCGACACCAAGACCCAGGGCCTGGACGTGACGGTATCGAACCGCATGGACGTCGGCGCCGGCAAGCTCAATACCTTCCTGGCCCTGAACTTCGGCAAGACCGAAGTGACCGGCGTGCATGCCCCGAGCGCGCTGGCCGGCTTCGAGGACGTGCTGCTGTCCGAGCGCGAGCGCCTGTTCATCGAGGAAGGCGCGCCGCGCCGCAAGGCCACGCTGGGCTTCGAGTACGCGCTGGGCAAGCTGGAGACCTCGCTGCGCATCGTCCACTTCGGCCCGCAGACCCTGGGCACCTTCTCGGGCCCGCCGGTGCCGAACCAGTACTACGAAGCCAAGACCTCGGCCGACCTGTCGTTCACCTGGGCGTTCACCGACAAGACCAAGTTCACGGTGGGCGGCACCAATATCTTCAACGTCAAGCCGACGGTGCAGGATGCGAACGAGACCGACAACGGCTTCAAGTACGAGAGCGTGCAGTTCGGCCTGAACGGCGCGGCGCTGTTCGCGCGCCTGTCGCACAGGTTCTGATGCCGGGCTGAGCCGGGGTAGCACAACGAAGGGCCCCGAATGGGGCCCTTTTTTCTGGCGCGCCGCGCCTGCGGCCCAATGGATGAGCAGCGTTCGCTTGGGCACAGAGCGCGCGCGCCCGGATGCGTATAATGCCTTCAATAACGCTCGTTAACTGCAATGCAACATTTAATTCAGTCCCGCGCCTGGGCGCGGCACGGATAGGCCGTCCATGAATACCCCTGTGAACACCCGCATTTCCACCGGCATCGCCGGTCTTGACGACATCCTCGGCGGCGGACTGACGCCCCAGCGCGTCTACCTGGTCGAAGGTTCGCCCGGCGCCGGCAAGACCACGCTCGGCCTGCAGTTCCTGCTCGACGGGGCGGCCAGGCACGAGCGCGGGCTGTATATCACGCTGTCCGAGACCGCCGACGAACTGCGCGCGGTCGCGGCCACCCATGGCTGGAACCTGGATGCGCTGTCGCTGTTCGAACTGGCCGACGATTCCGAACTCGATCTCGATGCCCAGCAATCGGTATTCCATCCTTCCGAGGTCGAGCTAGGCGAGACCACGCGCAAGGTCATGCGCCACGTCGACCAGGTCAAGCCGGTGCGGGTGGTGTTCGACAGCCTGTCGGAAATGCGCCTGCTGGCGCAGAACTCGCTGCGCTACCGCCGCCAGATCCTGGCGCTCAAGCAGTTCTTCGCCTCGCGCGAATGCACCGTGGTGCTGCTCGACGATAAAACCAGCCAGTCCGACCAGCACCTGCACAGCATTGCGCACGGCGTCATCAGCCTGGAGCAGATCGCCAAGGAGTTCGGCAAGGAACGCCGCCGCGTGAACATCATCAAGATGCGCGGCATCCGCTTCCGCGGCGGTTATCACGACTACCTGCTCGACACTGGCGGCATCACGATGTACCCGCGCCTGGTCGCAGCCGAGCACAATGCCGCATTCGTGCCGGCGGTCAGCTCGACCGGCTCCGAGGGTTTCGATGCACTGCTTGGCGGCGGCCTTATCCGTGGCACCAATACCCTGGTCGTCGGCCCATCCGGTATCGGCAAGACCACCCTGGCCACGCGTTGCCTGCTGTCGGCGCTCGAGCGCGGCGAAAAAGCGGCGTTCTACCTGTTCGACGAGGGTCTCGGCACCTTCTTCGCGCGCAATGCCAACCTCGGGATGGACCTGCGCCCGTTCATGGACAAAGGACAGCTGCACATCCTTCATATCGACCCGGCCGAGCTCTCGCCCGGCGAATTCGCGCAGATGCTGCGCAACGCGGTCGAGGTACAGGGTGTCGGCTTCATCGCCATCGACAGCCTGAACGCCTACCTGCAGGCGATGCCGGGCGAGCAATACCTGATCCTGCAGATGCACGAATTGCTGTCCTACCTGAACCAGCAGGGCGTGACCACGGTACTGGTGCTGGGCCAGCACGGGATCATCGGCGAGGTGAAGTCCGACGTCGACCTGAGCTACCTGAGCGACAGCACGGTGCTGCTGCGCTTCTTCGAATCGAACGGCCGCCTGCGCCGTGCCCTCACGGTCATCAAAAGCCGCGCGGCGCAACATGCGCTCACCATCCACGAGCTGCAGCTGACCCACGACGGCGTGCGCATCGGCGAGCCGCTCGAAGGCTTCGATGGCGTCTTGAGCGGCCTGCCCAGCTATCGCGGCTCGACCCCGATGATGGCCACCCCGATACATGCAGACAGCTAGTCCGCAAGACGAACGAATCCTGCTTCTCGCCCCGCGTGGGCGCGATGCGGAAGTCATGTGCTCGGTGCTGGCGCAGGACGCGGCACGCTGCGAGATCGTGCACAGCTTCGCCGAGCTGAGCGCCGGCATCGAACAGGGCGCCGGCACCGCAATCGTGGCCGAAGAGGCGCTGCACGGCATCGACCTTGGTCCGCTGTACGCCTGGCTGGGCCGCCAGGAACCCTGGTCGGACTTTCCCTTCGTGATCCTGCTGGCCAAGGCCATCGGCCTGCCGCAGGAAAGCGCGCGCGAACGGGTGGAAGAGCTGGGCAACATCATCCTGCTCGAACGCCCGCTCAACGCCCAGACCCTGCGCAGCGCCGCCAACTCGGCGCTGCGCGCACGGCGCCGCCAGTACCAGGCGCGCGACCTGCTGGCCGACCGCGAACGCAGCGCGGCCAGCCTGCAGCAAAGCCAGCACGCCCTGCTCTCGCTGAACGAAACGCTCGAATCGCGCATCGAGGAACGCACCCGCGCGCTGGCCCAGGCCAATGACCGATTGATGAACGAAGTGATCGAGCGCGAGCGCGTGCAGCAGGCCATGGTGCAGTTCCAGAAGATGGAAGCGATCGGGCGCCTGACCGGCGGCATCGCCCACGACTTCAACAACCTGCTCAACGTGGTCCAGGGCAGCATGGACCTGATCCTGCTGCTGTCGAAAGACGAGGTCGCGAAGGCGCGCGCCGAGATCGCGCGGCGCGCCTGCCAGCGCGGCGGCAAGCTCACCAGCCAGCTGCTGGCCTTTGCCCGCAACCAGAACCTCGACCTGCGCCAGTCCGAAGTCGGCGCCCTGTTCGACAGCGTGCGCGAACTGGTGGTGACCTCGGTGGGCTCGGCGGTCAAGCTGCATTTCGAGGTGACGCAGCCCTGCGCCAGCGTGCTGGCGGACGCCAACCAGATGGAGATGGCCTTGCTCAACCTGGCCATCAATGCACGCGATGCGATGGACGGGCATGGCGAACTGTCCTTCCACGCGGGCGACGCGGCGCCGCCGGACGGCTTGCTGCCGCCTGGCGACTATGTCCGCATCGCGGTCACCGACAGCGGCCAGGGCATGTCGCCGGACGTCATCGCCAAGGTATTCGAGCCCTTCTTCACGACCAAGGCGGTCGGCAAGGGCACTGGCCTGGGCCTGTCCCAGGTGTACGGCATGGCGCGCCAGTCCGGCGGCGCCGCGCGCATCCTCAGCCAGCCGGGCGCCGGGACCACGGTCGAGATCTGGCTGCCGGCCGCGCGCGGCCTGCACGAACCCGAGCAGCCGCTGCCGGCCGCCCTGCCCGAGACCCGGCAGGGCGCGCGCATCCTGATCGTCGAGGACGACAACTTTGTACGCGAATCGATGGTGTCCTCGCTCGAGGCCTTCGGCCATGTGGTGACCCAGGCCGCCGATGGCGAAGCGGGCCTGCGCGAGCTGCAGCGCGCCCGCCCGGACCTGATCATCACCGACTACCTGATGCCGGGCATTACCGGGGCCGAACTGATGCTGCGAGCACGCGAGGTATTCCCGGGCATCCCGATGATCATCGCGACCGGCTATGCGGACATGCATGCGATCGACGAGGTGCTCGGCAACGACATCCTGCTGCGCAAGCCCTTCCAGCTGGCCGAACTGGCGGTCAGCGTCGAACGCGCGCTCGAGCGCGCGGCCCAGGAAACACTGGCCCGCTGAGCGGCCGCGGCGCGTGCCGGGCAGGCGGCGCCAAGGCGACCTGGACGCCGTGAAAAACCAGTCTGTGCCACACTGGTCCCCACTTCATTCACACGCATCGGGGAGCAGGACATGGGTAGCGAAACGCAGATGCAGGACCAGAAGCAGGAAGCGCGCGCGCAGGACGAGCAGGCGCGCGACACCAAAGCCGGGGCCGACGACGTCGACGGCCTGAAAAACAAGAAACCGGAAGACCTGACGCCGGAAGAATTACGCCTGATGGCCGATACGATGCCGGGCGAAGGACCGGGCGACTGACATGTTCCTCTTCTTCTCGAACAAACTCGGTTGCCTCGGTTCCATCCTGGTGTCGGTCGTGCTGACGCTGCTGGTGCTGTTCCTGCTGGGCGTCTTCTAAGCGCCAGCCAGGAGGGGCGCCACCCGGCGCCCCTTTTTTACTTGCCGCCCTTGAGCGTGCGCACGTGGGCCAGCACGGCTTCTTCGCCGCCGGCGGCCACCGCCTGCGCCGCGGATTGCCCGCCCAATGCATCCTGCGGCGCTTCCATCCAGGCGCTGGCCGCATCGTCGCTACCCAGTATGCCGCGCACCGCGTGCATCACCGTGTAGTACGCCTGCGCCTTGCGCGATTGCTGCCCGAAACGCTCGCGCAGCGCCGCAAAGGCGTCCGGATCGAGTGGCTTGTCGTCTGCCATGGCCTGTCCTTATTTGGTGACGGCCAGCAGCGAACGCTTGCCGCCCTTGAAGGTGTACAAGGTGATGGTGCCGTCGCGGATGTCGCCGTGCGCGTCGAAGGCGATGGGTCCGGTCACGCCCTTGTACTGGATCCTGGCCAGCACCGGCAGGTACTTGGCCGGCGCCGGCGAACCGGCTTTCACCATGGCCTCGGCCATCGTCATCACCGAATCGTAGGCATAGGGCGCGTTGATCTGCACGTCGATGCCGAAGCGCTTCTTGTAGTCGGCGCGGAACTTGTCCATGCCGGCCTTGGCTTCGCCCTGCACGCCACCCGCTTCCGCACACACCACCTGGCCATCGAGCATGGTGCCGCCGGAGAGCTTGTGGGTCTCGTCCGAGCAGATGCCGTCGCCGCCCATCATGCGCACGTTCATGCCGAGCTGCTTCATCTGGCGCAGCATCGGGCCGGCCGTCGCGCTCATGCCGCCGAAGAACACCAGGTCCGGCTTGGTCGCGCGGATGCGCGTGATGATGGCGCTGAACTCAAGCGCCTTGTCGTTGGTGAACTCGCGCGCCACCACGCTGCCACCCTGCTGTTGCAGGCTGCGGGAAAACTCCGTGACCAGGCCCTGGCCGTAGGCGGTGCGGTCGTCCACCACGGCGACGCGCGTGGCCTTCATGCTCGTGATGGCGTAGCGGCCCAGCGCCTGGCCCAGCTGCACGTCGTTGGCCACCACGCGGAAGGCGGTGCGGTAGCCCTGGCGCGTGTATTTCGGACTGGTGCTCGACGGCGAGATCTGGGCAATACCTGCTGCGTGGTAGATCTTCGAGGCCGGAATGGTCGTGCCCGAGGTTTCGTGGCCGACCATGCCGTGGATCTTCGCATCCACCAGTTTCTGCGCCACGCTGGTGGCCTGTTTCGGGTCGCCTGCGTCGTCTTCGGCCAGCAGCTCGAAACGTACCTTCTTGCCGCCGATCGACACGCCCCTGGCATTGAGCGCCTCGATCGCCATGCGCGCGCCATTTTCGGTGTCCTTGCCAAAATAGGCCACCGGGCCCGTGACCGCGGCCGCGTGGCCGATCCTGACTACCTCCTGGGCCAGGGCCGGGGGGCTCACGGCAGCGGATGCCGCCAGCGCCGCCAACAGGACTGCTTGCTTCTTCATCGATTCCTCGTCAATTGATCCGTCATGGCCGGCGCGTGCAGCCGGCCCCAAGGCGCATTTTAACGTCAGCGCGCAGGGCCTGCCGGCAAGCCCATGCGCACGGCCTTCCCAAGTGACAATTCGATAGAATTCAACATGGAAACTCTTGTATCCTGCCCAGCTTGCATAAGAGAGGACCGGCGCCGCCAGGAACCCTCCACGCTCGCGGAGACCACCATTCCTACCCCATCCATCCCTCGCCTTGCATCCCTTGCGGCAAGCGTCCTGCTATCCCTCGTCCTGGTGCCTGCCAAGGCCGGCCAGCCCTCCCCCAACCATCCACCCTACCGTTGCGACAGCGCGGGACGCGTGGTGGTGTCGGCGACACCCTGCCCGGGTGGGAAAAAGCCGGCCGGGCCGGTACGCCGCCTTGAGCCCGCCGCAAAGAGCGAATGCAGGCGCCTGCACACGGCCATCCTCGAGTCGGAAGCGGCCGAGCGCGGACCGCGCTCGCCCATGATCGAATCGGTGCAGCAGGACCTGTTCATCCTGCGCAAGCGCTACGACAAGCTGGGATGCCAGGTCTAGTCGGGTAGGATTGCAGTCATCGGGGCATGCAGGCGGTCCAACCCTCAGTTACCCAGGAGTGAACGTGACGATTCGAACGGCATCCTGCAGTTGCGGCCAGCTCTCGGCCGAGGTGAGCGGCGACCCTGTCGGCAATTCGGTCTGCCATTGCCTGGCTTGCCAGCGCCGTACCGGCAGCCCGTTTGCGCAGCAGGCACGCTTCGCACGCGAACAGGTCACCACCAGCGGCGTATCGACGCAATACGTGCGCACCGGCGACGAAGGCACGCGCGCCCGTTTCCACTTCTGTCCGCAATGCGGCTCCACGGTCTGGTATGAACCCGAGGCGCTCGAGGGCTTCATCAGCATTCCGGTGGGCGCGTTTGCCGACCCGGCTTTTCCGGCCCCGACGGTGTCGGTCTATGAAGAGCGCATGCACGCCTGGATCGTGCCGCCGCCGGATGCCGAGCACTACCCCTGAGCGGGAAGTAGAAAAACGGCGCCGGCATGTCGAATCCGGGCCGCGGCGTTCGTCGTCACTTGGAGGGCCGTCCTCTGCTTGAAACAAGGAAAACGATCATGTCCACGCATACCGTCGAACTGCACCGCGTCTTCACCTCCACTCCCGAGCGCGTGTACCGCGCCTTCACCACCCCGGATGCCTATGCAAAATGGCTGCCTCCGCATGGCTTCGTCGGCACTGTGCACGAGATGGACAGCCGGGTCGGCGGGCGCTACCGGATGTCGTTCACCAATTTCACCAGCGGGAACAGCCATGCCTTCGGCGGCGAATACCTGGAACTCGAGCCGGGCCAGCGCCTGCGCTATACCTCCGTGTTCGAGGACCCGAACCTGCCTGGCCAGATGCAGACCACGGTCACGCTGCGCGCGGTCTTGTGCGGCGTGGAAGTGAAGATCAGGCAGGAAGGCATTCCCGCGATGATCCCGGTGGAAGCCTGCTATCTCGGCTGGCAGGAGTCGCTCGAGTTATTGGGCAAGCTCGTGCAGGCCGAGGTCAAGGACTAGCCCCTAGGCGCTCCTGAAGGCCACGGTCGCCGACAGGCCGCCCAGGCGCTCGGACTGCCCCAGCACCAGGCTGGCGCCGTGCCGCTCGGCGATGGCCTTGATGATCGCCAGTCCCAGGCCGCTGCCGGCGGCTTCGCTGCCGGCCACGCGGTAGAAGCGGTCGAACACGCGCTCGCGCTCTTCCGGCGGGATGCCCGGGCCGCTGTCCTCGACCGTCACCACGACCTTGTCGGCTTCCTTGCGCACCGAGATGTCGGCCGTGCCGCCCCCGGGCGTGTACTTGATCGCATTGTCGACCAGGTTGCGCAGCAGGATCTGCAGCGCGTCCGGCTGTCCTTCGACGATGGCCGGGTCGGCCTCGGCCCCTGCCACCTCGACGCCCACGTCCACGCCCTTGGCCGCGGCCACGCCGGCCAGGTCGGCCACGGTGCGACGCGCCAGGTCCGCCAGGTCGACCGGGCGGCTGGCCGCGCCGGTGGCGGCGGTGGCTTCCTGGCGCGCCAGCACCAGCAGCTGCTCGACCAGGCGGGTGGCGCGGTCGATGCCGGCGGTCAGGCGCGACACCGCGACCTTGCGCGCTTCAGGCGACTCGGCGCGGTCCAGGCTCTGCGCCTGCAGCCGCAATGCCGCCAGCGGCGTGCGCAGTTCGTGGGCGGCGTCGGCCACGAAATTCTGCTGGGCGTCGAACGCGGTCTGCACGCGCCCGAACAGCAAATTGAGTTCCTGCACCAGCGGCCGCACTTCGTCGGGCAGGCCGGCTTCGGACACCGGCGACAAATCGTCGGCCTGGCGCGAAGCGACCTGCTTGCGCACGCGCGCGACCGGATCGAGCGAGCCGCTCACCACCCACCACACGACCAGCATCAGGATCGGCATCATCACCGCGATCGGCCCCAGGGTGCGCAAGGCCAGGTTGCCCGCCATGTTGCGGCGTACGGCCAGGTCTTGCGCCACCTGCACGGTCTGGTTTTCGGTCTGGATCGAGAACACCCGGTAGACCGTGTTGTTGGCCTTGACGTTGGAGAAGCCCAGCACCGCGCGCTGCGGCAGCTGGGCGCGGGAAACGCTGTGGAACATCTGCACGCCGTCGGGGGACCACATCTGCACCACCATGTCGTTGCTGCCGCCTTCGGCCTGCACGCGCGCTTGCGCCTCGGTGTTCGACAGGGGCGTGCCCGAGCGCAGCGACAGCGCCATCTGCTGCATGTGGTAGTCGAAGATCTGGTCGGCGTCGTGCAGCGCGGTGCGGTAGGCAATCGAGGCCTGCGCCAGCGCGGCGATGGTGATCGCCGCCAGCAGATACCACAACAGGCGCCCACGCAGCGAGTGGGTCACCTTCCTTGGGGTGAACTTCATGCCTTCGGCACCATGTAGCCGACACCGCGCACGTTCTGAATCACGTCGCTGCCCAGCTTCTTGCGCAGGCCGTGGATATAGACTTCGACCGCATTGCTCGAGACTTCGTCGCGCCAGCTGTAGAGCTTTTCCTCGAGCTGGGCGCGCGAGAGCACGGCGCCGGGCCGGGCCACGAGCGATTCGAGCACGGCCCATTCGCGCGCCGACAGCGAGACCGGGGCGCCGTCCACCAGCACTTCGCGGGTGGCGGGATTGACCGTGAGGTTCTTGTATTCGAAGATGGGTTCGGCGCGCCCGGCGGCGCGGCGCAGCAGGGCGCGGATGCGCGCCAGCATCTCGTCGAGGTCGTAGGGCTTGAGGACATAGTCGTCCGCGCCGGCATCTAACCCGGCGATGCGCTGGGCCACCGAGTCGCGCGCGGTGGCGACCAGTACCGGCGTGCGGTCCTTGCGGGCGCGCATGGTGCGCAGCACCTCGAGGCCGTCCTTGCGCGGCAGCCCCAGGTCGAGCAGCACCAGGTCATAGTTCTGGTTCTGCAGCAGGGCCGTGTCGGCCATTTCGCCGTCCTTGACCCAGTCGACGGCGTAGTGCTCGGCCCTGAGCAGGTCGAGCACTACTTCGCCGATCATCGTATCGTCTTCCACCAACAGTAGCCGCATGAATTCCCCGTTCTTGAAACGCCTGCGGGCAAAGGACGCTACGCTTCCTTAACCAATCCGCACAGGAATGAAGATTCTGTCACTCCCGCGCTGGATCAGCAAGGCCACTGACTTGGAAGCCTTCGCCACCACGTCGCGGACCTGGTCGAGCGAGTTGACCGCCCGGCCGTTAACTGAAATCAGTACATCGCCCGGCTCGACGCCGGCGATCGCCGCCGCCCCCGAGCTTTCCTCGATCACGAGGCCGGACGCGATACCGCTCTGGCGGCGCTCGATCGGCTCCAGCGGACGCAGGGCCAGGCCCAGTTTCGCGCTGTTGTCGGGCGTCGCCGCCAATTCTTCTTGCCCACGCTTGGCCTTCTCGGCGGCGTCGCCCAGGGTCGCATCGACCCGTACCAGCTTGCCGTCGCGCCAGACGTCCAGCGCCACGCGCTCGCCCGGACGCGCCAGGGCGATGATGCTCGGCAGGTCGCCCGAGGACACGATCGACTGGCCGTTCACGCGGCGGATCACGTCGCCCGACTTCAGGCCCGCCTTCTCCGCCGGGCCGCCGCGCTCGACGCTGGAAATCAATGCGCCTTCGGGCGACTCGAGGCGGAAGGAATCGGCAAAGGCCTGGCCGACTTCCTGCACGCTCACACCGAGCTTGGCATGCTGCACCTTGCCGGTGGCGACGATCTGGTCCTTGATCTTGACCGCCGCGTCGATCGGGATCGCGAACGACAGGCCCTGGTAGCCGCCGGTCTGGCTGTAGATCTGCGAATTGATGCCCACCACTTCGCCGCGGGTGTTGAACAGCGGACCGCCCGAGTTGCCGGGGTTGACCGCGACGTCGGTCTGGATGAAGGGCACCGCGCCGTCCTGCAGCGAGCGGCCGGTGGCGCTCACCACGCCGGCGGTGACGGTGCTTTCCAGGCCATAGGGCGAACCGATGGCCAGCACCCACTCGCCCGAGGCGAGGTTGCGCGATTTGCCCAGCGGCGCCACCGGCAGGTTCTTGGCGTCGATCTTCAGTACGGCCACGTCGGTGCGCGGGTCGGAGCCCAGGACCTTGGCGCGGAATTCGCGGCGGTCCTGCAGCTTGACGGTCACTTCGTCGGCGCCTTGCACGACGTGGGCGTTGGTCAGGATGACGCCGTCCGGGCTTACGATGAAGCCCGATCCGGCGCCGAAAACGGGAGCTCCGCGGCCGCTCGAGCGCGGATCCTGGAACTGTCGGAAGAAGTCGTAGAGCGGATGGCCCGGCGGCAGCTGAGGCATGTTGCCGCGCGCGGCCGTCTTGGTGCCCCCGACGACGCGGATGTTGACCACCGCCTTGCCGTTGGTGGCGGCGATGCGGGTGAAATCAGGAAGGGTGACCGTCGGCGCCGGGACGCCCGCGGCAACGGCGGGCGCAGGCAGGACGGCCGGCGCCGGTGCAGCCACGGCGGCTGGCGCGGTCTCGGCTGCAACGTTGTTGTGGTTGACGGCTAGCGCACCGACCGCTCCGCCGACGACGCCCGCGGCACACAAGGCCAGCGTGAGGCGTTTGGCAGTGATGACAGTGACGGCACCTTCGTTACGCATGTATGTGCTCCTGATGAAAATTGGTTGACCGATGATGGTGTCTATCGATGGGTGTATCTTCGCAAGGCTGGCTTAGACCATGCTTAAGCTGGCAAGCCTGGAGGCTTAGGGTGGCCTTAACAGGAGTCCCATCGTCAAAAAGGGCGCCCCGCGGGACGCCCTCTTTCAAACTACTGCCCTGCTTTATGCAGCGTCGCGCTGTTCCAGCGTCTGCACGTTGGACACCGCGCCGTTGGCGTCGCCAATCGCGATCTTGCGCGGCTTGAAGGCCTCGGGCACTTCGCGCACCAGTTCGATGGTGAGCATGCCGTTGTCGAAGGACGCGCTGGTGACCTTCACGTGGTTCGCCAGCTGGAAGCGCTGCTCGAAATCGCGGGCTGCGATGCCACGGTGCAGGAAGGTGCGCTGGGTCTCGTCCTTCTGCTTGCGGCCGGTGACGTGCAGGGTGTCGCGCTCGGTCACGATTTCCACTTCGTCGCGGGTGAAGCCGGCAAGGGCCATCACGATGCGGTATTGGTCTTCGCTCACCAGTTCGATGTTGTACGGCGGGTAGCTTGGCTCGCCGCGCTGCTCGAGCAGGTTGGCCAGGCGATCGAAACCGATGGCGGAACGGTAGAGGGGAGTCAGGTCGAAAGTACGCATGATCAGTATCCTTGTAAGTTAAGCGATAAGTTGCCGGACCTCATCGTGAGCATCCGGTGACTCCAATCTAGTGCCATGCCAAGCCACTTTCAAGGCTTACGAAATATGGATTTTTAAGCTATTTTGCAAATTTTATTTGCAACGCAATTTTTGACTTGAAATCGGCCTTCAGGCCCGCCGCACGCGCCGGCCGAATTTGCGCTACCGTGACGCCCTCGGCCCAACCACCCTCTATCCCATGTTCTCGATCGTCCTCAACATCATCGGCACCCTGCTGCACCTGTACGTCGCCGCACGCCTGTATTCGATCGACGCGGTCCGCAGCCGCATCCCCGTGCGCGCGTGGATGGCGGGCGCGCTCGTCGTCTGGCTAGTGTATTTCGCCGGCGTGCGCATCGGCGACGAGGCGCTCGACTGGCGCTGGTGGCCCGGGCAGTTCGCCCTCACCTGGCTCGGCATCCTGGTGGTGATGGCGCTGCCGCTCCTGGGGGCGGACCTGCTCACCGGCTTCGGGTTCTGGTGGCGTGCCAACGTCCGGACCGTGCGCGCCGTTGCCGCCGTCGCGGGCCTGCTGCTGTCGGCCTTCGCCATGTACCAGGGCATGCGCGCGCCAGTCATCGTCGAGCACGAGGTGGTGATGACCGGCCTGCCGCGCGCCCTGGACGGCACCGTGATCGTGGCGGTAAGCGACATCCACCTGGGCGCCCAGCGCCGTTCGGAATGGCTGGCGCGGCGCGTGGAGCAGATCAACGCGCTGCGGCCTGCGGCGGTGCTGATGCTGGGCGACCAGGTCGAGGACAACCCGGTGGGCGAAGCGCAGCTGGCGCCTACCCTGCGCGGCTTGAACGCGCCGCTGGGCGTGTGGGCGGTGACGGGCAACCACGAGTTCTACGGCGACGCCGAAACGACCGTGCGCGAGTTCGAGCAAGGGGGCGTGCGCTGGCTGCGCGACCGCAAGGTGGAGCTGGCCCCGGGCCTGGTGCTGGCCGGGATCGAGGATATCGGCGCGCGCATGCGCCGCGGCGGCGGCCTGATCAAGGGCCTGGCGCGCACCCTGCCCGAGCCTACCGAGACGGCGACGATCCTGATGTCGCACATCCCGGCCGGCGCCGTGGTCGACGAAGCGCAGGCGCGCGGGGTGGACCTGATGCTGTCCGGGCACACGCATGGCGGGCAAATCTGGCCCTTCAGCTATGCGGTGCGGCACCGCTTCCCGAAGTACGTGGGCGCCTACGACGTCGGCGGCATGACCCTGTACGTCACGCGCGGCGCCGGCAGCTGGGGACCGCGCATGCGCCTGTGGCGGCCGGGCGAGATCGTCAAGCTGACGCTGCGCGCGCCGCGGTCCTAGTCGGGCAGGCGCGCATCGCTGCAGACCATCTGCTGCAGCGTTTCCTGGCTCAGGGCCGGGCTGAAATAAAAGCCCTGCATCTCGTCGCAGTCGTGCTCGCGCAGGAAGGCCAGCTGCTCGCGCGTCTCGACGCCTTCGGCGATCACCTTCATCTTGAGATTGTGCCCGAGCGCGATGATGGCGCGGGTGATGACGGCATGCCCGTCGTTGAGCACGTCGCCCAGGAAGGAGCGGTCGATCTTGATGAAGTCGACCGGGAATTTCTGCAGGTGGCTCAGGCTCGAGTAGCCGGTGCCGAAGTCGTCGATCGACAGGCGCACGCCAAGCGCCTTGAGCTGGGCCAGCGCTTCCATGGCTTCGTTCGGCTGGTCCATCAACTGGCTTTCGGTCACTTCGAGCTCGAGGTTGCGCGGCGCGACGCCGTGGCGCGCCAGGGTATCGGACAGGCGCTCGGCAAAATTATGCTGGCGCAGCTGGCGCGCCGACAGGTTGACCGAGATGACGAAGTCGCCGATGCCCAGCGCGTCCAGCGTTTTCAGGGCCCGGCACGCCTCCGCGATCACCCACTCGCCCAGCGGCACGATCAGGCCGGTGTCCTCGGCCACCGGGATGAAACGGTCCGGTGCGATCAGGCCCTCGACCGGGTGGTTCCAGCGCACCAGCGCCTCGGCCCCCACCACCCTGCCGGTCTTCAGGTCGACCTTCGGCTGGTAGCCCAGCACCAGCTCATGGTCGCGGATCGCGCGCGCCAGGTTCGCCTCGAGCATCAGGTGCTCGTGCACGATCTGGTTCAGGCGCTCGGAATAGAACTGGAAGTTGTTCTTGCCGAGGGTTTTCGCGTGGTACATCGCGGCGTCCGCGGCGCGCATGACCTTCTCGGCCGTGTCCCCGTCTTCGGGGAACACGCTCACGCCGATGCTGGTGCCGGGGATGATTTGCTGGCCACCCCAGGTGATGGGCGCGTTCACGCTGCGGCGCACCCGCTCGACCAGGTCGGCGATGCGGTCGTGGCTGGGCTGGTTGGCGATGACCAGCACGAATTCATCGCCGCCCACGCGCGCCACGGTGTCGTCTTCGCGCATGCTTTCGCGCAGGCGCCCTGCCACTTCGCGCAGCACCAGGTCGCCCGCGTCATGGCCGAAGTTGTCGTTGATGTGCTTGAAGTTGTCCAGGTCGAGGAAGGCCAGCGCGCCCAGCGTACCGTTCTCGAGCGCGCTTTCCACGGCGTCCTTGAGGCGCTCCTGCAGCAGCGTGCGGTTGGCCAGGCCGGTAAGCGGGTCGTGGTGGGCCATGTAGTGCAGGCGCCGTTCATAATGGCGCGCCTCGGTGATGTCGTTGATCACCGCGACGAAATGCGTGACTTCGCCGTCGACATTGGCCACCGGGTCGATGCGCAGGTCGTTCCAGAAGATCTCGCCGTTCTTGCGCCGGTTGCGCAGCACCGAGCGCACGCTTTGCTTGCGCTTGAGTGCCTCGCTGATGCGCCGGTGCTCTTGCACGTCGCAATTCTCGATGCGCATGAAACGCGGGTCGCTGCCCTTGATCTCGGCCAGTGCGTAGCCGGTGAGCGCCTCGAAGGCCGGGTTGACGTATTCGATGCGGTGCTCGCCGTCCTCGCAATGGGTGATCACGATGGCGTTGATGCTCGAGTAAATGGCGCGCTCGCGTACCCGCAGTCCATGCTCGGCCTGCTTGCGCGCGGAAATGTCGAGCCCGGTGCCGACGATGCAGGGCAGGTTGCCCAGGCTGGTGCGCGCGCAATGGAACAGGAAGGTGGTGCGCTTGCCCTGCGCGCCGATCAGCTCGGCTTCGTGGGAGGACTGGCCGGCCTCGAAGGCGCTGAAGATCTTCTCGACGATCATGGGTCGGTCGTGTTCGGCAAAGAACTGCTGGATGTCGGAGGTCGGCAGGTCCTCGCTCGACATCTCCAGCGCTTCTTCCAGCTGGTGGTTCCACAGCAGCAGGTGGCCGCTCTGGTCGATGACGTAGAACACGCAGGGCAGGTCTTCGATCAGGTCGGCGACCGGCAGGTCCTGGATCAGCGCGTAGCGCGCCTGGGCCTGGCCGGCGCGCGGGATCACGATGACGCTGAAGGTGCCGGGCTGTCCGGGGTCGAAGGATTGCTCGGCCACCAGCACCCGCACCGCCAGCCTGCGGCCGTCGGCGCATGTGAGCGTGCCTTCGGTCTCGACATCGGCGCGTTCGGCGATCGTAGGCGCGGCCCCGGGCGGGTCGTTGAAGGCGAGGATCGAGTCGAGCGTGCCGCCATGGATGTCGGACGCGCAGTAGCCGGCCAGCTTTTCGCAGGCCTTGTTCCAGCCCGCCAGCTTGCCTGCCGCATCGACCACGAAGACTGCCAAGGGCATGGGGGAGAGGTTCACGGTTCCGCCTGTATCGCCGCGCCGGCGCTTCCGCCATGGAACCGTCGGCCGGCAGCACCATCATACCGCAGCCCGTAAATACAAGGGCTGGCGGCTGTCCCTGCCGTGCGCGGGGTATATTTTCAGCTCGTCAACTAGAATGCGGCATGGCGCCGCAGCCGGCGGGCCCGACAAACAAAGGTGGAATGATGGGGGCGGCAATCGATCCGGGGGAAGTCCAGTTCAGCGCCATCCGGGCCCAGGGGCCGGGCGGCCAGAACGTCAACAAGGTGTCCTGCGCGGTGCACGCGCGCTTCGACATCGGCGCCTCGTCCCTGCCCGACCATGTCAAGGCGCGCCTGCTGGAAATGCACGACAGCCGCATCACGCGCGACGGCGTGGTGGTGCTCAAGGCCCAGGCCTCGCGCAGCCTCGAGCAGAACAAGGAGGACGCCCTGCAGCGGCTGCAGGCCCTGGTGGACCAGGCCGCCACGGTTGCCGTGGTGCGCCGCCCTACCCGGCCGACGCGCGGCTCGCAGCGGCGCCGGCTCGACAGCAAGACACGCAGCGGGCTGGTCAAGGCGCTGCGCGGCAAGGTGACAGAGTAAGTTTCCCGGCGCCTCAGGCGGCCGGTGCGTCCTTGCCGGGTTCCGGAGGGGCGTTCGGCCCGGCTTTCGCCACCATCACGGCGACGTTGCGCAGTTCGCGCACGATGCCGATCACGGTCGGCTCGAAGCGCTCGAACATGTAGCGCGTGGCCGCCTCGGGCGAGAGGCCTTCGGGGGTCTCGTGCACCAGGCGCTTCATGGCCAGCTCGCGCACATGGTAGGCAAACAGCAGCTCGTTATAGTCCATCGCAGGCTCGTCGGGTCAATGCAGAAAGTGCAACAATAGCATGCGCCGCGACTGGCGCGCACGCTGGCTACGGTTCACAATACGGCCATCCAGCCCATCCCTATTCCACCCAGCATGGACAGCTTCGACCTCTCTCCCGCGATGCTTGCCGCGCTCGACCATCCGGTGTGGTCGGCGCTCGGCAGCGGCCACCGTGCGCTGGCAGTCGGCGCCGGCCTGGCGCGGCGCTATCCGCGCGAATACGGCCCCTTCGCCGCGCTGGCCGACGCCAGCCCGGCCGCCTGGGAAGCATTGGGCGCGCTGCTGGCGCCGGGCGAAGCGGCGATGCTGGTGACGGCCGCCGAGGTCGCTGCCGCGCCCGGCTTCACGGCCACGCCGCTCGACCCGGTCTGGCAGATGGTGGCCACGCGCGACCCCGGCCCGGCCAGGGCCCGCTTCGAGGTGCTGGGCGAAGCCGATGCGCCGGGGATGCTGGCCCTGGCCACCCTGACCAATCCGGGGCCGTTCGCGGCCCGCACCCACGAGCTGGGAGAATTCCTGGGCGTGCGCGAGAACGGCATGCTGGCGGCCATGACGGGCGAGCGCATGGCGCTGAGCGGCTTGCAGGAAGTCAGCGCCGTATGCGTGCACCCCGATCACCGCGGCAAGGCTTATGCGCGCGGCCTGCTGGTCGACAAGATGCGCCGCATCGTCGACCGCGGCAGCATCCCCTTCCTGCACGTCTACCCGAGCAACCGCGGCGCGGTGGCCTTGTACGCATCGCTGGGCTTCGCGGTGCGGCGCCAGCTGTACCTGGCACGGGTGGCGCAGGCCGGCTGAAATCCCCATCCGTGCGACAATTGCGGATGATGACACTCAGCGATTACCAGGCCCTGTTCCGCGCTTCTCCCTACCTTTATCTGGTGATGGCGCCGGACCTGACGATCATCGGCGCCAGCGGGGCCTACCTGCGCTCGATCCAGCGTACCGAGGAGGAGCTCGTCGGGCGCTATCTGTTCGAAGCCATACCGGCCGACCCCGACAATCCGGACTCGACCGACGTCAGCGAAATCAAGGCCTCGCTGCTGCGCGCCCTCGCCAAGGGCGAGCCGGACACGACGGCATTCGTGCGCTATGCGGTCGAGGTCGACACGCCCACCGGCAAGCAATTCGAGGAACGCTACTGGAGCACGGTGCACACGCCGGTGCTGGGCGAAGACGGCCGGCCGATCATGGTCGTGCAGAACCCGGTCGACGTGACCGAGCTGTACCGCTTCGACGAGCAGTCCCAGGTGGCCAGCCTCCAGCTCACGTCCCCGAGCAGCGACCATGCCGAGAATTTCAACCGCGCCCAGATGCACGAAGCCCTGTCGCGCATCCTGAACAACGAGCGCGAGCACCTGCGCAGCCTGTTCAACCAGGCGCCCGGCTTCGTCGCCGTGCTGATGGGCCCGAAGCATGTGTTCGAGATGGTCAACGAAGCCTATTACCAGCTGGTCGGGCACCGCGAGCTGATCGGCAAGGCCGTGTGGGAAGCGCTGCCGGAAGTGGCCGGCCAGGGCTTCGAGGAATTCCTCGACCGGGTATATACCACGGGCGAACCCTGGGTAACCCGCGCCATGCCGCTTGCGGTCCAGCGCGAGCGCGACGGCCCCATCCTCCAGCGCTATATCGACCTGGTGTACCAGCCCTACCGCGACCAGTACGGCACCACGATCGGCATCTTCGCCCAGGGCTATGACGTCACCGATACAGTCGAGGCCCAGGCCGCCCGGCGCGAAAGCGACCAGCGCCTGCGCGACGGCATGGATGCGACCAAGATGGTGGTGTGGGACTGGAACCTGGTCACGGACGAGCTGGTCTATTCGGAGAACACGCCCCTGGTGCTGGGATTCACGCCCTCCGCGATGGGCAAGGTCTCGCAATACATCCACGCGGAAGACCGCGCCAAGGTTGCCGCCGCCCACCAGCAGGCCCTGGAGGGCGGCGGCGCCTACGAGGTGGTGGTGCGCGTCATCCGTCCCGACGACGGGCGCCAGATCTGGGCCGACAGCCGCGGCAAGGTGCAGTACGACGCCGAAGGCCGCCCTGCGCGCATGCGCGGCGTGACGGTGGACGTGACCGAGCGCTACCAGGCCGAACTGGAGCTGCGCGACGCGAACCGCAAGAAGGACGAATTCCTGGCCATGCTGGCGCACGAGCTGCGCAATCCGCTGGCGCCGATCAGCACGGCGGCCGAAATGCTGCGCATGACGGCCGGCGGCGACGCCCGCACCCGCAAGGCGAGCGAAGTCATCAGCCGCCAGGTCAAGCACATGACCTCGCTGGTGGACGACCTGCTCGACGTCTCGCGCGTCACGCGCGGCCTGGTGCAGCTGGAAAAGGAAGCGGTCGACGTCAAGGCGGCGGTATCGAGCGCCGTCGAGCAGTCGCGCCCGCTCATCGAGACGCGCCACCATTCGCTGACGGTGCGCCTGGAGGCGGCGCATTCCACCGTCCATGGCGACCGCACCCGGCTGGTGCAAGTGATCGTCAACCTGCTCAACAATGCCGCGAAATACACGCCCCAGGGCGGCGCGATCCTGCTCACCGTGCAGGCCGAGGCGGGGATGGTCCGGATCAGCGTGGCGGACAACGGCATCGGCATCGACAGCCGCCTGCTGCCGCAAGTGTTCGACCTGTTCACCCAGGCCGAGCGCACGCCGGACCGCGCCCAGGGCGGGCTCGGCATCGGCCTGGCGCTGGTGAAAACCATGGTGACGCTGCACGGCGGAACGGTCACGGCGGACAGCCGCGGGCCGGGCCTGGGCAGCACCTTCACCATTGCGCTGCCGGCCTTGGCCACGGGCCGGGACGGGCAGCCGCTTGCCGCCGGCGGCGGGGATGCCGCCAGCGTCCTGCCGCGGCGCGTGTTGATCGTCGACGACAACGTGGACGCCGCCGAATCGCTGGCGGTGCTGCTCGAAGCGCAAGGACACCAGGTTGCCGTGCAGTCGCATCCGCACGACGCGATCGCCGCCGCAAGACAGGATCCGCCGCAGGTCTTCATCCTCGACATCGGCTTGCCGGAAATGGACGGCTATGAACTGGCGCGGCGCCTGCGCGCCGACCCGGCCACCGGCCAGGCCCTGTTCGTGGCCCTGACCGGTTATGGCCAGGCGCACGACCGGACCCTGTCGCGCGCGGTCGGCTTCGACCATCATTTCGTCAAACCGGTGGAACTGGAAAAGCTCAACGCCATCTTTGCAGCCGTGCGCGATTGAGGGCGGGAACTGCCCGTGGCTTGGCGCAGCATGCGCCGCTTCGGCTTCAGGTCTGCAGCAGCTTGATGAGCTGGTCGATGCGATAGGGCTTGGCGATGAATAACTGCTTCATGGCCTGGCTGTCGACCATGTTGGGCGCCATATAGCCCGAGGCCAGCACGATCTTGACTGCCGGGTAGCGCTGGCCGATCCGGTCCGCCAGTTCAAGGCCGTTCATGCCGGGCATCATGACGTCCGACACGACCGCATCGATGTCGGGATGCCGGGCAAGCAGCTCGAGTGCCTGCGCGGCGGAATAGGCAACCAGGGCATCGAGGCCGTGTGCCGACAACAGGATTTCGGCCAGGTCCGCGACGTCTGCCTCGTCGTCGACGACCAGTACCTTGCGGATGGCGCCGGTCTTGTTTCCTTCACCTTGCTGGGACGATTGCCCGCCCCAGGATGAGCTGGGCGGGGGCCCTGTGCCGCTCGACATGCGACTGTTCAGTGATCCAAGCACGCGACCTCCACTGATGTCTCGGTTGTCCGCACACGGTGTGCGAACACATGCCCCCAGTATCGGTCAATGCGGGTGATCGCGGCGCTCGCTTAGCGCTATGTTGAGCGGCAGCATTGAACAAAGCATCGATATGCGTGGCGCATCGAACGCTACCCGAACAAGCCATGCAGATACCAGCGCGGCTCGGCCTCCTCGCCGGCGCCCACCATGCGCTCGCGGTAGATCCAGTACAAGGCATGGTCTTTTCCTTCGGCGATGAAATAGTCGCGCGTTTGCGTCTCGCTCCACCAGCCGGCCTCGATGCGTTCGGGGGTCGAGGCGACCTTCAGGGGCGAGCCATAAAACGGGCGGTGGTCGCGCATCAGCAGGGCGATCGGCTTGGCCAGCAGCCAGCTCGGACGCGGCAGGCTGTGCACGTCCGGCGGCAGGCGCGCGGCGCGGTCGGCCGCGCGCACCTTTTGCTGCACCGGCACCCATTCGTTGGCGACCTCGGGGCGGTAGTCGGCCTGCGGCAGCGCCTGCAAGACATTGTCCGGGCCCAGGCGCGCCACCAGCAGTTCGAGCATGCGCATCCGGTCTTCCTCGGTGCCGCCCGGCTCGGGAAACAGCGACTCGGTCGGCGGCGCCATCGCCCTCACCTGCTGCGCTTCCAGCACCAGCCCGATGACCGGGGCCGGCAGTTCGAGCTTGGCCAGCCGTTCCTTGAGCAGGCGCACCAGGTGCTCGTCGCGCCAGGTCGGTTCGGCCAGCAGGATCTCGAGCGGAGTGGGCGCCATGGCCACCCGGCCGCGCTCGTGCTCGATCAGCAGGGTGATGCGCTCGACCGCGAGCTGGCGCGCACACAGCCAGCCGACCAGCTGCAGCACCAGGTGGTGGGCGCCGGCCAGCAGCAGGTCGGCCTGCTCGATGCGGTCGAACAATTCGAGCCGCGCGCGGAAGCTTTCGGGCGGCACGATCCATTCGAACAGCTCCGGACACATGCCGTAGGCCGCATCGAGGGTATCGAGCAGCGCCCGCCCGCAGCGCCGCTGCAGGCCGGGACGCGGCAGGCGCCGCAGCTCGCCCAGGCGCTCGCAGCCGATGCCGTCGAACCAGGCAAGATAAGGCCGGGCCGGGAGCAGCAGCGCCACCGGCAGGCGGTCGAGGCGGCGCTCGAGCGTGGCCATCTTGACCGTGCGGCAGCCCCGCCGGGCAGCGCCTGTCCTGGCGCCGCCATGACCACTGCCGCCATTGCCGCCGGCCCCGCTGCCGGCATGAGCACCCGCGCCAAGGCCACCGTGGCGCGCCAGCAGCCAGGCCGCCCGCGCCGTCGGCGCGCAGCTGACCGAAGCGGTAAAACCCAGCGCCCGCAAATTGGCGCGCACCCGCGCGCACAGGGCGCGGATGCCGCCGAACAGGCGCAGGCTGGCGCCGATGTCCATCAACAGCGTCGCCTCTTCGTCTTGCGCCACCTGCGGCGTGTATTGCAGCATCGCCAGCGCGACTGCATTCAGGGCCTCGGCTTCGCGCGCGGCGCTGCGCTCGTACAGGCGCGCTTCGGGCAGGAGCATGAGCACCCCGCCGCGACGCATGCCCGGCAACACGCCCGCCGCGCGCGCCGCAGGCGACAGCGCCAGCACGCGTTCTTGTTCCAGCACGACACTGCCCGGGTCACTGCACCAGTTGGGGCTGAAGACTTCGAGCGGTAACTGGGGCAGGGACAGGCCGATCCACAAACGCATGTCGTTGCAGTAAAGAAGGAGTGAGGGGCAGGAACAGCGGCGCGTCGCGCTGCGGTCCCCGGCGTTTGACGAAACCGATATTCATGCCGCCGGCCGCCGGGCGCAGCGCGAGGCGCAGAGGCGCAGGCGAAGCGTCTTGCGCCGCGGCCAGCGGGCGGAGCATGAAAAACAGGGTTTCGCCGCTTTGGGCCGCCATGTGCAGGCGGCGCAGGCTTTCGCCGCGCGCATGGCCGGCCCAGAACAGCAGCGCGCCGCAACTGCCGCTGCGCAGCACCTGCTCGGCCGCCCACAGCGCGTCGGCGCTGCGGGTGGTGCGGATCCAGAGCAGTTGCGAGGGCGGCAGGCCCAGCGCGGCCAGCGCCAGGGCTTGCGGTGCATGGGGCGGCTGCAGCAGGACGATACGGCGCTCGGCGCAGGCTTGCAGGGCCGGGCGCAGCAGGCGCATCTCGCCGATGCCGGGCTGTTGTTGCAGGAGCTCGACGAGCGTGCCGCTGGGCCAGCCGCCGCCGGGCAGCTGGGACGACAGCGCCGCATGCCCGGTATCGACGCAGCGCGTGCCGGCATGGGCCAGTTGCGATGCACGCCAGAGCGAAGGATGCAGGGACTCGGGCGCCGCCAAATGAGGTGAGCAGTTCATGATGATCTAACAAAGTACTGTATAAACGTACAGTACTCGTTCGTTCTGGATTTGGCAAGACGTATTCATTTTGGACATACCAGTCGGGCCACTGGTATTGACAAAACTTAAACGCATGCGGCCCTGCGAAAACCCGGCCGTGGCAGCGAAACATGAAATAATGGCGGCTCGTCCATTTACATCCAGACAATGATCAACCTGTCTTCCGGATTCCACGGAGTCCGCCCATGACCACGCTCCAGCTCGTCGGCGCGGTCCTGTTCGCGATCGCCCTGGTCCATACCTTTTCCACCAAATTGTTCCACTCGATGGCGCGGCGCCATCCGCGCCATGCCGGCCTGTTCCACCTGCTGGGCGAAGTCGAGGTGGTGTTCGGTTTCTGGGCCTTCGTGCTGGTGCTTGCCATGGCACTGCTGGCCGGCGCCGATGCGGCCATCGGCTACGCCGAAACCCGCCAGTACACCGAGCCGCTGTTCGTGTTCGTGGTGATGGTGATCGCCGCCTCGCAGCCGGTGCTCGACGCCGTGCGCGACCTGCTGGTCATGCTGGCCCGGCTCGCTCCCGTACGCACCGAAGTGGCCCTGTGCTGGCTCGGCCTGGCGCTGGTGCCCTTGACCGGATCCCTGATCACCGAGCCCGCGGCCATGACCCTGGCCGCCCTGATGCTGGCGCCCCAGGTGTTTCGTCAAGGGATTCCCGAGCCCCTCAAGTACAGCGCGCTGGGCGTGCTGTTCGTGAACGTCTCGATCGGCGGCACCCTCACTTCCTACGCCGCCCCGCCGGTGCTGATGGTGGCCGGCGCCTGGGGCTGGGACAGCGCCTTCATGGCCAGCACATTCGGCTGGCGCGCGGCGGTCGCGGTAATGTTCAACGCCACCGTCGTCACGCTGCTGCTGCGGCGCCATCTCACCCCGACCGACACGGTCGCCGACGTGCGCATGCCCTGGCTGGTGTCGGCCGTCCACCTGGCCCTGCTGGCCGGCGTGGTGCTGCTCGCGCACCACCCGGTGCTGTTCATCGGCCTGTTCCTGCTCTTCCTCGGCTATACCCAGGCCTACCCGAAACACCAGTCGCCGCTGATCCTCAAGGAAGGCTTGCTGGTGGGCTTCTTCCTGGCCGGGCTGGTGGTGCTGGGCGGGATGCAGCAATGGTGGCTGCAGCCGCTGGTGTCCAGCCTGGAGCCCACTGCCCTGTTCTTCGGCGCGCTGGCCCTGACGGCAATCACCGATAATGCAGCCCTGACCTATCTCGGCTCGCTGATCGAGGGATTGTCGGACCAGGCCAAGTACATGCTGGTGGCCGGCGCGGTCGGCGGCGGCGGGCTGACCGTGATCGCCAACGCCCCCAACCCGGCCGGCGCCGCCCTGCTGCGCGCCGGCTTCAATGACGGGTCGATCGGCATGGGTGGACTGTTCCTGGGGGCGTTGGGCCCCACCTGCGTGGCGGCGGCCATGTTCCTGATCTAGCCTGGGGGAGTAAGCAATGGACGACGACATCCTGGTCGGCAAGGCCGGCACCATCGAACGCTGCTGCCGGCGCGCGCGCGAGGAATACGAAAAGGACCCGACCACGTTTGTCACCGACCTGACGCGCCAGGATGCGGCCACCCTCAACGTGATCCGCGCCTGGGAAGCCGCCATCGAGATGGGCGACTACGTGATCGGCAACGCCAGGCTGGGCCTGCCCCACGACGAGCGCAAAGTCATCACCCTGCTGGCCGAGCACGGCTGGATCGAGGCGCTACTTGCCGAAGACCTCAAGCGCACCGGCGAATTCTGCCGCGCCGAATGGGATTACCAGGAAGCGCCGCTGCCGGCCCTGGTCACCATCATCAAGCGCGGGCTGGACGATTTCACGGTGTATGCGGCGGCGCTGGTGAGCGGCGCCACCACGGCCTAGGCGCCACTGCCAGCCGGGACGCGATGAACCTGCACGAGCCGCACTACGCCTTACAGGTCCTGCCCGGATGGCATCCGATGCGTGCCTGGCGGCGGCGTCTGGTGCGCAAGGGCCATCCCCTGCCCGTCGTGGTGAACGGCGACGCCCTTGACCTGCAACTGGCGATCGGCCCCTTTACCCTGCTGGCCACCAGCTACGATTATTTCGAAGGATGCCAGCACTGGCTCTACCTGCTGCGCTGGGACGGCACCCCGGTCGACCAGTTGCGCATGCCCGACCAGTTCGGCGATATCCAGGACGTGCTGGTCCTGAACGACAATGAACTGTCGCTCGGTTATTTCGGGACCAACGACCGCTGGCGTCTTACCATCAGCGAGCAGGGTTTTCGCTCGTTTGCGCCCCAGGCACTGCTGATGCGGCCGAACCGTTTCCTGTTCGCCCGGCGTCACCTTTCCACGCAGAAGACGGCGGGCATTCCCTGGTCCTGTCCGTCGCCCGGATTGCCTCCGGGCGCGTAACACACTGCTGTCCAGCTCCCGCAGGCTCCCTACGTCAAGCCTGGGGCTCGTGCACGTCGTCCACTTCCACATCCTCGGCGGCAATCTTTTCATCGGCCAGCGCGTGGTCTTCCTCGTCCGCCGCCAATCCCTCCTGCTCGGCGCCGCGCGCCATGTCGTAGGTGAGTTCGACCAGCATCGGGAAATGGTCCGAGCCGAAATAAGGAAGCCGCTGGATATGCGACAGGGTGAAATGCTCGCTGTGGAACAGGTGGTCGAGCGGCCAGCGGGCGAACCAGTAATCGGCATGGAAGGTATTGAACATGCCGCGCCCGATGCGCGGATCGAGCAGGCCGCTGATCTTGCGGAACAGCCGGGTGGTGGTCGACCACGCCACGTCGTTCAGGTCGCCGGCGACGATCACCGGGATATCATGCCCGGCCTCGTCCACGCTTTTCGCGACCACCAGCAATTCCGCATCGCGCTGGGTGGATTCCTCATGCTCGGTCGGGCTGGGCGGCGTCGGGTGCAGGAAATGCATGCGCACCTTTTTCCCGCAAGGCAGCACCACCAGGGTATGGATCGAGGGGATATCGTCCTCGACCAGGAATTGCAGGGCGCTGTCTTCCAGCGGAAAACGGGAATACACGTGCATGCCGTACAGGTTCTCGAGCGGGCACTTGACCGAATAGGGATAGTCCGGCTCCAGCACGTCCAGCTTTTCCTGCCACCATGCGTTCGTTTCCAGGGTGACGAAGATATCGGGCTGGTGCTCGCGGATCAGGGCGATCAGGCCATCGGTATTCCGGTTCGGCATCAACACATTCGCCGTCAAGATACGGAACTGGCGGCTGATGTCCGTCTTGACGGCCACCTTGACCTCGAGCGGGAACGCTTTGGTGTACGGAATGATCCACCAGGCCTGGTATGCCAGGCAGGCAGCGTTGACGACCAGCAGCAAGTGGTTGGCAGGGTCTTCCCAGCCAAGAAAGGCGAGCTGGCCGGCCAGCACGGCCAGCGACAGGATCGCCAGTTGCAGGCGGGGAAAATCCCAATCGCGAATCCACCACACTGGATTGCGTAGCAGCGGCAGCAGCGTCGCCAGGACGATCACGGCAACCAGGGTCGCGAAAATAGGTAGCATGGCAGTCTCGGAGGCAGTTAATCAGCTCATCACACAATGCGATGCGCCGAGTATGCGGCGTCCCGATACGGCAGTCTGTGCGCTAGCGTGCGTAAACGCATACGATTATTCAAATGCCAACTTGTTGGCCGCGCCCTGCTCCCGTCTGCTTACAGCTACTTACATAAACCACCCCAGCCTGCCTTCTCAAGAGTGCACCGGGCTTGTACCATAGGCGCGATCCGGTTTTTTTCCTCGAAAGATGTCCATGAACTTCAGCCATTTCTCCCGCGCGCTCTGCCTGGCAGCCTTCGCAGCCGCCTGCGCCATCCCGAGCCACGCCACCAGCTTCACCTCCTCGGCCTCCAGCGCGGGTTCGGCCTCGTCGGGCAGCATCTCCGATTCGATCGGCAGCTCCAGCAACAGCTCCGGCGACGACAACAAAGTGGCGGCCGGCGCATACCGCGTGATCGACGTCGCCCAGGCCCCGGGCAAGGTGGCCACGACCCGCATGACCCTGCGCGCCGTGGCCGGCCCGGCGCGCGAGTTTTACCTCGACGTGCCGAACCGCGCTCTGGCGCAGCGTACCGTCGCCACCGGCGAGCTGGTGCAGGTCAGCGAGCGCGTCTACGGCTATGAATTCGCCCACGCCGACACCAGGCGCTCCTTCTTCCTGGCCCTGCAGGACGACTGGTACCGCGACCTCGCCTCGCGCAAAGTCACGGGCTGATGCTGCTGCGCGCTGCCGCTGCTGCGCTCCTGCTGGCCGCGAGCGCAGGCGCAGCGGCCGGGCTGCCCACCTTCTGCGAGCGCTCGCTCGACATCAGCGCCGCCGACCAGGACCGGGTGCTGCGCTTTGCCGGCGCCGTCAAGGGCGAGCTCGAGCGCTCCGGCGCCGGCGTGGCGCTGATCGCACGCGCCGGCCTCGACCTGAGCCGCTTCGGCCAGCTGTATTCCCACGCCGGCATCGCCCTGCGCGACAATCCGGGCGGCCCCTGGGCCGTGCGCCAGCTGTACTACGCCTGCGACGAATCGCGCCCGCGCCTGTTCGACCAGGGCGTGGCCGGCTTCGCGCTCGGGGCCGATGCGCCCTCGCGCGGCCATATCGCGCTGCTGTTCCTCCCCGAACAAGACGGCGCCCTGCTGGAGGCCGCCGCGCTGGACAAGCGCCTGGGCCTGTCCCTGCTCTCGGGCCAGTACAGCGCCAATGCCTATGCCTACGGCACCCGCTACCAGAACTGCAACGGCTGGGTCGCCGAGCTGCTCGCCAGCGCCTGGGGCCGCCTCGACGGCCGGGAGCATGCGCGCGAGGGTGCGCAGGCCTGGCTGCGCACCCAGGGCTATACCGCCGGGCCGGTCAGGATTCCCTCGCACTGGATGATGTTTGCAGGGCAGTTCGTGCCGCTGGTGCACATGGACGACCACCCGGTAGAAGATGCGCACGCTCTCGCGCTGCACGTGAGCGTGCCGGCCTCGATCGAGGACTTCGTGCGCCGCCGGGCGCCGCAGACGCGGCGCGTGGAGCTGTGCCATGACAGCAACCGCATCGTCGTGCGCCGCGGCTGGGAGCCGATCGGCGCGCGCTGCGAGCCGCAGCCGGGCGATGAAGTGATCAGCCTGGCGCAATAAGGCCAGCCGGCGCGGCTGTTTATTTGCCGGCGAGATTCAGGATGTTGCCATCCGGGTCTTTCAGCCAGGCGACCTTCATCCCGCCGCCGATGTGGATGTCGCCTTCCCGCCGCATGCCTTCCATGTCGTAGTGCTCGAAGATCGCGCCCTTCGATTTCAGGTCGACCACGATTTCCTCGATCTGCTCGCCGACATCCCAGGTGATGGCGGTAGCCTGGTTGGTACCGGCGAATTCGGACCGGTAGACATAGATCCGGGAATTCCCGCTCTGGAAAGACAGGACCTCGCCCCCTGTGCAATCGGCCGCCTCGCCTTCCTGCAATCCCAGCACCGTCGTATAGAACTCCCTTGCCTTCGCAATATCGCGCACCCCGACCGTTGCAATGGCATCCGCAGTGGACAACATGATCGCCTCCCTTGGCAGTGGAGCGACCAGCCTACTGCGATCCGGCGGCGCTGAGCGCACTACTGAGAACGTTTAGACAAGAAAAAGCCCCGCATCAGGCGGGGCTACGGGATGCTCGTGGCGCAGCGATTACGCTGCGTTGTCGGCCAGCTTGCTCAGCACGGCAGGCGAGACCGAGTCGCGTCCGCGGCTCATGCTGTAGAGCGCCCAGATGTCGCCGGGTTCGGCGCGGCGCAGGGCGGCCGGCGTCGGGCGGCTGAACAGGCCCTGGATGAAGTCGAGGGCAACACTGGCGATATTGGTCGAAGCTGGCAAGGTAAGCGACATGATATTCCTCACGGGCAAAAATTTGGATACCTCCAGTATGCGCCGTTTAAGATAGAAATCAAATTGCCATCCATGATGATCGTCATTCATAAATCAACTATCTTCTCGGCGCCGCGCGTGCGCTGCAATTGGCTGAACTGGTATCATGCGCGTTTTCCGGACGTCGGCCCCGAGGCTGTCTGACAGCGCGCCCGTCCTTCACCCTACAGAAGATCAAGAATGAGCACACCATCCAATTTGCCCTCCTTCTGGAGCCGGCTCTCGATCGCTTTTGGCAGTTTCTTCAAGTCGCTGGGCGACGCCGAATTCGCCGCGCGCGTGCGCGATGGCGGGGTCGGTCCCGCGGCCGCTCCGGCTCCCGCACCGGCGCCAGCTCCCGCACCCGCTCCGGCGCCCGCCGCGCCGGTGCTGCGCGCGCCGACCGCCGAATCGGCCCTGCAGTTGCTGACCCTGTTCCAGCGCGAAGCGCGCCTGATCGACTTCGCCCACGAAAACCTGGCCGCCTATTCCGACGCCGATATCGGCGCCGCTGCGCGTGTCGTGCACGAAGGCTGCGCGCGCGTGCTGCGCGAGCACTTCACGATCGAGCCGGTGCGTTCGGAAGCGGAAGGAGCGCGCATCACGCTGGAAGAAGGCTTCGACGCCGCCAGCGTGCGCCTGACCGGCAACGTGGTCGGCTCGGCGCCGTTCAAGGGCACCCTGTCGCACCGCGGCTGGCGCGCCGCCAAGGTCCAGCTGCCGCAGCTGGCGGAAAAGCACGATGCGCGCGTGCTGGCCCCGGCGGAGGTGGAACTGTGAGCGACGCCCAGCACGCACGCTACGCGATCGGTATCGACCTGGGCACCACCCACAGCGCCCTGTCGTATGTCGACCTGGAAGCCAGCGACGGCGAAAAGACCCTCGATGGCGTATTGGCCATCCCGCAGCTGAGCGCACCGGGCACGGTCGAAGCGCTGCCGCTGCTGCCTTCTTTCCTCTACCTGCCGCACCCGGACGAACTGGCGCCGGGCGAACTGGCGCTGCCATGGAGTGCGGAGGGTGAAACCACCGTTGCCGGCGAGTTTGCGCGCAGCCGCGGCGCCACCACGCCGATCCGCCTGGTGTCCTCGGCCAAGAGCTGGCTGAGCCACCCGAGCGTGGACCGCCGCGCCGCCATCCTGCCGCACGATGCGCCGGACGAAGTCGCACGCGTCTCGCCTTTGGAGGCCTCGACGCGCTACCTGGCGCACCTGCGCCAGGCATGGAATGCGGCGCACCCGGAGGCGCCCTTCGACCAGCAGCAGGTCACCGTCACCATTCCCGCTTCCTTCGACCCGGGCGCGCGCGAACTCACCGCGGAAGCGGCGCGCGCCGCCGGCTTTGCGCCGACCCTGCTGGAAGAGCCGCAGGCCGCCCTGTATAGCTGGATCCAGGGCAGCGGCGGCGCCTGGCGCAAGCAGGTCAAGGCCGGCGACATCGTGCTGGTGGTCGACGTCGGCGGCGGCACCAGCGACTTCTCGCTGATCGCCATCCTCGAACGCGATGGCAAGCTCGAGCCGCACCGCGTGGCCGTGGGCGACCATATCCTGCTCGGCGGCGACAACATGGACCTGGCGCTGGCCCACCTGGTGGCGCGCAAGCTCCAGGCGAGTGGCACCCAGCTCGATGCCTGGCAGATGCGCGCCCTCACCTACGGCTGCCGCAGCGCCAAGGAACACCTGCTGGCCGATGCCAATGCCACCGCCTATCCGATCGTGGTGCCCAGCCGCGGCTCGAAGCTGATCGGCGGCTCGATCCGCACCGAACTCACGCGCGAGGAAGTCACCGCCTTCATTACCGATGGCTTCTTCCCGCGCGTGGAAGCGAGCGCCCGTCCCGCCGTGCGTACCCGCGCCGGCCTGACCCAGGTCGGCCTGCCCTATGCGCAGGACGCCGCCATCACCCGCCACCTGGCGGCCTTCCTGGCGCGCCAGGCCGGCGCCACCGCGGAACTCGAAGGCTTCGGCGTCAGCCAGAATAGTCCCGGAAGTACCGAGCACAGCTTCCTGCACCCGAGCGCGGTGCTGTTCAACGGCGGCGTGTTCAAGTCCGCCATCCTGTCCCAGCGCGTGATGGATACCATCAACGACTGGCTCTACATGGAAGGCTCCGAGCCGGCACGCATGCTCGAAGGCGCGGACCTCGACCTGGCGGTGGCGCGCGGCGCGGCCTATTACAGCTATGCGCGCCGCGGCGGCGGCGTGCGCATCCGCGGCGGCACGGTCCGTTCCTACTACGTGGGCGTCGAATCGTCCATGCCGGCCATCCCCGGCATGGAGCCGCCGATCGAGGCCTTGTGCGTGGCGCCCTTCGGCATGGAAGAAGGCAGCGAACTCGAACTCCCTGGCCAGGAATTCGGCCTGGTGGTCGGCGAGCCGGTCACCTTCCGCTTCTTCGGCTCCACCACGCGCCGCCAGGACCGCATCGGCGAGGTGCTGGAATTCTGGGGTCCGGACGAACTGCAGGAATTGAACGAAATCCAGGCGACCTTGCCGGCGGAAGGCCGCGTGGCGGGCGACGTGGTGCAGGTCAAGCTGCACGCGCTGGCAACCGACACCGGCACGCTGGAACTGGCCGCCGTCGCGCGCGACGGCCAGCGCTGGAAGATCGAGTTCGACGTCCGCAGCGCTCAGTAAGCAGCAGTGAAGCCCCACCTCGTCAGCATCGACCTGGGCACCACCAATACGGTGCTGGCCTATGCCGCCCCTGGCGGCGCGCAGGTCGAATTGCTGGCGATCGACCAGCTGGTGGCGCCCGGCGAAGTGGCCGCGGCGCCGCTGCTGCCGTCGATGCGCTACCACCCTGCTCCAGGAGAACTCGCTCCCGGCGAACTCCAGTTGCCATGGCATGCGCAAGACCCGGCCGGGGTCGAACGCGTGGCGCTCGGGCGCCTGGCCCGCGTGCTCGGCGCCCAGACGCCGGGACGGCAGGTCGCCAGCGCCAAGAGCTGGCTCTCGCACGCCGGCGTGGACCGCATGGCGCCCATCCTGCCCTGGGGCGCGGTCGACGCCGACGTGCCGAAAGTCTCGCCGGTCACCGCCAGCGCGAGCTATCTGGCGCACCTGCGCGCGGCATGGAACACCCGCTTCCCCAAGGCGCCGCTGGAACGCCAGCAGATCGTCCTCACGGTTCCCGCTTCTTTCGACGAGGGCGCGCGTGCGCTCACGCTCGAGGCGGCGCGCATGGCGGGCCTGCCGCAAGTGCGCCTGCTGGAAGAGCCGCAGGCGGCGCTGTATGACTGGCTGTACCGGCACCGCGCCACGCTGGCCCAGGATCTGGCACAGACGCGCCTGGTGCTGGTGGCCGACGTCGGCGGCGGCACCACCGACTTCAGCCTGGTCAAGGTGGAAGCAGGCGCGGACGGCGGACCCGGGCTCACCCGCATCGGCGTGGGCAACCACCTGATCCTGGGCGGCGACAACATGGACCTGGCGCTGGCGCACCTGGCCGAATCGCGCCTCGGCGGGGAGGCCCAGCCGACGCGTTTATCGGCCGGGCGCCTGGCCCAGCTCATGGAGCGCTGCCGCGCCGCCAAGGAACAGCTGCTGGCGCCGGACGCACCGGAACAGGTGAAGGTCACCCTGCTCGGCTCGGGCTCGCGCCTGGTCGGCGCCAGCCGCTCCGCCGGCATCACGCGCGAGGACGTGGCGCGCATCGTCCTCGACGGCTTCTTCCCGCCCAACGAAGCGCAGGAGCCGGCCAGGCGGGCGCGCGCCGGCATCGTCGAATTCGGCCTGCCCTACGCGAGCGACCCGGCCATCACCCGCCACCTGGCCGGCTTCCTGCGCCAGCATGCGCAGGCGGCGCGCGAAGCGCTCGGCCTGCCGGACGACGGCAGCCTGCCGGTGCCCGATACGCTGCTGCTCAACGGCGGCGTATTCCGCGGTGCGGCGCTGGCGCAGCGCCTGGGCGAAGTCTTGTCCGGCTGGCGCGGCGCACCCGTGCACGTACTGCACAACGAAGACCCGGACGTGGCCGTGGCGCGCGGCGGCGTCGCCTATTCGCTGGCGCGCGCGGGACAGGCGCCGAACATCGAAAGCGGCTCGGCGCGCAATTACTACCTGCTGCTCGATGCCGGGCATGCGGGCGACAGCTTGCGCGCCGTCTGCCTGCTGCCGCGCGGCGCGCCGGCCGGCGAGGAACTGCGCCTGGAAGGCCGCAGCTTCGCGCTGCGCCTGGGGCGGCCGGTGCGCTTCCATCTGGTCTCCTCCACAAGCGATCCGGGCGGACGGCAGCCGCAGCCGGGTGAACTGCTCGATCTCCCGGCCGCCGACATCGTGCGCCTGCCGGCCATCTCCACCGTCTTGCGCAGCGATGGCGTAACGCGCACGGCCGAGATTCCGGTGCAGCTGGCCGCGGCCTTGTCGGAAGTCGGCACGCTCGAGGTGTTCTGCGTGGCCGAAGACGATGCGTCGCGCCGCTGGCGCCTGGAGTTCCAGCTGCGCGGCGAAGAGGATGAAGCGCTTGAGGACGCGGCGCTGCCGCCCCAGCTCGACGAAGCGGTCCTGCGCATCGACCGCATCTTCGGCAACCGTTCGCAGCAGGTCG
Source organism: Telluria sp. AZSoR62 (assembly GCF_058111565.1). Lineage (NCBI taxonomy): Bacteria > Pseudomonadati > Pseudomonadota > Betaproteobacteria > Burkholderiales > Oxalobacteraceae > Telluria > Telluria sp. AZSoR62. The sequence continues at coordinate 386,900 of NZ_JBYTST010000003.1, forward strand.
ACCCGCGCGAAGTGCGCCAGCTGCGCGCCTCGCTCGAGCACCTGCTGGGCGCACGCGAGCGCTGGACCACGCCGCTGCTACGCCGCCTGTTCGATGCGCTGCTGGCGCGCGCCAGGGGGCGCCGCCGCTCGGCCGAGCACGAGCGCGCCTGGCTGAACCTGGCCGGCTACTGCCTGCGCCCCGGCTTCGGCCATCCGCTCGACGAATGGCGCATCGAGCAGCTCTGGGCGCTGTTCGACACGGGCGTGCAATACCGCAAGGACAGCCAGGTCCGCGCCGAGTGGTGGACGCTGTGGCGGCGCGTGGCGGGCGGCTTGTCCGTCGAAGCACAATTGCGGCTGCTGGACGATTTCGCCTTCAATTTGCAGGCCGACGACTCGGAACGCGGGCGCCGTCCCGTCACGCTGGTCGATGGCACCGAAGACGACATGCTGCGCGTGGGCGCCTCGCTCGAACGCATCCCGGCCGCCTACAAGGCCGAGATCGGCGAATGGCTGATCGAGCAGATCATGAAGATGCCGGGCGGCGCCAAGATCGACGCCAGGGCCGCGGCCCGGTATGCCCGCTACCTGTGGGCGCTGGGCCGCGTCGGCGCGCGCCAGTCCTTCCATGGCGCCGCGCATGAAGTCGCGCCCGCGGCGTCCGCCGAAGCCTGGCTGGCCCGGCTCCTGGCGCTCGACTGGAAGAAGATCGAGCCGGCCGGCTTTGCCGCCGCCCACATCGCGCGCATGACCGGCGACCGCTCGCGCGACATCGCCCAGCCGGTGCGCGACGAGGTGCTGCGCCGCCTGTCGTCCACCGGGGCGCCGCCCGCCTGGACGGCGATGGTGCGCGAGGTGGTGGAACTCGACCAGGCCGTCGAGACCCGCATGCTGGGCGATGCGCTGCCGCCGGGCCTCAAGCTGCTGCGCTGACCGCTACTTAACAGAACACGAAGTCCTCGTTCGACGCCGGCACGGCGCGCACCACGTCGCCGAACACCAGCCAGGCCGACCCGGCAACCCCGGCCACCGACAGGACCCACAACAAGAATGCAGACATGATCGACTCCTTGGCAATCAAGTTTCGCACAGGTGTGCGAAATTACGTCAAAAAAATGGACGGACCTGTCTTGTCCCGCCCGGTTAGGCAACCCTATTCCAGGTCGCTGAAACTCTTGTACGTCGATATCAGCCGGTTGTAAGCCCGCTGCGCCCGGCGCGTCACGACCACGTCGCGCAGGAACCTGGCGTCGTGCATGACGCCGATGACCAGGCTGTAGATCTCGAACACCAGCTGCTCGGCTTCGGTGTCGGGCCGCAGGTGCCCTGCTTCCACCGCCTGCAGCACCGTCTTGCGCAGCGAAGCGCGCCAGCGCACGATGCCTTCCTCGATGCGGTCGCGCAGGGGCCCGGGCACATCGTCGAATTCGAAAGCGCCCGCCGTGTAGAGGCAGCCGCCGCGCGTGGTCTCGTTGCCGATCTTCTTCAGCCACAGGCTCACGTGCATGTTCAGGCGCGGCAGCCCCCTGGGCAGCTGCAGCGCCGGCAGGAAGACCTCGTCGGCAAAGCGGCGGTCGTATTCGTCCAGCACCGCGCCCTGCAGGGATTCCAGCGAACCGACGCGCGAGAACACGCCGCTCTTGCTGATGCCGGTGCGCTTGGACAGCTCGCCCAGCGAGACCTTGCCGATGCCCTCCGCGGCCGCCATGTCGACTGCGGCGTCGAGGATGGCGGCATAGGTGGCTTCGCTCTTGGCGGTGATGGCGGCAGTAGACATGCACCTACTTTAGCACACCTGTGCGAAACAACAAGCGAAATCTCTGATTGCCCGGCAGCTACCGTATGCAGGCCTGTCCGCGTTCTCGCTACCATCGTTTTCCATTGCGGACGGGCTCGCCCGACCGCCGCCCTTTTCTCATGACCCCAGGAGTGAAGCATGGATCCAGACCAGAAAAACACCGACGAGCACGTAGAGCCGTCGCGGCGCCGTTTCGTCGGTACCGTCGCCACCGGTATCGCCGCTTCCGCCGCCGCCTCTGCCGCCGCCTTGCCGGCGATGGCCCAGCAGGCCGGCGCCGGCCCGGCCGCAGGCACGCAGCCGGCGCCCGGCCTGGCGCGCGCGGCTGCCGCGCGCTATCCGGCGCCGCCCTTCCCCAGCCAGTCGCAGCCCTGGCCGGGACTGGCCGGCAAGATGACGCCGCGGCCGGACCATGGCGAAACGACCTACCGCGGCAGCGGGCGCCTGGCGGGACGCAAGGCGCTGGTCACCGGCGGCGATTCGGGCATCGGGCGCGCGGCGGTGATCGCCTTCGCGCGCGAAGGCGCCGACGTGGCCATCAACTACCTGCCCGCGGAGGAAGACGATGCGCGTGAAGTGGTCAAGCTGATCCGGGATGCGGGACGCAAGGCGGTGGCCCTGCCGGGCGACATCCGGGACGAAGCGTTCTGCCGCAAGCTGGTGGCCGACGCCGTGCGCGAGCTTGGCGGCCTCGATATCCTGGTCAACAATGCGTCGCGCCAGAAATCGGCCGATTCGATCCTGGATATCTCGAACGCCGATTTCGACTGGACCATCAAGACCAACGTGTATGCGACCTTCTGGATCACGAAGGCCGCGGTACCGCACCTCAAGCCCGGCAGTGCGATCATCGTCACGGCCTCGCAGCAGGCCTACGGGCCGTCGGAGAACCTGCTCGATTACGCGGCAACCAAGGCGGCGCAGGTGGCGTTCACGAAATCGCTGGCCAAGCAGTTGGCGCCGAAGGGCATCCGCGTCAACGCGATGGCGCCGGGGCCGGTGTGGACGCCGCTACAGGTAGCGGGTGGGCAGACGCAGGAGAACCTGAAGAAATTCGGGGAGGACACGCCGATGAAACGGCCGGGCCAGCCGGCCGAACTGGCGTCGGCCTTCGTCACACTGGCGTCGGACGAATCGAGCTTTACCACCGGCCATGTGTACGGCGTCTCAGGCGGAGGCGGCCAGCCTTGATGGCGGGCTCTGAGATTGCGCGCAGGCTGGGGCCAGCCTGCGCGCGCAAGGCCCCTGGTTCAGCGGCGGCTGAGCCAGCTCAGGCGGGCGAAAAGGGAATCGAACAAGGAGACGACCGGACGGGTCGGGATCAGTTTGCCCAATGGGCCGGCGTAGTTGCAGCGCGAATTGACGGTCATTTGTTTTATCTCCGAAACATTACTTAGCACATTAACTACAGTGCAAATCATTTTCTGTGCGCTAACTCGCTTAGCGAAGCAACTCAGCCATATCTGTCGCGCGCGGCCCCACACGATTGAGCCATATCATGCGATTAGCAAGGTCGCACCCTACCCTTGGTGGATAGCTTTGCTGGCTTTGCCGGTAACTCAACGACCATGGAGGACATGATGAGCTACGCAGATCGTGATAAATATGGCATGTACACGGACACCCGCAGCAGCGGGCCCGGCCCGGCGCTGATGGGGGCGGACACCCTGATCGGAGACAGTGTAGTCAATGCCGCAGAGGAAGATCTCGGCAACATCAAGGAAATCATGCTCGACATGCAGACCGGCCAGGTGGCCTATGCCGTGCTGGCCTTCGGCGGCTTCCTGGGCATGGGCGAGAAGCTGTTCGCCGTGCCCTGGCAGGCGCTGCACCTCGACACCGTGAACAAGCGCATGGTGCTCAATGTCGAGAAAGAGCGCCTGCAAAACGCACCGGGCTTCGACAAGGATGCCTGGCCGGACATGAGCGACCTCACCTGGGCCACCGGCATCCACAGCTTCTACGGCACGGACATCAACCGTCCGGGCGCTCCGTCCATGGGGCCAGGCTCGTCGGTGCGCGGCATGACCGGCAGCACCGGCGCCGGGTCCGGCTCGGCGATGGGCAGCGGCATGGGCTCGAGCATGGGGGCGGGTTCGGCCGGCGGCGCCAGCAGCACGGGTGGCGCGGCCAGCGGCGCAGGCAGCAGCGTCGGTGTCAGCGTGGGTTCAGGCAGCGCACATGGCGATTCGTATGGGGTGGGCGGCAGCCCCGATCCGCGGCCGGGGCATGAGGGCGATGACAAGGACTTGAGCCGGATTCGCGGCAGCAATATCGGGTAGACCAAGCCTTCACAGGTGGGCTAATCGTCGATGGATATTGGTGTAGACGAAGACGATCGGCCTGCCTGCCTGCCTGCCTGCGTACCGAGCCTGACAGGCTGCAGATGCCGCGCATCGTCAGCTGCCTTCCCTTTTCCCTATACAGCATTTTCCGGACAAGGTTGCTCCAGCGCCGTGCACCAGGCCGATCCGCTTCGATCGGCGCTTTCTGCCTCTGCAAGACGTCGCAAAAGATATGCGGCAACGTGAATCAGGTTCATCGGTTCATACAACTACGCGCGTAGTTGATCATCAAAAAATTATCATCCACAATAATTTTTTGACTATGAATCACTGGAGCCTGATTAACATAATTTTGTCGTATTTACATCAAACTAACAAAGGACAAGGAGCGCCTCCAGGCAGTTAACATTAATATCATACCTTCGGTATCGAACAGTTGCATGCCGATCAGGACAGCTAACAAAACCAACGAAAGGGATGATATGGACGTCAGTCGCATTGTCTTCGGTATCTTGTTTAGTCTGATTTCGTTTTCTCCGCCGGCGCTTGCCCAACAGGACACAGGTTCAGCTCAACAACCGTTTCAAGGGCCGAACGCGGCCACTGCTGGCCAGGCAAACCCCATTCTTGAAAGTCTTCCCGAACATTTACTGTACATCTACACCAAGGACGAGACGATCGCAGAGCCGTCTCTTACGCAGCGCCAGCTAAGTGCAAAAGCCCGCAGGTGGGAAAAAGACCGTGTCCTGAAAGTCTGTCTGTTCGGAGGCAACCGTGCTGTCGCTCAGTTGATCCGCCAAGTTGGCGGCGAATGGAACCAGGTTTCGAACGTCAAGTTCGATTTCGGGCCAAGTAACAGCTGGTATAACTGCCTGGCGCCGTCTCAGGGTTTCTTCCAAATCCGTATCGGCTTCGGAGAACGCGGCTATTGGTCGGCAGTAGGAAACGATGCGGAACAACGGCTCATGCCTTTACAACCCTCGATGAACTTCGAAGGATTCAATATTTATTATTCCGACCTGCGTTTCCAGCCGCCAACGGTCGTGAAAAACGCGAGGCCCTACGACCTGGCCGCCATTCGGCACGAATTCGGGCATGCGCTCGGGCTGCTCCACGAACATCAGAATCCATCGCTCAACTGCCAGAAACAAATTCGCTGGACAGGGCCAGGCAATGTGTTCGAATTCCTGGGGCGCCAACAAGGATGGACAAATGCTCAGGTCGAACGAAACCTGGGATACGTCAGCCAAACCGACCCTGACTATGAAACCGGAGCCCCTGATCCCCGCTCGGTAATGATGTATTCCCTGCCTGCAGAGATATTCATTAACGGCGCCTCGAGCAGTTGTTACGTCAAGGTCAATTATGAAATCTCAGCGAAGGATGCCCAAATTGCCGCAAGACTTTATTCATCGGACAGCGAGAGTCTTGCAGGGTCTCCTGGAGAGCTCGACATCAAGACAGCGAAACTTGCCTCTTTGCCCCAATTTGTTGACGCTCCAAATCGACAAGACCTGCTTTCACGAATCAAGAACGACCTGGAATCCACCGATAAATTCGTGCGGCGCGATGCACGCGCCAGACTGGCGGACGTTTTACAAAAGGGAACGACGAACGACGAAGTCTCGGACCTCGTCGCGGGAATGCAGGGAGCCTCGTATCGATACCGGCTCGGCGTCGCCGCGGGACTGGCGCAAGCACGCCCGGCCTTGCGCCTGGACCCGGCAATCAAGGATACCTTGAAAAATTCGGCAAGACGGACAAACGACCTGACCCTGAGACGTACATTGGAGGCCGCCAGTAAATAAGGATCATTACTCTTCGACGGAAAACAAAGACTAGCGACCCTGACACGCGGCCGGCAGAGCGATACGCTCTACCGGCCGCAGTTTCAGGGAAACAGCTCACCGAATCATCGACTCCCACACCTTCTGCAGGCGCTTGGCCGACACCGGCATCGGCGTCCTCAACTCCTGCGCGAACAGCGACACCCGCAACTCCTCCAGCATCCAGCGGAACTCCAGCATGCGCGGGTCGTTGCTCTTGCTGGAGAGGTTCTTGAGCGTGCGCTGGTACTGGTTGGCGACGCCCTGCCATTCGGCCATCAACTGCGCGTCGCGCGACGGATTGCCGCGCAGCTTTTCCAGGCGCACGTTGATCGCCTTCAGGTAGCGCGGGAAGTGCGCCAGCTGGCTGTACTCGGTGTCCGCGATGAAGCGCTTGTGCACCAGCCCTTGCAGCTGGGCCTGGATGTCGGCCGCCACGGCCGGGGCCAGGCTCTGGATGCGCTTGGGCATGCCGTGGAATTCCGCCAGCACCGAACCCACCAGCCGCGCCGTTTCGTTGATCAGGAGCCCGATGCGGGCCTTGCCTTCGTCGCGGCGCTTGTTGAACGAGGCCGCATCGGTCGGCAGCGGGTCCTGCAGGCAGGCGATATCGACCGCCTTGGCGATGATCTGGTCGCGCAGGTCTTCCTGCGAGCCCACGCTCATGAACTGCATGCCCATGTTCTGCAGGCCGGGAATGTTCTTCTCGGCGAACTTGAGCTGCTCCTTCAATTGCAGCATGAACAGGCGGCGCAGGCCGACGCGGTGGGTGCGCGCCGCCACGTTCGGGTCGTCGAAGACTTCCAGGTCGCAGTGCGTGGTCTTGTCCACCAGCGCCGGGAAGCCGATCAGGGTCAGCTTGCCCTGGGTGATTTCCAGCAGTTCCGGCAGCTCGCCGAAGCTCCAGGTCGTCAAGCCGGTGTGCTGGCTGGCTCCGGCCGGCGCCGCCGCCGCAGGGGCGGCGGCAGCCGAGGGCTTCGTCACCGGTCCGGCGCCGCCCTTGCCTTTCGTGGCGACCGGCGCCGCGGCAGGCGCCGCCGGCTGCAGGCGCGCCGGCGCAGCCGACGGCGTGGCTTCCGCCAGCTTCTGGAAGCTCTGGCGCGCCTGGCCGCCCAGCTCCGCCTGCAGCGTCGCCAGGTTGCGGCCCATGTCGAGCTGGCGGCCGTGCTCGTCGATCACCTTGAAATTCATCGACAGGTGCACCGGCAGCGTCTCGAGCTTGAAGTCGCCGGTCAGCACGTTCACGCCGGTCTGCTCGCGCACGTCCGCAATCAGGACGTCCACCAGGTCGCCCCGGCCGAACGTGCCGGCGCGGTCGATGCGCTCCACGAACTTCGCCGCATAGTCCGGCAGCGGCACGCAGTGGCGGCGCAGCTTCTGCGGCAGCGATTTGAGCATCAGGTGGACCTTCTCCTTGAGCATGCCCGGCACCAGCCAGCCGGCGCGCTCCTGGGGAATCTGGTTCAGCGCGAACAGCGGCACGGCGAGGGTCACGCCATCGCGCAGGCTGCCCGGCTCGAAGTGGTAGCTCAGCCCCATCTCGATGCCGGTGACGTTCATCGTCTTCGGGAACAGGTCGGTGGTCACGCCCGCCGCCTCGTGCCGCATCAGCTCTTCGCGAATGAGGTACAGCAGCTTCGGGTTCTCACGCGAGGCATCCTTGTACCACTTCTCGAAGCCCGCGCCGTTCACCACCGTCTGCGGAATCTCCTTGTCGTAGAAGGCGGCGATCAGCTGCTCGTCCACCAGCACGTCCAGGCGGCGCGACTTGTGTTCGAGGTTCTCGATTTCCTTGACCAGCTTGTGGTTGTGGGCGAAGAACGGCGCACGCGTCTCGTAGTCGCCCGCGACCAGCGCATCGCGGATGAAGATCTCGCGCGCTTCCACCGGGTTGTACTGGCTGTAGTTGATGCGGCGGTTGTTGTAGATGACGATGCCGTACATCGTCGCGCGCTCGAGCGCCGTCACTTGCGCCTGGCGCTTTTCCCAGCGCGGCTCGCCCCAGGATTTTTTCAAGAGGTGCGCGCCCACCTTTTCCACCCACTCGGGCTGGATCTGCGCAATGGTGCGCGCATACAGGCGGGTGGTCTCGACCAGTTCGGCCGCCATCACCCAGCGCCCCGGCTTCTTCGCCAGGTAGGAACCCGGCCAGATATGGAACTTGATGCCGCGCGCGCCCAGGAAGACCGGCTCGTCCTCGGCCTTGAAGCCGATATTTCCCAGTAAGCCAGTCAGCAGCGCCAGGTGCAGCTGGTCGTAGGTGGCCGGGGCCGCGTTCAGGCGCCAGCCCTGCTCGCGCGCCACCGTCAGCAGCTGCGAATGCACGTCGCGCCACTCGCGCAGGCGCAGCTGCGACAGGAAGTTGGCACGGCAGTTTTCCTGCAGCTGGCGGTTGGTCTTCTTGTGCTCGATGGCGTCTTCGAACCAGGCCCAGATCTTCAGGTAGCTGAGGAACTCGGACTTTTCGTCCGCGAACTTCTTGTGCTTCTCGTCGGCCTGCTGCTGGTATTCGATCGGGCGGTCGCGCGGATCCTGCGTCGACAGCGCCGAGGCCACGATCAGCATCTCGGTGAGGCAGTCGTTGTCGACCGCGGCCAGGATCATGCGCCCCACGCGCGGGTCGAGCGGCAGCTTGGCCAGCTTGCGGCCCAGCGGCGTCAATTCGTTGGTGTCGTCGACGGCGCCGACTTCCTGCAGCAGCTGGTAGCCGTCCGCGATCGCGCGGCCCTGGGGCGGCTCGATGAAGGGGAAGGTCTCGACATCCGTCAGGTGCAGCGACTTCATGCGCAGGATGACCGAGGCCAGCGACGAGCGCAGGATCTCCGGGTCGGCGAATTTCGGGCGCTTGTTGAAATCGTCTTCTTCGTACAGGCGGATGCAGACGCCGTCGGCCACACGGCCGCAACGGCCGGCGCGCTGGTTGGCCGAGGACTGCGCCACCGGCTCGACCTGCAGCTGCTCGACCTTGTTGCGGAAGCTGTAGCGCTTCACGCGCGCCAGGCCCGTGTCGACCACGTAGCGGATGCCCGGCACCGTCAGCGAGGTCTCGGCCACATTGGTGGCCAGCACCACGCGGCGCGCATTGGTGGTCTTGAAGACGCGGTCCTGGTCTTCCACCGACAGGCGCGCGAACAGCGGCAGGATCTCGACATGCGGCGGATGGTGCTTGCGTAAGCTTTCCGCGCAATCGCGGATCTCGCGTTCGCCCGGCAGGAACACCAGCACGTCGCCCGAGCCGATGCGGCACAGCTCATCGACCGCGTCGACCACCGCTTCCATCAGGTCGCGCTTCTCACGCGCGGCCTGCGCCTTGCTCGGTCCTCCCTGCGGCGCCTCGCCCGGCCTGGTATTGGTGGCCGTGACGGGATCGCGGTCCACGGGGCGGTAGCGCACCTCCACCTTGTACAGGCGGCCCGACACCTCGATCACGGGCGCGGGCTTGCCCGGCGTGCCGAAGTGGCGCGAGAAGCGGTCGGCGTCGATGGTCGCCGAGGTGATGATGATCTTCAGGTCCGGCCGGCGCGGCAGCAGCTGCTTGAGGTAGCCGAGCAGGAAGTCGATGTTCAGGCTGCGCTCGTGCGCCTCGTCGATGATGATCGTGTCGTAGTTGCGCAGCAGCGGATCGGTCTGGGTCTCGGCCAGCAGGATACCGTCGGTCATCAGCTTGACCGAGGCGCCGCGCTGCAGCGTGTCGGTGAAACGCACCTTGAAGCCCACGTGCTCGCCCAGTGGCGAGCCGAGTTCCTGCGCGATGCGCTTGGCGGTGCTCGAGGCCGCGATCCGGCGCGGCTGGGTGTGGCCGATCAGGCCCTTTTGTCCGCGGCCCAGCTCCAGGCAGATCTTCGGCAGCTGGGTGGTCTTGCCCGAACCGGTTTCGCCCGAGACGATGACGACCTGGTTCTCGGAAATCGCCTTGGCGATTTCGGCGCGGCGGCCGGAGACCGGCAAATCTTCCGGGTAGACGATCGGCGGCAGCGGTGTGCGGAACGGCGGGGTGCGGCCCTCTTCCGGGCGCTCGCCTTTTTCGGGACGCGGCGGCCTGGCTTCACCGCGCGCTTCGCCCGGCTGGCGCGGTGCGCGCTGCGGCTGCGGCGGGTTCGGCTTGCGTTCACCCTGTGGCTTGGCGGGACGCCTCTCTCCCTCGGCACGCGGGGCGCGCGGTGGGTTGCGCGGTTCGCCACGCGGCGCTTTGGTCTGCAATTCGCCGTCGCGCGTCTGCGTCATCGGCGCGCGCAGTTCACCCTCCGGGCGCGGCGTGCGCGGCTCGGTAGCAGGGGTAGTCGGGGAAGCGGCGCGCGCCGATGGAGGCGAAGGCTTGTTACTCTGTTCAGACATTAGTTTTTACAAGGTATTTGGTGCGCACGTCGCGCAGCGAATTATAATGCGGCAAATGGAAAATCCTACCCAATTCGTCCAGTGGCTGCGCTCTGTCGCGCCGTACATTCACGCCTTTGGCGGCAAGACCTTCGTTGTTGCCTTCCCGGGTGAGCTGGTCGCCTCCGGCGCCCTGCCGGTACTGGCGCAAGACCTGTCCCTGCTGGTGGCGCTCGGCATCCGCGTGGTGCTGGTGCACGGCTCGCGGCCCCAGGTAGCCGAGCAGCTTGGCCTGCGTAACGTCGAAGGCCGTTTCCATAACGGCATCCGCATCACCGACACCGCCGCGCTCGAATGCGCGAAGGAAGCCGCCGGCGAGCTGCGCCTCGACATCGAGGCTGCCTTCAGCCAGGGCTTGCCGAACACCCCGATGTCGCACGCCCAGATCAGCATCGTATCGGGCAACTTCGTCGTTGCGCGCCCGCTTGGCGTGATCGACGGCGTCGACTTCGAACTCACCGGCGTGACCCGCAAGATCGCGGCCGAGAAAATCCACCCCATTTTGCAGACCGAAGACAGCCTGGTGCTGCTCTCGCCGCTGGGCTTCTCGCCCACCGGCGAGATCTTCAACCTGACCATGGAAGACGTGGCCGCATCGACCGCGATCGCCCTGCACGCCGATAAGCTGATCTTCATCACCGAAACCCCGATGATGGTCGACGCGGCCGACACCGAGATCCGCGAACTGTCCTCGCACCAGGCAGAAGCCGTGCTGCAGGCCGGCTTTCTGCCGCCGGACGCCGCTTTCTACCTGCAGCATGCCGTGAAAGCCTGCAACAGCGGCGTGGACCGCGTGCACGTGGTGCCCTTCGAGATGGATGGCTCGGCCCTGCTCGAGTTGTTCACCCACGACGGCGTGGGCACCATGATCAGCCACGAGAACCTGGAAAGCCTGCGCCAGGCCACAATTGAGGACGTCGGCGGAATTATCAAGCTCATCGAGCCGCTGGAAGCCGACGGCACCCTGGTGTACCGCGGCCGCGAGCTGATCGAACGCGAAATCGACCAGTTCTCCGTCATCGACCACGACGGCGTGATCTTCGGCTGCGCCGCGCTCTACCCCTTCCCGGAATCGAAGATGGGCGAGATGGCCTGCCTGACCGTGAGCCAGGAAGCCCAGACCCAGGGCGACGGCGAGCGCATCCTCAAGCACATGGAAAACCGCGCCCGCGCCGCCGGCCTGACCAAGCTGTTCGTGCTGACCACCCGCACCTCGCACTGGTTCAAGAAGCGCGGCTTCGTGCCGGCCTCGGTGGACGACCTGCCGAAGGATCGCCAGCACATGTACAACTGGCAGCGCCGGTCACAGGTTTTGATCAAAACCTTATAATAACGGTCTTACACTGACCGCTTTCCAACAGAATCACAGGAGTACACGATGGCCCGCACCGTCCAATGCATCAAACTGAACAAGGAAGCCGAAGGCCTGGACTTCCCGCCGGTCCCAGGCGAGATGGGCAAGAAACTCTACCTGTCGGTGTCGAAGGAAGCCTGGCAAGCCTGGCTCAAGCACCAGACCATGCTGATCAACGAGAACCGCCTGAACCTGGCCGACGACCGCGCCCGCAAATACCTGGCCACGCAGATGGAAAAGCATTTCTTCGGTGATGGCGCCGATGCGGCTGTGGGTTACGTGCCGCCGACGGCGTAAGTGTTCGCTTTCCGTAGGGTGGTCAAGTCTCTTGCCCACGCGTTCAACGTCGGGTTGATCAGTCGCGGCGCGTCAATGCAAACGTGATGTGAACGCGTGGGCAGAATCTGCCCACCCTACGCCAGCACCACCGCCAACTACATCTTCACGCACTGCCGCAGTTCACAGCGCGCCTGGAATACCTTCCCACGCATCGCCCCATCCTCGCAGCGCATCCGGTACACCTCCACCGGCCCCGCCTCCGTCATCAAGCCCGCGCCCTGCCCGCCTGTGCAGCCCTGCGCCTTCGCCATCTTCTCGACCGTCGCCGACGACACGCCGGTACGGAAGGGCACGCGCTCGATTGGCGCGCCGTTACCGTCGGTCAGTCCAGGCGCGGCCGGCCTCGCAGCCGCCACGGCCATCGGCGCCGGCTGCATGGTGCTCCTGAACAGGGAACAGCCGCTCAACAACACGGCCGTCGATACCGCCACCAGCGCCAGCGCATGCTTCATCAGTCGTTCTCCGCTTAAAGCTTAGAAAGTCAGGGTCTTCACGCCTTCGGCGGTGCCGAGCAGGCAGACATCCGCGCCCGCCTTGGCGAACAGGCCAACCGCGATCACGCCGACGATCTGGTTGATTTTTTCTTCCAGCGCCACCGGGTCGGTGATCGTCAGGCCGACCACGTCGATCAGCTCACCGCCGTTGTCGGTGATGAAGGCGTCATTGCTGCCTGGCTTGGTGCGCAGGCGCGGCTCGCCGCCGAGTTCTGCCAGCTTGCGCATCACAACCGCACGCGCCATCGGGATGACTTCGACCGGCAGCGGGAACTTGCCCAGGGTCTCGACCAGCTTCGAACCATCGGCGATGCACACAAAACGCTTCGCCACCGAGGCCACGATCTTCTCGCGCGTCAGCGCCGCGCCGCCGCCCTTGATCATGGCGCCGCTGGCGGTGATCTCGTCGGCGCCGTCGATGTAGACCGCCATCGAGGTGACCTCGTTCAGGTCGAACACCGGGATGCCGTGGCCGCGCAGGCGCGCCGCGGTCGCTTCGCTCGAGGCCACGGTGCCCTTGATGCGGTCCTTGATCTGGGCCAGCTCGTCGATGAAGAAGTTGGCGGTCGAGCCGGTGCCCACGCCAATGATCTCGCGTTCCACCACGTACTGGATGGCTGCGCGGGCTACTTCTTGCTTGAGTTCGTCCTGGGTCATGATGCTTGTGAGGGGAGAGAAGAAAGACGCCATTCTAGCGGATCGCACCGTCCATACCGCGAAAACGTCGTTTCATCCCACCAGCTTGCCAGTCGATGCACCATGCATTGCAATGATTGCATTACTGCATCAAACTGGATTTTTTCCTGCTGGCTGAACGGACTCCTCGAATGAAACTCCTGACGAAAAAACGCGTGGCGATTGCAGCTGGATTGATCGTGGTGGCCGGCTCCAGCTACGCCTGGCTGGGCCCCAAGGCAGAAGAGGCCGTGCCGCCGCCGAAATACCGCTTCACTGCGGTGGACATGGGCAGCATCAACCAGACCGTGACCGCCACCGGCACCATCAACCCGGTCGCGCTGGTCAATGTCGGGTCGCAGGTCTCCGGCACCGTCGTCGAACTGAACGTCGACTTCAACGACCGCGTCAGCAAGGGCCAAGTGCTGCTCAAGCTCGATCCGACCATCTTCAATGCCCAGGTGCGCCAGGCCCAGGCCAGCCTGGCGTCGGCCCAGGCTTCGCAGCGGCTGGCGCAGGCCAACTTCCAGCGCAACGAGCAGCTGGTGAGCCGTAGCTTCGTGTCCAGCGTGGCGCTCGACCAGTCGCGGCGCGAAGTGGACGTCGCCCGGGCCAACATCCAGCTGGCGCAGGCCCAGCTCGAGCGCGCCCAGGCGGACCTGAACAACAGCGTGATCCGCTCGCCGATCGACGGCGTCATCATCAAGCGCACCATCGACCTGGGCCAGACCGTGGCTGCCTCGTTCACCACGCCGAACCTGTTCCAGATCGCGCGCGACCTGACCAAGATGCAGATCGATACCAGCGTCTCGGAAGCCGACGTCGGCGCCTTGAAAGACGGCCTGCCGGCCCGCTTCGTGGTCGACGCCTATCCGGACCGCGAATTCCACGCCACCATGCGCCAGTTCCGCCTGGCCGCCAACGTGGTGCAGAACGTCGTGACCTACAACGTCGTGCTCGACGTCGACAACAAGGACGAGATGCTCAAACCCGGCATGACCGCCCAGGTGCGCCTGGTGGTGGCCAACCGCGCCAACGTGATGCGTATCCCGACCACCGCCCTGCGCTTCACCCTGCCGGAAGAAGAGCTGGAAAAGCAGCGCAAGCTGGAGAAAGAAAAGAACAAGGGCGCAGTCAAGACCGTGGCCCTGGCGCCGGCATCGGCGACGGACGACGACCTTGCCTTCCGCAGCCCGAACGAGACTGCGCGCATGTTCAAGGTCTACCGGCTCGACGCGAAGAACCAGCCGCAGCCCGTGGACATCCGCGCCGGCCTGTCGAACTTCCGCTATACCGAAGTGCTGGGCGGCGGCCTCAAGACGGGCGACCGCATCGTCACGCGCACGCTGGTGCAGCAGCAGGAAGATGACATCTGATGGCGCCCCTGATCGATATCCAGGGCGTGACCAAGACCTACACCAGCGGCAGCGTCGAGACTCGGGTGCTGCACGGGATCGACATGCAGGTCATGCGCGGCGACTTCGTCTCGGTCATGGGCCAGTCGGGTTCCGGCAAGTCGACCCTGATGAACATCCTCGGCTGCCTGGACCAGGCCACCGGCGGCAGCTATTTGCTGGACGGCGTCGACACCCGCTCGCTGTCGCGCGCCCAGCTGGCCGACATCCGCAACCGCAGCATCGGCTTCGTGTTCCAGAGCTTCAACCTGATCAAGCGGATGAACGTGGCCGAGAACGTGGCGCTGCCGCTGATCTATGCAGGAGTCAGCCGCGGCAAGGCCTATGCGCGCGCTGTAGAGGAACTCGAGCGCGTCGGCCTGGGCGGCCTGGCCAAGCGGACCCCGAGCCAGCTCTCCGGCGGCCAGCAGCAGCGCGTCGCGATTGCCCGGGCCCTCGCCACCGATCCGCCGATGCTGCTGGCGGACGAGCCGACCGGCAACCTCGACACGCAGACAAGCGACGACATCATGTCGAGCTTTCGCCAGCTGAACAAGGAGCGCGGCATCACCATCGTCCTGGTGACCCACGAGCCGGACGTCGCCGCCTACAGCCGCCGCCTGGTGCGCCTGAAGGACGGGCGCGTGCTCTACGACGGCCCCGCGCCGGAAGGCTTGCGCGTCCTGAGCGCCGCGCATGCGGAGGTGGTGGCATGAACTTCATCCAGGTCCTGGTCGAATCCTTCCGCTCGATGGCGGCGAACCGCCTGCGCACGGCGCTGACCATGCTCGGCATTATCATTGGCATCGCCTCGGTGGTCTTGCTGCTGGCGATCGGCGACAGCATGCAGCGCTTCATCGGCAAGGAGCTGCAGGCGCTCGGCACCAACATGCTCTACGTGATGCCGGGCGGCGACCGTACCGCCGCCCAGCGCGCCCGCGCCGGCGCCGTGCCCTCGTTATCGCTGTCGGATGCAGCGGCCCTGAACGGCTTGCCCAGCCTGGTCGCCGCGGCCCCGGCCCTGCAGGGTAACTTCAAGCTCAGCGCCGGCAACGAGACGGCGAACAGCATGGTGCTGGGCGTGACGCCGGCCATGTTCAAGATCCGCAACTGGAAGCTCGACCACGGGAACAGCTTCAGCGAAGCCGACATCCGCGCGTCCGCACGCATGGTGGTGATCGGCCAGAAGGTGGCCGACCAGTTCTTCTACAAGACCGACCCGCTGGGGCGCTACATCCGCATCGAGAACGCCGCCTTCCAGGTGATCGGCGTGCTCGCCGGCGAAGGCAAGCAGATCGACGGCTCGGACCTGGCCGAGCTGGTACTGGTGCCGATCACCGCGGCCAGTGCCAACCTGATCCGCACGCCCTTCCCCCAGAACGTGCACTACATCGCGACCCAGGGCCGTCCCGACCTGCCCCTGGAGGACGCCGTCCTGGACATCAAGGAAACCCTGCGGGACCGCCACCGCATACGCCTCGACGACCCGGACGACTTCCGCGTGCAGAACATCGCGTCGTTCGCGGAAACGGCCAACAAGATCAGCGCGGGCGTGGCGATGCTGCTCGGGCTGATCGGCGCGATCTCGCTGCTGGTGGGCGGCATCGGCATCATGAACATCATGCTGGTGTCGGTGACCGAGCGCACTCGCGAGATCGGCATCCGCATGGCGATCGGAGCGCGTCCCAGCGCCGTGCTGCTGCAGTTCCTGGCGGAGTCGGTGGTGATCTGCGTGGCCGGCGGCCTGGTGGGCGTGGCCATTGCCATGGGCGGGGCGGCGGCGACCACGTCGACGGGCAAGTTCGATGTCTACCTGACTTTCCAGGGGGTGCTGGTGGCCTGCGGTTTTGCGAGCGCCGTGGGGGTGTTCTTCGGCTTCTATCCGGCGCGGCGGGCGTCGCGCTTGCTGCCGGTGGATTGCCTGCGGTATGAATGAATCCGATCACACTAGCGCTTATATTTAACATTTATTTTTTGTTAGAAATACTTTGGTTACCTTTGATGAATTTTGCGATCGCAAAGCATGGTAGTGTAAAGCTCCAGCACCTCCATTCAAAAGTCCCTTTTTGTTTTGAATTTAGATGCCTAAAAATCCGCATAAACTAATAAATTATTAGGAATTAGAATGACCAAAAAACGGGTGTTTATAAGTTTCGATTATGATCACGATTCAATACTAAAAACGTTCCTTATCGGGCAATCTAAACTCGAGGATAGTCCATTCGACTTAGCAGACTGGTCTATTAAAGAGCACATTGACTATAAGTGGAAGGAGAAAGCCCGCGACCGAATCCGATCTGTCGACATAGTTATCGTGATTTGTGGAGAGCATACAAATACAGCAACTGGAGTAAGTGCAGAGCTTGAAATAGCCCAAAGTGAACGTGTTCCATATTTCCTTTTGGCCGGCTACAAAGAAAAAATAAATATTAAACCGGCAGCAGCCAAGAGCTCGGACCAAATGTATAACTGGACTTGGGAAAATTTAAAAACATTGATTCATGGAGGACGCTAATGAAGAAAGCTCTAGTAATCGGTATCGATGACTATCCGACTGCGCCTCTTCGCGGGTGCGTTAATGATGCGATAGCAATTGCAATGGCACTAGAAACGAATGGCGATGGATCGCCAAATTTTTCGGTACGCAAAATCACAAGTAATGATGTAGAAGTAACCTCTGCAGTGCTGCACGAAGAAGTAGCAAGCCTTTTTACTGGCGATGCTGACACCGCAGTTTTGTTTTTTGCTGGCCATGGGATCATCAATCCGGATACAAATGCTGGTTATATAGTAGCGCAAAATGGAACCCGTGGCGCTTGGGGAATGTCGCTTACCGAAATAATCGGCAAGGCAAATGAAGCCTACCCCCGGATAAAGTCTACAGTAATTATATTTGACAGTTGCCACTCTGGCTATATTGGCGAAATTCCAAGCTTAGGAAATGCCCAAATTTCCGCGCTAGGAACAGGAGTTACAATTCTCACCGCATGCCATCGAGACGGCACGGCTAGTGAACAAAATGGTCGCGGCTTGTTCACCGACCTTTTACTAGATGGATTGGCAGGTAGTTCAGCTGATATTTGTGGACGCGTCACCCCAGCAGCCCTATACTCACTGGTAGACCAAACCCTTGGACCATGGGAACAACGTCCGATCTATAAGGCGAACGTGCATACATTTGTTACCTTGCGCGAGGTGGCACCAAAAATTCCTTTGGCTACCTTGCGTAATTTGCCAAAGTATTTCGCCGATCCCACAAGTGTGTACTCACTCGATCCGAGCTATGAGCCAGATCGATTAAATGTTCCCGAGATATATAAATCAATGCCTGTCAATGACGAAAATGTCCGAATTTTTAAAGAACTTCAATTATGCAATCGACACGGGTTAATCATTCCGGTAGGGGCAGAGCACATGTATTACGCGGCTATAAATTCCACTGGTTGCAAACTAACTGCATTAGGCGCACATTATCGAAAGCTTGCTGAAATGAAAAGGATTTAGCTCCAGCTAAATCACAAATTCTCCACACCAAAAAAAATGAAATGGCAATAATATGAAAGTATTCATTTCCCACAAAAAAGAAGATGCATTAAAAGCAAAGGAAATTTCCGATCGCTTGCGTAATGTTCACCATATCGATACATACCTTGACGTAATTGATCCACAGATTGGCGTCTACGACGGTCCAGAATTGGCGGAACATGTTCGTCGTCAGATGGACAGTTGCGATAGCTTACTTGCGGTAGTCTCACCTCTAACTGCCACATCACAGTGGGTGCCTTGGGAGATTGGAATTGCGACTGAAAAAGGATTTCCTCTGGCTACGTATGTGGGCTACGTTGCAAGCCTTCCAGAATTTTTACAGAAATGGCCTTATCTGAAGAATGACTCTGAACTTGACAAATATGCTCGTCAAGTAAAGATGCTGGGTTCCAAAGCGCGCACTACCGTCCTTAGCCGGAACTATTCAGCAGAAGACTTTAAAGCAATCAACGAGTCGTTGAAGCGTTCGGCAAATGATTTCTATCGCAACTTACAGCATGACTTGGGACATTAAACAGTTCCGCTGAATCGTGAGGCTTACATCTTGACTGATGAACACGTTGGCCTTTCCAAAAAAGACCAATTAAAAATTTCCATTAGAACCAGACGCTTCGCTTACTGAATTAGGTCTTTAAATATTGTCATCTTATACACCCACTAGTGGTGGGTGTATTCTTTAATTGATACGAATTTAATGTTTTTCATCAATTAGCCTCCCAATTATAACTACCAAGCACCGAGGTTGAATTTAGCCCAAATTACTGCACAAATAGAGGCTTGATGTTGCGAACGAAATCGCTTAAATTTACAAATATTTAATTCTCATCGCCCACCATATCAACAATGCCTGAGTTCTCCGAAATATTAAGATCAGTGTTTTCCGCCCTAATTGGCGCTGGATTCACACTGGCAATAGCAGCTAAGTTTTTTCAATCGTGGATATTTAAGAAAATTGACTCACGATATGCTTTTAGTTTAGCTGAGAGAAATAGTGAACTGCTCAGCAAATTAGAGCAACAGAAAAACGATTTAAATCGAGAACTACAAATTGAAGTCACACACTTTAAGTCCCAACTTGAAGTCCTCGGAGCCCAACAGTCAAAATTTCTAGAAAGACGGGTAGAAAGCATCCTGCTGCTTAACCAAGCTCACTATCTCTCGACAGCAAGCTTAAAAGAGTTGACAGATTTTACAAATATTCGAGCTGAAGAAGCAGCATCATATTTTGAATATCAAGTTCGCCAAGCAAATACAGAGATTTCAAGCTACAAAGTATATCGTGAGATGCACGAAGCAAGATGGCCAGTTTTTTATGAAAAGGCGAAATCGGACGTAGGCAAATATGCCGAGTGCTTGTCCCTGAATATGCCATTATTGCCTCAAGCATTAACAAGTGAGGAAATTTCAGTTGTTTATAAGTGCAAGCAAATATTGAACGATACATGGATTAATTTCAGTAGATTAATGAACTTCACACGTTATATTGAAGATCCCGAAAATTCTGAAGGCACAGTAGATGAATTTATAGCTATTTTAGTAGAAGAACGCGAGATATCACTACGGAACAAAGCGCATATGGATGAGCTATCAAATCAGTTGATCGCCAAATCGATGAGGAGCGGGGCGCTGATTGAAAATTTGCTTGAGCATCGCCCCACTACTTGACCTTCCAGTACACTGCGCGCGTTTCGACGTAATTAGTCAGCATTCCGCGGCGTCCAGCCGCGCGCGCCCGCCCCCTGTTGAGATCCATCGCCTAATTAGGGGCTCAACATCGCTATGACGGCATATAGGAGCCGAGGTGGTTTATCTTTAACATTTCGGGCTGCTCGGACTAGACAACCGGCGGCAGCTATATACTCGATGGCGTCGATTTGCACTCGCTGTCGCGCGCCCGGCAGGCGACCTCTCCAACCGAAGCATCGGCTTCGTATTCCAGAATTTCAAGCTGATCTAGCGGATGAGCGAGGCCGAGAGCGTGGCGCTCCCGAGATCTTTAATCCATCCTTCCGATCCATGGCAGCCAACCGCCTGCGCACGGGGCTGCACATGCTCGGCGTTCTTATCGGCATCGCCTCGGTGGTGGTGCTTCTAGTGATCGGCGCAGCATGCTGCGCTTCATTACCAAAGAATCGCAGGCGCTCAGCACCGACATGGCCTACGTCTTGCCGGACAGCGACCGCAGCCAAGTGGCCCCACCGATGCTGTGGCTTCACTGTCGCTGTCCAACGCGGCGGCCCTCGAGGAGCTGCTCGGCCTCACAGGCGCGGTGTCCGCACTCCCGGGCAGCTTCAAGCTCAGCCCCAGCAACGAGGCTTCCTCTAAGGTGATCGGCGTACTGGCTAGAGAGGAGCGGCCAGATCGACGGCGCCAACCTGGCCAGGCTGGTGTTGGTGCTGGTGCTGGTGTCGATTAGCGCTTGCCTGATCCGCACGCCCTTCCCGCAAAACGTCCACTACATCGCGACCCAGGGCCGTCCCGACCTGCCCCTGGAGGACGCCGTCCTGGACATCAAGGAAACACTGCGGGACCGCCACCGCATCCGCCTCGACGACCCGGACGACTTCCGCGTGCAGAACATCGCGTCGTTCGCGGAAACGGCCAACAAGATCAGCGCGGGCGTGGCGATGCTGCTCGGGCTGATCGGCGCGATCTCGCTGCTGGTGGGCGGCATCGGCATCATGAACATCATGCTGGTGTCGGTGACCGAGCGCACCCGCGAGATCGGCATCCGCATGGCGATCGGGGCGCGGCCCAGCGCCGTGCTGCTGCAGTTCCTGGCGGAGTCGGTGGTGATCTGCGTGGCCGGCGGCCTGGTGGGCGTGTCCATTGCGATGGGCGGGGCGGCGGCGATCACGTCGACGGGCAAGTTCGATGTCTACCTGACCTTCCAGGGTGTGCTGGTGGCCTGCGGTTTTGCGAGCGCCGTGGGGGTGTTCTTCGGGTTTTATCCGGCGCGGCGGGCGTCGCGCTTGCTGCCGGTAGATTGCCTGCGCTACGAATAGCCTGCGCCCTCCATGCTCACGGGCCAGCGGCCGCTTACCTGCCTGGAGAGCTAACGGGAACACTACGCCGAACTAACGGAACCTTAACGCTGCATTGCATAGCCTGAGCATGTTTTCGGGATGGTCCGGAAACGCGACGCCCGCTGGGCTAAAAAGGGTTCCATGACATTCAAGACAATCAAGGCGGCAGTACTGACTGTCGGCCTGCTCGCGGGCATGGCCGGCGTCCTGGCCGCCGAGCAGGGTCCTGCACACTGGACGTATTCCGGCAAGGAGGGTCCTGCGCATTGGGCCGAACTCGAACAGGGTTTTGCCTCGTGCAAGCTGGGCAAGCAGCAATCGCCCATCGATATCCATGCGGCCAAGGGCGCGCCGCTGGCGCCCATCGGTTTTCACTATGCGCCCAGCGCCGGCGAAATCGTAAATAACGGGCACACGGTACAGGTCAACCTGGCCGACGGCGGTTCGATCGGACTCGCCTCGGGCAACTACAAGCTGGTGCAGTTCCACTTCCACACGCCGAGCGAGGAAACCATCGATGGCAAGCGCTATCCGCTGGTTGCCCACCTCGTGCACCGGAGCGAAGGCGGCGAACTGGCCGTGGTCGCGGTGCTGTTCAAGCTGGGCAAGGAGAACGCGGCGCTCAAGCAGGTCTTCGCCGGATTGCCCGCCAAGGCCGGCGAGCAGCACGCGTTGGCCGCCGACATCGATATCGGGGCGGCGCTCCCGAACCGGCATGCCTATTACGCCTATACCGGTTCGCTGACCACGCCGCCCTGCAGCGAAGGGGTGCACTGGCAGGTGCTGAAACAGCAGGCCGAGATCTCGAAGGCCCAGTTGGCGGCGTTTCGCAAGCTGTATGCCATGAATGCCCGTCCGGTCCAGCCGCTCAACGGCCGGGTGGTGGAAACGGGTAGCTGAACTCTCCGCGGGGCGGGCCTCTCGGCAGCGTCCGCCCCATTGGCGCAGTTGTAGGTAAAATTGCGCCATGACTACCCGACCGGACTTCTCGGCGCTGTTCGATGCATCGCCCTATCCCTACCTGCTGATCGATACGGGTTTCATCCTCATTGGCGCGAATCCGGCCTACTTGAGGGCAACCGGCAGGACCGCCGAGGACCTGGTCGGCAAGCACATCTTCGACGCCTTCCCGGTCAATCCGCTCGACCCCGACTCGACCAATCTCGAGGAGGTCAGGGCCTCGATCCAGATGGCGATCGATACGCGCCAGCCGCATACCAGCGCGCTGCTGCGCTATGCGATCCCGCGCGCCACGCCGGAAGGCACGGTGTTCGAGGACCGCTACTGGAGCGCCATCCATACACCGGTGTTCGACGCCGCTGGCCAAGTGGCCTTCGTGTCGCAGAACGCCATCGATGTCACCGACCTGTACCGCTTCGACGATGCCACCCGCAAGTACTACCTGAAGCAGGTCGCGAATGCGGTGCCGGATGTACCGCAAATGAACCGCCCACAGATGCACGAGGCGATGACGCGCATCCTGACGGCCGGGCGCAGCGAACTGCAGATCCTGTTCGACCAGGCGCCGGGCTTCATCGCGGTCCTGGGCGGCAAGGACCATACCGTCGACATCGTCAACGAGGCGTATTACCAGCTGGTCGGACGGCGCGACATCCTCGGCAAGCCGGCGCTGGACGCCTTTCCCGAATTGGCGCAGCAGGGCTTTCGCGAGCTGCTCGACGACGCGTTCGAAAGCGGCCAGCCGACCGTCCTGCGCGACCACCGCATCGGGCTGCAGCGCCAGGCCGGCGCCGCGCTGGAAGACCGCTACGTGGACCTGGTATTCCAGCCGATCCGCGGCGAGGATGGCCGCATCACCGGGATCTTCGCGCAAGGCAGCGATGTCACGCCCGCCCACCTGGCCAACCAGGCGCTCGCGGAAAAAATCCAGCAGCTCGAAGACATCCGCTCGCGCCAGGCCTTCGAGCTCGAACTGTCCGACCGCATCCGCGAACTGACCGATCCCGACGCCGTCACGGCAGCCGCCTGTGAACTCATGGGCCGCAGGCTGGGCGTGTCGCGCGTGCTGTACGCCGAGGTGGCCGAGGCCCAGGGCACGATCTTCATCCGGCGCGACTGGACCGCCGAGGGCTCGGCCAGCCTGGCCGGGCAAACCAGGACCGTGGACGAATTCGCCCCCGACGTGATTGCCGAACTACGTACCGGCAAGGCGGTGGTCAACCACGACGTGGCCCAGGATTGCCGCACCGCCGCCCATACGGCCGCCTACGACAGGATCGGCGTCTGCGCCGACCTGCTGGTGCCGCTGGTGCGCGCCGGGACCTTGCGGGTGGTGCTCACGATCCACAGCGCCATCCCGCGCACCTGGCGCGGCGACGAACTCGAACTGGCCCGGCAAATGGCCGAGCGCACCTGGGCCGCCGTCGAAACGGCCCAGGCTCAGGCTGCGCTGCGCACGGAACGCGACCAGAGCCAGTACATCTTCGACAGCATGGCCGAAGGGTTCGCAGTGCTCGACCGCGACTGGACCATCCTGCGCATGAATGCGGAAGGCCTGCGCCTGACCCGGCATACGGCCGACCAGATCGTCGGCCATGACCACTGGGAGGTGTTCTCCCAGCTCAAGGGCACCAGTACCGAGGCGGCTTTTCGGCAAGTGATGGAAACCGGCGAAGCGGAAACCGTCGAGATTCCCTATATCCAGCCGGACCAGCCCGAGTCCTGGATCGAAACCCGTGCCTACCGATCGCTCGACGGCGGCATCGCCTTCTTCTTCCGCGACATCACCGAGCGCCGCACCGCGCAGGAACAGCTGAAACTCGCCGACCGCCGCAAGGACGAATTCCTGGCCATGCTGGCGCACGAGCTGCGCAATCCGCTGGCCCCGATCGGGGCCGCCGCCCAGCTCCTGCAAATGGCAAAGCTCGACGAGGCGCGGGTGCGCCAGACCAGCCAGGTGATCAGCCGCCAGGTCGAGCACATGACCCACCTGATCGACGATTTGCTGGACGTCTCGCGCGTGACGCGCGGCCTGGTCACGCTCGACCGCGCGCCTCAGGACATCCGCCAGATCGTGGCCGAAGCGGTCGAGCAGGTCACGCCGCTGATCCACGCGCGCCGCCATCACCTGAGCTTGCGCCTGTCACCCGAGGCCACGATGGTCATGGGCGACCAGAAGCGGCTGGTGCAGGTGCTCACCAATATCCTGAACAATGCGGCGAAATACACCAACCCGGGCGGCAGCATCGTGCTCGAGACCGAAGTGGACGCCGCCCAGGTCCGCATCAAGGTGACGGACGACGGCATCGGCATGTCGGCCGACCTCGCGGTGCACGCTTTCGATCTGTTTGCGCAGGCCGAGCGCAGTTCCGACCGCTCGGCGGGCGGGCTGGGACTGGGACTGGCGCTGGTGAAAAGCCTGGTCGAGCTGCATGGCGGGACCGTGGCCAGCCATAGCCGCGGCGCGGGCCAGGGCAGCAGCTTCACCGTCTGCCTGCCGCGCCTGCACGCGCAGGAGCGGCCAGGCCTGCCGGTACAGGGCGCGCCGGCGGGGCGCGCAGGCGCGCGGCAATTGAACATCCTGGTGGTGGACGACAACGTGGATGCAGCGATGATGCTGGCCATGTTGCTGGAAGCCTCGGGCCACCGGGTGGCGGTCGAACACGGCGGCGACCAGGCGCTGGAGCGGGCCGAGGCCGAGCCGCCGGATGTCTGCCTGCTCGACATCGGCCTGCCCGGAATGGACGGCACAGAACTGGCCCGGCGCCTGCGCAGCCGGCCCCGCACGGCCGGCTCGGTGCTGATCGCCGCCACCGGCTATGGCCAGGACAGCGACCGCGCCCGCACCCGCGCTGCAGGCTTCAACCATCACCTGGTCAAGCCGCTCGATACCAGGGCGCTGTTTGCGATCCTGGAAACGGTGTGAAGCGCCGCTCAGCGCCGCAGGCTGCGTGCCAGCATGCGCGCCGGCCCTCGGTGAAGATTGAGGCGGCCACCCGGATCGGCGCGGAAGCATGCCAAGACCTGTTCGTATAGCGCCAGGCTGTCGCGGTAACGCTGCTGGCGCATGGCCTGCGGCTTTTTCAGGAACTTCAATACGAAATAATCGGCCAGCAGATCCCCTTGCGCTTCCATGTTGTAGTCTGACAGCTCGGCGCCTTCGCGCAGGGTGTAGTCGTAGGACAGCCCGATGCGCACTGCCCCGCGCAGGCGCACAGGGTAGCCCAGCTGGTGCTGCCAGACGTGCACCATTTCGTGCATGAACCAGTGGATGGCGCCCGGGTCGCCGCGGGTGTAGTCGGGCAGGAAGCAGGAGCGGTGGAAGTACATGCTGCCGTTGGGCGTCATGCAGCAGTTCTTCGGCTGCAGCGGCATGTAGCGGCGGCCGTGGATACGGACGCGCTCATAATCGATGGCGTCGCCGAACAGCAGCGACGCCATCGCGATCTCGGCCTCGGTGAGGGGGCGGGACCGCGGGCGTAACATGGAAGCCTTTATGCAGCGCGCAGCGCGGCAGCTGCCCTGGCCAGCTCGGTGATCCCGGCCCAGTCGCCGGCAGCGATCAGGTCTTTCGGGGTCAGCCAGGAGCCGCCCACGCAGGCCACGTTCTTCAGGGCCAGGAACTTCGGCGCCGACTCGATCGAGATGCCGCCGGTCGGGCAGAAGGTCACGTCCGGCAGCGGGCCGCCGATCGCACTGAGCATGCCCACGCCGCCGGCCGGCACGGCCGGGAAGAGCTTGAGCTGCTTGAACCCCTGTTCGCGCGCAGCCATCACTTCGGAAGGGGTCATCACGCCCGGCAGCAGCGGCAGGCCGCTCTTCTTCGCCGCCTCGATCAGCATCGGCGTCAGGCCCGGCGAAACGCCGAACACGGCGCCGGCGTCACGCGATTGCGCGAATTCTTCGGCCTGGGTGAGCGTGCCGACGCCGACGATGGCGCCTTCAACCTGGCTCATGGCGCGGATCGCGTCCAGGCCGTGCCTGGTGCGCAGCGTCACTTCCAGCACCCGGATGCCGCCCGCCACCAGGGCCTTGGCCAGCGGGACGGCGTGCTCAGGATCGTCGATGGCGATGACCGGGATGACGCTCGCCGAGCGCATGATGTCAAGTAGAGTCATTTCTGGGTCCTAAAGAGAAAGTCTTCGTCTGAGCCGGGCACGACTTCATCGGCATTGATGCCTTCGTGCAGCGGTACGGTGGTCGGGATCGGGGACGGCATCGGGAAGGTGGCTGCGCCCTGCTCCGCCGGCGTGCTGGCGTTGCGGAACATGGCGAACAGCTCGCGTCCCATGCCGATGTGGCTCTTGGACAGGTCGGCGGTCGCCATGCTGCGCGAGGCCCAGACATCGTCCGGCACCAGGGCGGCAAAACTGCCGGTGGTGGCGTCGACGCGGATCAGGTCGCCGTCGCGCACCAGGCCGAGCGGGCCTCCGGCGAGGATCTCTGGAGACACGTGGATCGCCGCCGGCACCTTGCCGGAAGCGCCCGACATGCGGCCGTCGGTGACCAGCGCCACCTTGAAGCCGGCGTCCTGCAGGTTCGACAGCGCCGGGGTCAGCGCATGCAGTTCCGGCATGCCGTTGGCGCGCGGGCCCTGGAAGCGCAGCACCGCGACGAAGTCGCGATTCAGTTTGCCGTCCTTATAGGCCTGCATGAAGTCTTCCTGCGAATCGAAGGTCAGCGCGGGCGACTCGACCACGTGGTATTCCTTCTTCACCGACGAGATCTTCATGATGGCGCGGCCCAGGTTGCCCTGCACCAGCACCATGCCGCCGTTGTCGCTGAACGGATTCGCCGCCGGGCGCAGCACGCTGTCGTCGCCGGAATGCTCCGGCACGTCGCGCCAGACGACCTTGCCGTCCTCGCCCAGGAAAGGCTCCTTGCAGTGCTTGCGCAGGCCGTGGCCAAGGATGGTGTTGACGTCCTCGTGGGCCAGGCCGGCGTCCAGCAGTTCGCGGATCACGAAACCCGGGCCGCCGGCGGCCTGGAAGTGGTTCACGTCGGCTTCGCCGTTCGGGTAGATGCGGGTGAGCGACGGCACCACTTTCGACAGCTCGTCGAAGTCGTTCCAGTCGATCACGATGCCGGCCGCGCGCGCGATCGCCACCAGGTGCAGCGTGTGGTTGGTCGAGCCGCCGGTGGCGTGCAGCGCGACGATGGCGTTGACGATGCTCTTCTCGTCCACGATGCGGCCGATCGGCATGTAGTTGCTGCCCTGCTGGGAGATCGCCACCGCCTGCTGGCTTGCTGCGCGCGTGAGCGCATCACGCAGCGGGGTGCCCGGGGTGATGAAGGCGGCGCCCGGCAGGTGCAGGCCCATCATCTCCATCAGCATCTGGTTGCTGTTGGCGGTGCCGTAGAAGGTGCAGGTGCCGGCGTCGTGGTAGGACTGGGCTTCGCATTCCATCAGCTCTTCGCGGGTGGCCTTGCCCTGCGCGTAGAGCTGGCGCACACGCGCCTTTTCCTTGTTCGACAGGCCGGACGTCATCGGGCCGCCCGGCACGAAAATGCCCGGGATGTGGCCAAAGTGCAGCGCGCCGATCAGGAGGCCCGGCACGATCTTGTCGCAGATGCCCAGGTACAGCGAGGCGTCGAACATGTTGTGCGACAGCGCCACGGCGGTGGACATGGCGATGGTGTCGCGCGAGAACAGCGACAGCTCCATGCCCGGCTGGCCTTGCGTGACGCCGTCGCACATGGCCGGCACGCCGCCCGCGAACTGGGCCACGGCGCCGATCTCGCGCACGGCTTCCTTGATCAGTTTCGGGAAGTATTCGAAGGGCTGGTGGGCCGACAGCATGTCGTTATAGGACGACACGATGGCGACCGATGGCTGCTTGTATTCGCGCAGTTTCAGCTTGTCGTTGGCCGGGAAGGCGGCAAAACCGTGCGCCAGGTTGGTGCACGAGAGCGCGCCGCGCTGCACGCCCTGGATCCGGGCCGCTTCGAGATGCGCCAGGTAAGCCGCGCGCGATGGGCGGCTGCGCTGGATGATCCGGTTGGTTACCTGCTCGACTACGGGGTGCAGCGCCATGATCGTTCCTTCTGAAATTTGGTATCTGAAATTTTACTACAGATTTATTGGGGGTGCAGGACGGCCAGATCGGCCGTGATTCGTAGCGTGGGCAAGTTCCTTGCCCACGCGTTCAACGCACCTTCGCCATCCACAAAAACGCATCGGCACGTAAGCTGTGCTGAACGCGTGGGCGGGAGACCCGCCCACCCTACGAGCAGCTGGCTGTTCAAACACTGTAGCCACTATCGCTACTTTTTGTGTAGTGAATTTACGCACGCATATTGTATTATTCGATAATCTGCTATTGACAACATTGTGCCATCGACACCGACCCCATGCGCCAGCCTTCTTCGACCCCTGCATTGACCTCTACCGCCAGCTTCCAGGCCCTTGAAACCCACGCCGTCGAGGCCGAAGACTGGGAGATGCGCAGCCTGTTTGCAGCCGACCCGCAGCGCTTCGAGCGCTTGTCGTGCGAGGCGGCAGGACTGTTCCTAGACTATTCAAAAAATCGCCTCGACGGGCGCACGCTTGAACTGCTGGCGGCGCTCTTGCGCGAGCGCGGCGTGGAGGCGCGCCGCGATGCGATGTTCGCCGGTGAACGGATCAACAACACCGAAAACCGCGCCGTCCTGCACACCGCCCTGCGCGCGCCGCGCGGTGCGAAACTGGTCGTCGAAGGACAGGACGTGAACGCCGACGTCCACGCGGTGCTGGAGCGCGTCAAGCTGTTCACCGACGCGGTGCGCAGCGGCGACTGGCTGGGCCATACCGGCAAGCCGATTACGGACATCGTCAACATCGGCATCGGCGGCTCGGACCTGGGCCCGAAGATGGTCGTGCTGGCGCTGCGCCACTACGCCCATCCGCGTCTACGCATGCATTTCGTGTCGAACGTGGACGGCCACGACATGGATGCGGCCTTGAACCAGGTCGATCCGGAAACCACGCTCTTCATCGTGGCGTCGAAGACCTTCACCACGGCCGAGACCATGATGAACGCGCAGACCGCGCGCGCCTGGTTCCTGCAGAACGCACCGGAAGAGGCGCTGGCCAGGCACTTCGTTGCCGTCTCTACCAATACCGAGGCAATTAAAACCTTTGGCATCGACCCGGCCAACATGTTCCCGTTCTGGGACTGGGTTGGCGGGCGCTATTCGGTCTGGTCGGCCATCGGCCTGCCGGTGGCGCTGGCGGTGGGCTTCGGTTACTTCACCGACTTCCTGGCCGGCGCGCACGAGCTGGACGAGCATTTCCGCACCGCCCCGGTCGAGGAAAACCTGCCGATGATCCTGGCCCTGGTCGGTTTCTGGAACCGCCAGTTCCTGGGCGCGACGTCCGTGACCATCGCCCCCTACCACCAGGACCTGAACCGCTTCCCGGCCTATCTGCAGCAGCTCGACATGGAGAGCAACGGCAAGCGCGTCACGCGCGACGGCGAGCCGGTCGACACCCCGACCTGCCCGGCGATCTGGGGCGAACCCGGCACCAACGGCCAGCACGCCTACTTCCAGCTGCTGCACCAGGGCACCGACCTGACCCCGATCGATTTCATCGCCGCGCTGCGCCCTGCGCACGAGATGCAGAACCATCACACTGCCCTGCTGGCGAACTGCTTCGCCCAGTCGGAAGCCTTCATGAAGGGCAAGACCCTCGACGAAGTACGCATCGACCTGCAGCAGCAAGGTCTGTCGCTGAGCGACATCGAACGCCTGGCGCCGCACAAGACCTTCCCCGGCAACCGCCCTAGCAACACGATCCTGATGGAGCGGCTCACCCCGGCCACCCTCGGCGCCCTGATCGCGCTGTACGAGCACAAGACCTTCGTGCAGGGCGTGATCTGGGATGTCAACAGCTTCGACCAGTGGGGCGTTGAACTGGGCAAGGTGCTGGCCAAGAAGATCGAAGCCGAGCTGGTAGCCGAGCCACAACCCGGCTTGCATGACAGCTCCACCAACGGCCTGATCGCACGCGCCAAGGCCGCCGTCTAGACTCCAACTGAAAATCACATGGCAACGGATAAATTCGAAGTGGTGCACGACGCGCCGATGCTGGTCGGCGAATCGGCCATCTGGCACGAGGTCGAGTCGGCCCTGTACTGGGTCGACATCAACGGCTTGACGGTCAACCGCGTGCACCCGGCAAGCGGCAAGTACACGTCCTGGAAGATGGGCTCGGAGCCCTCGGCGCTGGCCATCGACGGCGACAACAACCTGATGGTGGCCACGCGCAATGGCCTCATCTGCCTGAACACGACCAGCGGCAAGGAGACACCGGTTGCGGACGCGCCCTACGACACCTCGATCGTGCGCTTCAACGACGGGCGCGTGGATCCGGCGGGCCGCTTCTGGATCGGCACCATGTACGAGCCGCGCGACAAGCCGGCCGCCGAGATGTATGTGCTCGAGCGCGGCCAGCTGCGCCGCGCCTGGGCCGGCGGCATGACCAATTCGAACGGCCTGGCCTGGAGCCGCGACGGCCGAACGATGTTCCATGCCGATACCACGACGCACCGCATCGACCGCTACGATTTCGACCCGGCGACCGGCGTGCAGTCGAACGGACGCACCATCAAGACCTTCTCGACCGACAAGACAGCCGCGGACTACGGCGGGCGCCCGGATGGCGCGACGGTCGACAGCGAAGGCGCCTACTGGGTGGCGATGTTCGAAGGCGGACGCGTGCTGCGCATGGCGCCGGACGGCACGGTGCTGCGCGAGCTTGCCTTGCCGGTGCGCTGCCCGACTTCGGTGGCCTTCGGCGGCTCGGATTTGCGCACGCTGTATATCACCAGCGCCAGCCATGGGCGCTCGGCGGACGAGCTGGCGGCCTATCCGCTCAGCGGCAAGGTGCTGTCGATTCGCGTGGACGTGGCAGGGCGGGAAGAGCCGGAATACCGGCACGCGTGAGCGTATTGGCGGCTCCGCTCGCGTGCGGGATGATCTCGCCGCGAACGATCGCCGCGTGGGCAGGAAACTGGCCCACCCTACGAGCCAGCGCTGCCCATCGGCCGTCGACCACGTCGCTTTGTAGTATATTTTCTTGCTAACACGATATTCGTGTAGTAAATTTACATTCAAGTTTTCACTCTCTCCCTGATTCCTATGGCACTTTCCGATTTCGACCTCGTTTTCTTCGGCGGCAGCGGCGACCTTGCGATGCGCAAGCTGCTTCCTGCGATGTACTCGCGCGATGTCTGCAACGACTTGCCCGATAGCGCCCGCATCATCTGCGTCGGCCGCGAGGAAGCGACCCAGGAAGAGTTCCTGAAGATGGTCGAGACGAACTCGAAGCAGCACATCAAGGAGCCCCCAACGGATGAGAGCTGGGCGCGCTTCCTGAAACGCATCGTCTACGTGGCGCTCAACGCCACCGACGTCGCCACCTACGGCCCGCTGGTGGAAGCATTGCGCAAGGACGCGTCGCTTACCCGCGTCTACTACCTGGCCACCCCGCCCCACCTGTTCGCCACCATCTGCGACAACCTGGCCGCCACTGGCCTGGCGACGCCGAACTCGCGCGTGGTGCTGGAAAAGCCGCTGGGCCGCGACCTGGCTTCGGCCAAGCAGATCAACCTCGACGTCGGCAAGGTGTTCGCCGAATCGCAGATCTACCGGATCGACCACTACCTGGGCAAGGAGACCGTGCAGAACCTGCTGGCGCTGCGCTTCGGGAACATCCTGTTCGAGCCGCTGTGGCGCCGCGAATGGATCTCGGACGTGCAGATCACCATCGCCGAGAAGATCGGCGTGGGCAACCGCCTGGGCTACTACGACACCTCGGGCGCCCTGCGCGACATGCTGCAGAACCACCTGCTGCAGCTGCTGTGTATCGTCGCGATGGAGCCGCCGACCTCGATTGCACCGGACGCCGTGCGCGACGCCAAGCTGCAGGTGCTACGCTCCCTGAAGCGCTTCACTCCGACCACGCTGTCGCAGAACATCGTGCGCGGCCAGTACCGCGGCGGCTATGTCGATGGCCAGGCCGTGCCGGGCTACCGCGACGAGCCGGGCGCGCCCAAGCAATCCAAGACCGAGACTTTCGTGGCCATGAAGGCCGAGATCGACACCTGGCGCTGGGCCGGCGTGCCCTTCTACCTGCGCACGGGCAAACGCATGGCCGACCGCCTGGCGGAAATCGTGGTGCGTTTCAAGCCGATCCCGCATTCGATCTTCAACCAGCCGACGTCGAGCTTCCAGCCCAACAGCCTGGTGATCCGCCTGCAGCCGGACGAAGGCCTGTCGATGAACCTGATGGCCAAGACGCCGGGCGACTCCATGCGCCTGAAACAGGCCGAATTGGAGCTGGATTTCCGCGAGCAGTTCAAGAGCCCGCGCATGGAAGCCTACGAACGCCTGCTGGTCGACGTGCTGCGCGGCCAGCTGACCCTGTTCATGCGCGGCGACGAGCTGGAAGCGGCCTGGGAATGGGTCGAGCCTATCCTGGAACACTGGGAGCAGGACGACTCCACGCCTGTGCCCTACACTTCCGGCACCTGGGGTCCTGCCGCCTCGAGCGCGCTGATCGGCCGCGACGGGCTGCAGTGGCGCGAAGAAGTGCTGCCGGAAGATTAAGTCCCCATGCTGCTCGATTCCATCCGCACCCAGCTCGACTCGCTCTCGAAGTCCGAGCGCAAGGTGGCGCTCTCGGTGCTGGCCTCACCCAGCGTCATCGTCAGCCAGAACATCACGGCGCTGGCCAAGAGCGCGGGTGTCTCCGAGCCGACCGTGGTGCGCTTCTGCCGCACGCTGGGCTACGATGGCTGGCACGAGTTCAAGCTGAAACTCGCCCAGGGCCTGGCGCTGGCCCTGCCCGGCGCGAACGAGCAGCCGGCGCCGGACGACCTGGCCTCGGACCTGGTCAACAAGATCTGCAGCCGCTCGATCAACACCCTGCTCGACCTGCGCAACAACCTCAAGCCCGAACTGGTGCAAAAGGCGCTCGACATCCTCTCGCGCGCGAACAAGATCGAGTTCTACGGCCAGGGCTCGTCGGGTTTCGTCGCCAGCGACGCCCAGCACAAGTTCTTCCGCTCGGGTGTGCCCACGGTGGCCTATACCGACCCGGCCATCCATTCGATTGCCGCCGCTTTGCTGCGCGAAGGCGATGCGGTGGTGGCGATCTCCCAGCGCGGCAACAATCCGGCCCTCACCCGCTCGGCCAAGCTGGCCCGCCGCGGCGGCGCCGACGTGATCGTGCTGGCGCCGTCCGGCACGCCGCTGGCCGATATCGCGACCCTGTTCATTCCGATCGACCTGGTGTTCGCGATCGACCCCTACACGCCGATCTCGGCGCGCCTGGCCTACCTGGTCGTGATCGACGTGCTGGCCGTGGGCCTGGCGCTGCAGCGCGGGCCGGAATTTCGGAAGAAGATGCAGAACGCGCAGAAGGCGCTGCAGGAATTCGACATGCAGTTCGATTCCTTCATCGGCTGAACAGCGGCGCTGCAAAAGTGCGCACCTCGCCTCGGGTGTAAAATACGCGGTTTCCAAAGCACCCGGACACCCCTCATGCACATCAATCCAGAACGCAGCGACCGTCCCGACTACGCCTTGCTGGAACGCCAGGTCGAGAGCGTCCTCGAAGGCGAGCGCAGCCTGATGGCCAACGCCGCGCAATTCTCGGCACTCGTCTACGACACCCTCGCCGACCTGAACTGGGCCGGCTTCTACTTCACCGTACCGGGGCGTAAGGGCGACGGCCAGGACCTGCTGGTCGGCCCCTTCCAGGGCAAGCCGGCCTGCGCCCGCATTCCTTTCGGCCGCGGCGTCTGCGGCACCACCGCGGTCGAGCGCAAGACCATCGTGGTGGCCGACGTGCACGCCTTCCCGGGCCATATCGCCTGCGATTCGGCCTCGAATTCGGAGATCGTGATCCCGCTCATCAAGGATGGCGAAGTGCTCGGCGTGTTCGATATCGACAGCCCGGTGCTTGACCGCTTTTCCGACGAAGACCGCGTGGGGCTCGAGCGCATGCTTGCCGCCTTCATGGACGGCACCGATTTCGTTTAAGAACGCACGTTTTACTCATTCCCACCGAGACCCAAGATGAACCAACTCGAACAACTCAAGCAATACACCACCGTTGTGGCCGACACCGGCGACTTCCAGTCGATCAAGGCCTACACGCCGCAGGATGCGACCACCAACCCTTCCTTGATTCTGAAGGCCGTGCAGAAGCCGGAATACCGCCCGCTGCTGGAAAAGGCAATCGCCGACGCGCCGGATGCGTCGACGGAAGCGGTCGTCGACAGCCTCCTGATCGCCTTCGGCGTCGAAATCCTGAAATTCGTGCCGGGCCGCGTCTCGACCGAGATCGATGCCGCCCTGTCCTTCGACACCGAAGCCACCGTTGCCAAGGGCCGCGAGCTGATCGCGCTGTACGAAAAGGCCGGCGTCTCGCGCGAGCGCGTCCTGATCAAGATTGCCTCGACCTGGGAAGGCATCCGCGCCGCCGAGATCCTGGAAAAGGAAGGCATCCACTGCAACCTGACCCTGCTGTTCTCGCTGTGCCAGGCGATCGCCTGCGCCGACGCCGGCGTGCAGCTGATTTCGCCGTTCGTGGGCCGCATCTACGACTGGTACAAGAAATCGACCGGCACCGACTACCAGGGCGCCGACGATCCGGGCGTGCAGTCGGTCAAGCGCATCTACCAGTACTACCGCACCTTCGGCTACAAGACCGAAGTGATGGGCGCGAGCTTCCGCAACACCTCGCAGATCCAGGAACTGGCCGGCTGCGACCTGCTGACCATTTCCCCGGACCTGCTGCAAAAGCTGGCCGACAGCGATGCCCCGCTCGAGCGCAAGCTGGTCGCCGAGCCGCAGGCTGGCCTGGAAAAGATCACGGTGGACGAGAAGACCTTCCGCTTCATGCTCAACGAAGACGCGATGGGCACCGAGAAGCTGGCCGAAGGCATCCGGGCTTTCGTGGCGGACTCGATCAAGCTCAAGCAGATGATCGAAACGATGCGTTGATCGTCACGCATGCGGTAATACAAAAGCGCGCCCTGGGCGCGCTTTTTTTTTGGCGCGTACCCCTAAAACCGGGGTCAGATACCGTCTTGAATGGCAAGCCGTTTCGACGGGTAATTTGCGTCAAATGGCTTGCCGGTGCGGATTAC